>JANQLT010000058.1 GCA_028280455.1 Kiloniellales bacterium
GCACCGGCCCGCTCCCCCTCCCGGCCACCCACGGCAGTATCCTATTGGGTGGCCGGGAGGGGGAGCGGGCCGGTGCCGTCCGATCGGAAAACGCTCTAAAGCCCGGGCAGAACTCGGTGCAAAGACCGGGCGGCTGATCTAAGGTCCGCGCGGGACACCACGGCATCGAGACCGCGTCGACATGAGCATCTGGGGCAAGATCCTCGGTGGCGCCACCGGCTTTGCGCTCGGCGGGCCGATCGGTGCGTTGCTCGGCGCGCTGGCCGGCCATGCCGTCGACAAGATGGCCGGGGACGCACGCACGGCCGACGCGGAGGCGGCCGGCGACGACGGTGCCGAGGTGCGGGCCGACGCCGGCACCAAGCAGATCGCCTTCACCATCGGCGTCATCGTGCTCGGCGCCAAGCTGGCGAAGTCCGACGGCCGGGTGACGCCGGACGAGGTCAGCGCCTTCAAGGAAGTCTTCCAGATCCCGCCGGACGAGATGAAGAACGTCGGCCGGCTGTTCAACCAGGCGCGCAAGGACGCGCGCGGCTTCGAGCCCTATGCCAAGCAGATCGGCCGGCTGTTCCGCGACAACCCGGCGGTCCTGGAAGAGCTGCTCGACGGCCTGTTCCACATCGCCCGCGCCGACGGCCGGGTGTCCGAGGACGAGCTCGCCTACCTGGAGCAGGTCGCCGGCCTGTTCGGCTTCAACGAGGCCGACTGGGGGCGCATCCGCAGCGCCAACGTCGGCCCGGCCGACGGCGATCCCTACGCCATCCTCGGCGTCAATCACGACGACGAGGACGCCGCCATCAAGGCCGCGCACCGCAAGCTGGTGCTGGAGAACCACCCGGACAAGCTGGTCGCCGAGGGCCTGCCGCAAGAGTTCATCGACCTGGCGAACGACAAGCTGGCCAAGATCAACGCCGCCTACGACAAGATCCGCAAAGCCCGCGGCCAGGCCTGAGCCATGGCCGCGTCCCAGCCCCTGATTGCCCTGCAGGAGGCTGCGCTCGGCGCGCCCGGACGCCCGCTGTTCCAGGGTCTCTCGCTGCGCCTGCAGGCCGGCGAGCGGCTCTGCCTGGTCGGCCGCAACGGCTGCGGCAAGTCGAGCCTGCTGCGGGTCCTGGCCGGCGAGGTCGCGCTCGACGGCGGCACGCGGCAACTGCAGGCGGGCGCGCGCATCGCCTACCTGCCGCAGGACCCGGCGCCGGACGCCGCGCTCAGCGTCGAAGACTACGTCGCCGGCGGCCTCGAAGGCCTCGACCCGGCCGAAGCGCAACGCCTCGCGCCGCACGCCGCCGCCCTGTTGGAAGAGCTCGGCCTCGACGCCGAGCGGCGCTGCGGCACGCTGTCCGGCGGCGAAGGCCGGCGCGCGGCCCTGGCCCGGGCGCTGCTCGGCAAGCCGGACGTGCTGCTGCTCGACGAGCCGACCAACCACCTCGACCTGCCGACCATCGAATGGCTGGAGCGCGAGCTGGAGCGCTTTCGCGGCGCCCTGCTGCTGGTCAGCCACGACCGGCGTTTCCTGGAGCGCCTGGCGCGGGCGGTGCTCTGGCTCGACCGCGGCCGGCTGCGCCGGCTCGACAAGCCCTTCGCCGCCTACGACGACTGGGCCGAAGAAATCGCCGCCCAGGAGGCCGAGGCCAAGCACAAGCTGGACCGCCGGATCGTCCGCGAGGAGCGTTGGCTGGCACGCGGCGTGACCGCCCGGCGCCGCCGCAACCAGGGCCGCCTGGCGCGCCTGCAAGAGCTGCGGCAGACGCGCGCCGAATGGCTGAGCGCGCCCGGCCGGGCCGCGCTCGAAAGCGCCGCGGCGGCGCGCGGCGGCAGCCTGGTGATCGAGGCCGAGGCGCTGAGCAAGAGCTTCGAGCAAGAGGACGGCGGCGCGCTGCCCATCGTGCGCGACTTCTCGACCCGGATCCGGCGCGGCGACCGCATCGGCGTCATCGGCCCCAACGGCGCCGGCAAGACGACCCTGGTCCGGCTGATGACCGGTGCCCTGGCGCCGGACTCCGGCCGGCTGCGGCACGGCGAGGGCCTCGAGATCGTCACCTTCGACCAGCGCCGCGAGAGCCTCGATCCCGAGGCGACCCTCTGGCAGAGCCTGGTGCCCGGCGGCGGCGACTCGATCATGGTGCGCGGCCGGCAGCGCCACGTGGTCGGCTACCTGCGCGACTTCCTGTTCGACGAGGGCCAGGCCCGGCAGCCGGTGCGCAGCCTGTCGGGCGGCGAGAAGAGCCGGCTGCTGCTGGCGCGTCTCTTCGCCAGGCCGAGCAACCTGCTGGTCATGGACGAGCCGACCAACGACCTCGACATGGAGACGCTCGACCTGCTGGTCGAGGTGCTCGACGGCTACGAGGGCACCTTGCTGCTGGTCAGCCACGACCGCGACTTCCTGGACCGGCTGGTCGGCAGCGTCATCGCCGTCGAAGGCGGCGGCCGGATCGCCGAGCATGTCGGCGGCTACCGCGACTACGAAGCCAAGCGCCGAGGCGCCGAGCCCAAGCCGGAGCGCGCCGCCAAGCGCGTCGAGCGCCCGGCCCCGGCCAAGCCGCGCAGCGCCCCCGGCAAGCTCAGCTACAAGGACGCGCGCGCGCTCGACGCCCTACCGGACGAGATCGCGCGGCTGGAGGCCGAGGCCGCCGCCCTGGAAGCCAAGCTCGCCGACCCGGACCTCTATCGCCGCGACCCCGCGGCCTTCGCCGAGGCCGGCACTGCCCTCGAACGCACGCGCGAGGCCCTCTCGTCGGCGGAGGAACGCTGGCTCGAGCTCGAAAGCCGCCGCGAGGCGCTGGCCGCGGGCGGCGCGTCATGAGCGCCTCGAACGCACTCGGCGTCGGCCTGGCGGTGCGGCCGCTGCACATCGCGCTCTTCTGCGGCATCATGCTGCTCTGGGGACTCAACTTCGCCGTGGCCAAGACCGCGCTGCTGCAGGTGCCGCCGCTGCTGCTGGTCGCCCTGCGCTTCGCCGTCGTCGCCCTGCTGCTGCTGCCTTTCGTGCCGCTGCCGCACGGCCGCTGGCGGGAGGTCCTGCTGATCTCCTTCACCCTCGGCTTCCTGCACTTCGCGCTGATGTTCACCGGGCTCCGCGGCATCGACGCCGCCACGGCGGCGATCGCGATCCAGCTCCAGGTGCCCTTCGCGGCCGTCCTCGCCGCCTTCGTGTTCGGCGACCGACCCGGCTGGCGCCGTCTGCTCGGCATGGCCATCGCCTTCGGCGGGGTCGGGCTGATCGCCGGCGAGCCGCGCCTCGGCGGCCAGTACGGCGCGCTGGCCCTGGTGCTGGCCGCCGCCATGTGCTGGTCGGTGGCCAACATCCAGATCAAGCGGCTCGAGGGGGTCAGCGGCATGACCCTGAACGCCTGGATGGCGCTCTTCGCCACGCCGCAGCTCCTGCTCGGCTCCTGGCTGCTGGAGGACGGCCAGTGGGCCGCGCTGACCGCCGCCGACTGGCGCATCGCCGCGGCGGTCTTCTACCAGTCGGTCGCCGTGGTGGTGATCGGCTACGGCACCTGGGCCTGGCTGCTCAGGCAGTACGACATCAACCAGGCCATGCCCTTCACCCTGCTGGTGCCGCCGATCGGCGTCTTCGCCGGCGTGTTCTTCCTCGGCGAGGCCTTCACCTGGCCGCTCGCCCTGGGCGGCCTGCTGACCGTCGCCGGGGTCGCGATCATCCTGATCCGCCGGCCGCGCACCACGGCGCCGGAGGCCGAGCGCATATGATCGACTCGCCCTCGCCCAACCACGACGCGCGGCCCGAAGGCGGCCCGATCGACATCCTGCTGCTGCACTACACCGGCATGCCCACTGCCGCCGAAGCCCTGGCCCGCCTGCGCGACCCGGCCGCCGAGGTCAGCGCCCACTACCTGATCGACGAGGACGGCAGCAGCCACCGCCTGGTCCCCGAAGAGCGCCGCGCCTGGCACGCCGGTGAAGCCTGCTGGGCCGGCGCCCGCGACATCAACGCCCGCTCGATCGGCATCGAGCTGGTCAACCCCGGCCACGAGTTCGGCTACCGCCCCTTCCCCGAGCCGCAGATGCTGGCGCTGATCGATCTCGCAAAGGACATCCTCGCCCGCCACCCGATCCCGCCGGCCCGCGTGCTCGGCCACGCCGACGTCGCCCCCTTGCGCAAGGAAGACCCCGGCGAGCTGTTCGACTGGCGGCGCCTGGCGGCCGAAGGGATTGGGGTCTGGCCTGAGGCCAGCGGCGGTGCGGCCGACGAGACGCCCGACATCGCCTGCCTGCAGAGCCAACTGGCTTACGTCGGCTACTGCCTAGAGCCGACAGGTGTCTTGGACGATCAGACGCGTGCGGTCCTGCGGGCATTCCAGCGACACTTCCGACCGGACGCGGTTACGGGAGAACCGGACGGCGAGACGGCTGACAGCCTTGCGCGCCTGCTAGTCTACACCAGATTGGAAGGGGGCCACCCTTGACGGCCTATTGCCGCGACCGCTCGAAAGGGCCAATAGTCATCCGCTATGCGTCTTAAGGACATACTCAAGGCAGAGAAGTCAGGATTTGACTGGGGCAACTGGCAGGAGGGAAGTAAGGTCCCTCGGACAGCCTTCCCTTTGTCCAAGTCACGCGATCGGGCATACAGGCTGCCTGCATATCGCTGGCGGGTTGTGACTTTCGAAGCACTGGGGCATTCGTTTCGGCTGTTCATAGCCTACCGACTCGACAAGGAGCAGTATCGTTCCGTGCTGGCACAAGACCATGGTCGAGATATGACTGTGATCGCGCAGTATGAGTTTCATGGGACGCACCCCGGCTGGCATCTACTCGCCACATGCGACGATATTGAAGACGCTCCAGCGGGCGTGATGCGACATCCTTGGCAACGGAGGTTTCCCAAAGCCTGGAGAAGCACATCCAGTCCAAGGAATGCCAGGTTTGGCGTTGCGAATGACGACCAGGCCTTGAACGCCGCGGCCAGGTTTTTCCGGCTTCACAACAGAGAAGGCGAACTGGGGCTGTGAAAGAGGAACTCTGCAGAGCGTTCTGCGATGAGATTCGAATCAGAGAGGTTCCTGCCGGGCTTGCCGTCAGTACAGCGTTTGACGGTTTCGGCGGTGAACCAATCGGATTCTATGTGATCGGCCCAGACCATGCTGGTCGCTATCACCTGGAGGATGACGGCACGACCATTCCTCTTCTCGAGGCGCATGGGGCCGATCGAGAAAACAAGACGCGCGCCGAAGCTTTCGAGGCAATGCTCGAGGACGCCGGAGCTGAAGTGAATGAGGCCACCGCAGAGATAGCCAGCAAGCCTGTGCCCTATGAGAATCTGCCGGGCACCGCAATCAAGTTCGTTGCTCTTCTGTTGCGCCTCCAGGACCTCGAACTCCTGACACCCGAAAGAGTTGCGAGCACATTCAAGGAAGACGCAACGCGAGCTATCGTGGAAACGCTCAAAGACTGGGATGTCGACATTAGGGAAGCGGAGTCTATCGCTCCGACCATAGAGTTTCCCGCCGATCTGCTCATACGAGCGCCCGGTCGAGACCCTGTGGCGGTCTTTTTGGCCGCAACCGAGCATCGGCTTCTTGAGGCCGTGATCGCACAGATGGCCGCGATGTACGAAACGCAGACCGTATGCTCAGTGATAGCCCTCCTCGATCGCGACACTTCGGTTACCAAGAAGGCCAGAGTGAAGGCCGGGAACCGCCTGTCGGCAGTAACCTACTTTGAAGGCGACGAGAGTGCCGCCATTCAGAGAATCAAGAGAGAGGTTCTTGGACCCAAGGTGGCCACGATCCACTAGATCGACCGCCGAACGACTTGGACCGCAATCCAAACTCATTCCGACTGAGGCGTTTTGGTTTCCGTTCTACTGCAATCCGCCATGTAGCGACGTCGCAGCGCCCGACTTGACGACCTGCGGCACCCGACCTTACATCAGGCCTGCCAGACGGCCGGATGGTCGCCTTCGGCCGGTTTCGGCCGTTCGGGGGAGGAAAGTCCGGGCTCCACGGAAACACGGTGCCGGGTAACGCCCGGCGGGGGCGACCCCAGGGACAGTGCCACAGAAAGCAAACCGCCCGCCTTCGCCAAGGCTTCGGCGGGCAAGGGTGAAAGGGTGCGGTAAGAGCGCACCGCGCGCCCGGCGACGGGCGCGGCACGGTAAACCCCACCGGGAGCAAGACCGAGTAGGGGCGGCACGCCGGTCTCCGGCGAGGCGCGTTTCCGCGCCGCCGCCCGGGTAGGTCGCGCGAGGCGTTCGGCAACGGACGTCCCAGATGAATGGCCATCACCCCGGGTACACCCGGGCGTACAGAACCCGGCTTACAGGCCGTCTGGCATACTCCCTTTTTCGCAAGGCTTTAGCCGGCGATCCTTGAACAAAGCTTCAATTGGCGCCGGGTCCGACGCCGCTTTTCTTCCCTATTCGGCGCACTTGCCGCAGGTTCTTCATTTGGAGAACATTACATGAACACTTTGTCGCCATTTTCGACCCTAATCATTTCCAACGAACGACTCGCCGAGATCCGAATCTAGATTTTGCGATCTTCAACGATCACCACGCCATCAGTGGCTTAACTCCTTCTTAACCCCAAACAAATACTTGTAGCCCGTCAAATCCCATGATATCCCACTTACTCCCAGTTGATCCCGCACTAGACCGGAACGAGTCGGGTCCAAGGGCAGCGAGGGGCGGGATACGGATCGAGGGGCGAGAAGCCCGGGGGAAGCGGCCTTGGCAGCTTTTATTGGCACTTTCGAGAACAAGATCGACCGCAAGGGTCGAGTCTCGGTGCCGGCCTCCTTCCGGCGCCGCCTCGAGGGCCAATCCTTCAATGGAATCGTGGCCTTCCCGTCGCATCGTGACAAAGCGATCGAATGCAGCGGGATGGACTTCGTCGAGCAGCTGACCAGCGGCATGGACAGCTACGCCCTGTTCTCCGAGCAGCACTCGGCGCTCTCGACCAGCATCTTCGCCGACGGCCACGAGCTGGCCTTCGACATCGACGGCCGGATCATCCTGCCCGAGGCGCTGCTGAGCTTCGCCGGCATCACCGACCGCGTGTCCTTCGTGGGCAAGGGCCGGCTGTTCCAGATCTGGGAGCCCGACGCGGCGGCCGCCCACAAGGAGGCCGCGCGCCAGCAGGCCCAGAGCGGCGCCCTGACGGTGCCCCTGCAGCCCGGCGGCGGTAGCTGATGGCCGGCGCGCGCACGCACGGCGGCCACATCCCGGTGATGCTCGCCGAGATGGTCGAGGCCCTGGCGCCGCGCGACGGCGGCATCTACCTCGACGGCACCTTCGGCGCCGGCGGCTACAGCCGGGCGCTGCTGGAGACCGCCGCCTGCCGGGTCTGGGCGATCGACCGCGACCCCGAGGCTGTCGCCGGCGGCCAGGCCCTGGCCGAGCGCTTCGCCGGCCGGCTGGTGCTGATCGAGGGCCGCTTCTCCGAGATGGAGGCCCTGCTGGCCGAGCGCGGCGTCGGCCCGCTCGACGGCCTGGCCCTCGACCTCGGCGTCTCCTCGATGCAGCTCGACCGGGCCGAGCGCGGCTTCTCCTTCCAGCAGGACGGACCGCTCGACCTGCGCATGGAGCGCGCCGGGCCGAGCGCCGCCGAGGCGGTCAACTCCCTGGCCGAGGCCGAGCTGGCCCGGATCATCGCCCGCTACGGCGAGGAGCGCCGGGCCCGCCAGGTGGCCCGCGCCATCGTCGCCGCCCGCCGCGAGGCGCCGATCACCCGCACCGGCCAGCTCGCCGCCATCGTCTGCCGCGTGGTGCGCGAGGCCCGCGACGGCCTGCACCCGGCGACCCGCACCTTCCAGGCGCTGCGCATCCACGTGAACGACGAGCTGGGCGAGCTGGCCCGCGGCCTCTGCGCCGCCGAGCGCCTGCTGGCCCCCGAGGGCCGCCTGGCGGTGGTCGCCTTCCATTCTCTCGAGGACCGCGCGGTCAAGGATTTCCTGCGCCAGCGCAGCGGCGCAGCACCGCGGCCCTCGCGTCACGAACCGCAGGCCGTGGCGCGAGGGCCGGCCCCCTCTTTCGACCTGCTGACCAACAAGGCCCGGCGGCCGAGCGACGCCGAGTGCGCCGCCAACCCGCGGGCCCGCTCGGCGCGTCTGCGCGCGGCGGTGCGCACCGCCGCGCCGGCCTGGCCTGAGACCACCACGGGAGAGCGGCCGTGATTCGCCTCAGCAGCCTACTCTGGCTGGCGCTGGCCGGCGCCCTGGCGCTCGGCCTGTTCCGGGTCAAGCTCGAGGCCCAGCACCTGGAGGCCGAGCTGATGGCCATGGAGCAGGCCATCGTCGAGCACCAGGAGGCGATCCAGATCCTGGAGGCCGAGTTCAGCTACCTGACCCGGCCGGAGCGGATCGCCCGCCTGGCCGAGAAGTACCTCGATCTCGCGCCCCTGGAGGCCGGGAACCTCGCGAGCTTCACCGACTTGCCCTGGCGCGGCGACGATTCGCCGGCGCCGGCAACACCGAGCGACACGCCGGCAGGCGTCGCAAAAGCCTTTCTCGCCAGTGCGGAGGCCGGGCGATGACTCCCCAGACCGCCCCCTCAACGCCTCCCTGCAACCCCTGCGGTCTAGACTCGCACCGCCAGGCCAAGGTCCAAGTCGTCGAGGGCAGCGCCAAGCAAGCCCTCGAGACCGGACGCTCGCGCCTGTTGGTGGCCGGTCTGGCCTTCGCACTGGCTTTTCTTATCATCGGCTTGCGCCTGGTCGAGGTCAGCGCCCTCGGCCAGGGCCGCGAGCCCCGCCTGGCCGAGGAGCCGACCGCGCCGAGCCTGGTGCTCGGCCGCGCCGACATCGTCGACCGCAACGGCATGGTCCTGGCGACGACCCTGCCGACCGCCTCGCTCTACGCCAACCCGCGCCAGGTCCGCGCCCCGCATCAGCTCGCCCAGCGGCTGGCCGCCGTGCTGCCCAGCCTGGACGCCGAGCAGACCGCCGCGCGGCTCGCCTCGGACCGCGCCTTCGTCTGGCTCAAGCGCAACCTGACGCCGCGCCAGCAGGCCCTGGTCAACGACCTCGGCGCGCCGGGCCTGAATTTCCAGCGCGAGACCAAGCGGGTCTATCCGCACGGGTCGCTGGCCGCGCACATCGTCGGCTTCACCGACATCGACAACCGCGGCATCGCCGGCGCCGAGCGGGCCTTCGACGAGCGGCTGCGCGGCGCGACCGAGCCGCTGGCCCTGAGCTTGGACCTGCGCATCCAGCACATCGTCGCCGAGGAGCTGGCCGCCTCGATCGAGCGCTTCGAGGCCATCGGCGCCGCCGGCCTGGTGCTCGACGTGGAGACCGGCGAGCTGCTGGCCATGGCCTCGCTGCCGAGCTTCGACCCCAAGGAGCCGGCCGCGGCCGACGAGGAGCGCCTGTTCAACCGCGCCAGCCTCGGCATCTACGAGATGGGCTCGGTGTTCAAGATCTTCACCGCCGCCATGGCCCTCGACAGCGGCATGGTCGCCCTCGAGGACAGCTTCGACGTCAGCCGGCCGATCAAGGTGTCGCGCTACACGATCCGCGACTTCAAGCCGCGCAACCGCTCGATGACGGTGCCCGAGATCCTGATCTACTCGAGCAACATCGGCACCGTGCAGATGGCCATGGCCGCCGGCACCCAGCGCCAGCAGCGCTTCCTGGAGCGCCTCGGCCTGCTGCGGCCCTCCGGGCTCGAGCTGATGGAGATCGGCGATCCCCTGAAGCCGGCCGTCTGGCGCGAGATCAACACCATGACCATCTCCTACGGCCACGGCCTGGCGGTGAGCCCGGTGCAGCTCGTCAGCGCGGTCGCCGCCGTGGTCAACGGCGGCGCGCTGAAGCCGGCCACCCTGCTGCGGCGCGAGGCGGGCGACGTCCCGGCCGGCCGCCGGGTGATCGACCCCGAGACCTCCGACGTCATGCGCTGGCTGATGCGCCTGGTCGTGCAGCACGGCACCGGCCGCAAGGGCGCCGCCGAGGGCTACATGGTCGGCGGCAAGACCGGCACGGCCGAGAAGACCGTCGGCCGGCGCTACGCCGACGACGCGCGCATCGCCTCCTTCGTCGGTGCCTTCCCGATGGACCGGCCGCGCTTCGTGGTCTTCGCCATGATCGACGAGCCCAAGGGCCGCAAGGACACACACGGCTATGCCACCGGCGGCTGGGTCGCCGCTCCGGTCGTGCGCCGCGTCATCGAACGCATGGCGCCGCTGCTCGGCATGCAGGCACGTCCGGCCGAAGAGACCGAGGGCGCCGACGTGCGCCTGGTCCCGGCCTCACATCAGGGGTTCACCCTTGCGGCTCATCGACCTGGTTGACGATGCGGACATCACGATGGTTGCTGGCGCGGCGAAGCAGGCTATGGAGGTGACGGGGCTCTCGGCCGACAGCCGAAGCATCGAGCCCGGATTCCTCTTCGCCGCCCTGCCCGGCAGCCTGCACGACGGCCGCGACTTCATCGACGACGCGCTCGGCAAGGGCGCTATCGCCGTGCTCGCCCCGCCCGAGACCGCCCTGCGCGACCACGGCCGGCCGGTCGCCCTGATCACCGACGAGAACCCGCGCCGCCGCCTGGCGCAGCTCGCCGCGCGCTTCCACCCGAGCCAGCCTAGGACCATCGCCGCGGTCACCGGCACCAACGGCAAGACCTCGGTCGCCGACTTCACCCGGCAGATCTGGAGCGCCCTGGGCCACCGCGCCGCCAGCCTCGGCACCCTCGGCCTGGTGCCGCAGCGCGCCGGCGCACCCGCCTCGCTGACCACGCCCGACCCGGTCGAGCTGCACGCCTGCCTGGCGCGGCTGGTGCGCGACAAGATCGATCACCTGGTGCTCGAAGCCTCCAGCCACGGCCTCGACCAGTACCGCCTGGACGGCGTCAAGGTCGGCGTCGCCGCCTTCACCAACCTGTCGCGCGACCACCTGGACTACCACGGCGGCATGGCGGCCTACTTCGCCGCCAAGCGCCGGCTCTTCGCCGAGCTGCTGCCGGAGGGCGGCAAGATCGTGCTCAACGCCGACGTGCCGCAGTTCGAGGATCTGGCCGAGCTGGCCGCCGCCCGCAGGCTGCAGCTCATCGGCTACGGCCAGAGCGGCAAGGAGCTGCGCCTGCTCGGCCGCGAGGCCCTGCAGGACGGTCAGCGCCTGCACCTCGAGGTCTTCGGCCGCCGCCACAGCCTGATGCTGCCGCTGGCCGGCGCCTTCCAGGCCCACAACGCGCTCTGCGCGCTCGGCATGGTGATCGCCTCGGGCGCCGAGCCGGAGGCCGCCACGGCGGTGCTCGAGTCGCTGCAGGGCGTGCCGGGCCGGCTCGAGCTGGTCGGCCAGACGCCGCGCGGCGGCACCGTCTACGTCGACTACTCGCACAAGCCCGGCGCCCTGGAGACCGTGCTCTCGGCCCTGCGCCCGCACACCGAGGCCCGGCTCTCGGTGGTGTTCGGCGCCGGCGGCGACCGCGACCGCGGCAAGCGCCCGATGATGGGCGAGATCGCTGAGCGCCTGGCCGACCGGGTCATCGTCACCGACGACAACCCGCGCAGCGAGGACCCGGCGCAGATCCGCCGGGAGATTCTGGCCGCCGCGCCGAGCGCGCAGGAGATCGGCGACCGCGCCGCCGCCATCGAGCAGGCGGTCGGCGAGCTGGCCGCGGGCGACCTGCTGGTGATCGCCGGCAAGGGCCACGAGACCTATCAGATCGTCGGCGACCGCACGCTCGACTTCGACGACCGGGCCGTCGCCCGCGCCGCCATCGCGACCATGGCCGCGGAGGCGCCATGACCGCATCGCATCTCTGGACGGCGGCCGAGGCGGCCGAGGCGACAGGCGGCCAATCCGAGGGCGATTGGGCCGCCAACGGCGTTTCCATCGACAGCCGCAGCCTGCAGCCGGGCGATCTCTTCGTCGCCCTGAAGGGCCCCAGCTTCGACGGCCACGACTTCGTCGGCGCCGCGCTGGAGGCGGGCGCCGCCGCCGCGCTGGTCGAGCGTCGCCCCGAGGGCCTCGGCGATCGGGCGCCCCTGCTGCTGGTCGAAGACACTCTGAAAGGCCTCTGGGCCCTGGGCCGTGCCGCCCGGGCGCGCAGCGCGGCGCGCATCGCCGGCATCACCGGCTCGGTCGGCAAGACCGGCACCCGGGCGGCGCTGCAGCGCTGCCTCGCCGCACAGGGCGAGACCCACGCCTCGACCGCCAGCTTCAACAATCACTGGGGCGTGCCCCTGTCGCTGGCCCGCATGGCGCCGAGCGCGGACTACGGCGTGTTCGAGCTGGGCATGAACCGCGCCGGCGAGATCGGCCCGCTGAGCCGCCTGGTGCGGCCGGACGTCGCGGTGATCACCACCGTCGAGCCGGTGCACATCGAGTTCTTCGACAACGTGCTGCAGATCGCCGACGCCAAGGCCGAGATCTTCGAGGGCCTGGCGCCCGGCGGCGTCGCGATCCTGAACCGCGACAACGGCTTCTTCCCGAACCTCCTGGAGAAGGCCGAGGCGCGCGGCATCGGCCGGCTGATCTCCTTCGGCCGGCACCCGGAGGCCGACTTCCGCCTGCTCGACTGCTCGCTGCACGCGACCTGCTCGGCGGTGCGCGCCCACTTCAAGGAGCGGGAGCTGGAGTACTGCCTCTCGCTGCCCGGCGAGCACTGGGTCTTCAACTCGCTGGCCGTCCTCGCGGCGGCCCATGCCCTGGGCGCCGACCTGACGGTCGCGGCGAGCGCCTTGGCCCGGCTCGAGCCCATGAAGGGCCGCGGCGAGTCCCACAAGGTGGCTTGCGACGGCGGCAGCTTCCTGCTGCTCGACGAGAGCTACAACGCCAACCCCGCCTCGATGCGCGCCGCCCTGGAGGTGCTGTCGCGCAGCGAGACCCGCGACGCCGGCCGGCGCATCGCCGTGCTGGGCGACATGCTCGAGCTGGGCGCGGACTCGGCGCAACGCCACGCCAACCTGGCCGAGGCGGTCGAGGCCGGCGGCATCGACCTGGTCTATAGCTGCGGCCCGGACATGGCCGTGCTGCACGAGGCCCTGCCCAAGGCGCGGCGCGGCGCCCACGCGCCGGACTCCAAGGCGCTCGCCACCATCGTCAAGGCCGCCGTCGGCCCCGGCGACGCCGTCATGGTCAAGGGCTCGCTCGGCAGCCGCATGGCGGTCGTCGTCGAAGCGCTGATGCAACCCACCTGCCCGCCCCTGCGCGCGGCCAACGGCGACTGAGGGGCGGCCGGTGCTCTTCAACCTCCTGGCGCCGCTCGGCGACGAGATCATCTTCTTCAATCTCTTCCGCTACCTGACCTTTCGCAGCGGCGCGGCGGTGATCACCGCGCTCGTCGTCTGCTTCGTGGTCGGCCCCTCCTTCATCGCCTGGCTCAAGGCCAAGCAGGGCGAAGGCCAGCCGATCCGCACCGACGGGCCGGAGCATCACCTGATCACCAAGGCCGGCACGCCGACCATGGGCGGCTTCCTGATCCTGCTGTCCATCGCGGTCTCGACGCTGCTCTGGGCCGACCTGACGAACGCCTTCGTGTGGATCGTGCTCTTCGTCACCGTCGGCTTCGGCGCCATCGGCTTCGCCGACGATTACCTCAAGCTGACCAAGCGCAACTCGAAGGGCCTGCGCAGCCGCACGAAGTTCCTGCTGCAGATCGCCATCGGCCTGATCGCCGCCTTCGTCATCGTCGAGGTCAGCCCGGAGCACCTGCGCACGCACCTGGCGATCCCGGTCTTCAAGGAAGTGCTGATCGACCTCGGCTGGTTCTTCGTCGCCCTCGCCGTCTTCGTCATGGTCGGCGCCTCCAACGCCGTCAACCTGACCGACGGCCTGGACGGCCTGGCGATCGTGCCGGTCATGATCGCCGCCGGCTGCTTCGCCTTCATCGCCTACCTGGTCGGCAACACGGTCTTCTCGGACTACCTGCAGATCCAGTACGTCGCCGGCACCGGCGAGCTCGCCGTCTTCTGCGGCGCCCTGGTCGGCGCCAGCCTCGGCTTCCTCTGGTTCAACGCGCCGCCGGCCATGGTCTTCATGGGCGACACCGGCTCGCTGTCCTGCGGCGGCGCGCTCGGCGGCATCGCCGTGATCACCAAGCACGAGCTGGTGCTGGCCATCATCGGCGGCCTCTTCGTGCTGGAGACCGTCTCGGTCATCGTCCAGGTCGCCTCCTTCAAGCTGACCGGCAAGCGCGTCTTCCGCATGGCGCCGCTGCACCACCACTTCGAGGAGAAGGGCTGGGCCGAGCCGACCATAGTCATCCGCTTCTGGATCATCGCCATGATCCTGGCCCTCGCCGGCCTCTCCACGCTGAAGCTGCGCTGAGGAGGCCGCCGGGGTGATCGATCTCTTCTACTTCAGCGGCCTGCCCGTGGCGGTGCTCGGACTCGGCAAGTCCGGCCTGATCGCCGCCGAAGCCTTGAAGCTCAGCGGCGCCGAGGTCTGGGCCTGGGACGACGACCCGGCGCGCCGCCAGGCGGCGGCCGAGCGCGAGATCCCGATCGTCGAGCTGACCGGCTGCGACTGGCGCGAGCTGACCAGCCTGGTCATCTCGCCCGGGATCCCGCAGCGCCATCCCGAGCCGCACCCGGTGGCGGCGCTGGCCCGCGAGCACGGCTGCGAGATCATCGGCGACATCGAGCTGCTCGGCCGCGCCCAGCGCAACGCCGAGTACCTCGGCGTCACCGGCACCAACGGCAAGTCCTCGACCACCGCGCTGATCGGCCACATCCTCGAGACGGCCGGCCGCCAGGTGCAGATCGGCGGCAACCTCGGCATGCCGGCGCTGGCGCTGGAGCCGCTCGACCAGGGCGGCCTCTACGTGCTCGAGGTCTCCAGCTATCAGCTCGAGATCACGGTCTCGATCACCTACGACGTCGCGGTCCTGCTGAACATCACGCCGGACCATATCGAGCGGCACGGCGGCTTCGAGGGCTACGTCGCGGCCAAGAAGCTGATCTTCCACCGCCAGACCAAGCCGCGCACGGCGGTGGTCGGCATCGACGACGAGACCTGCCGGGCGATCTACGAAGAGCTGAAGCGCGCCGACGAGCAGAACGTCGTGGCGATCTCCAGCCTCGACCAGGTGCCCGGCGGCGTCGGCGTCCGCGACGGCGTGCTGATCGACGACAGCGACGGCCAGGCGGTCCCCGCGCTCGACCTGCGCGAGGTCGCCAGCCTGCCCGGCCGGCACAACTGGCAGAACGCCGCCGCGGCCTACGCCGCCTGCAAGGCGGTCGGCGTCGCGCCGCCGGTGGTCGCCGCCTGCATGCGCAGCTATCCCGGCCTGCCGCACCGCCAGGAGCTGGTCGCGGTCATCGACGGCGTGCGCTACGTCAACGATTCCAAGGCGACCAACGCCGACGCCGCCGCCAAGGCGCTGGCCTGCTACGAGCCGATCTACTGGATCGCCGGCGGCGAGGCCAAGGAGGGCGGCCTCGCCGGCCTCGAAGGCTGGCTGGCCAACGTCGCCGAGGCCTTCCTGATCGGCGAGGCCGAAGCGGCCTTCGCCCAGCACCTCGACGGCAAGCTGCCGGTGACGCGCTGCGGCACGCTGCAGAGCGCCGTCGAGGCGGCCCGGAAGGCCGCGGCCAAGGCCGGCCGCGCCGGCGCCGTGGTGCTGCTGTCGCCGGCCTGCGCCTCCTTCGACCAGTTCGCCAACTTCGAGGCGCGCGGCGAGGCCTTCCGCAGCCTGGTCGAGGCCCTGCCCGGCGAGCGCGACGACATCGACGGCGCCGAGGCGCCGGGACGGGGGCGGCTGCAATGACCGGCCTGACCCGCAACGACCGCAGCGAGCTGGCGCTCTGGTGGTGGACCGTCGACCGCTGGAGCCTCGTCGCCCTGGTGCTGCTGATCGGCTTCGGCGTG
Source organism: Kiloniellales bacterium (assembly GCA_028280455.1). Taxonomy (GTDB): domain Bacteria; phylum Pseudomonadota; class Alphaproteobacteria; order Kiloniellales; family JAKSDN01; genus JANQLT01. The sequence goes on from JANQLT010000058.1 coordinate 15,774, forward strand.
GTGCTGGTCATGGCGGCGGCGCCGGCCGCCGGCGCGCGCATCGGCCTCGACGGCTTTCACCTGGCGCAGCGCCAGCTCATGATCCTGCCGGTCGCGCTGCTCGTGCTCGGCCTCGCCTCGCTGCTGCAGCCGCGCTGGATCTGCCGCATCGCGGTCGTCGGCTACCTGCTGGCGCTGCTGCTCTGCTTCGCGACCCTGGTGCTCGGCAGCGAGATCAAGGGCGCGACGCGCTGGCTCGCCATCGGCGGCTTCTCCCTGCAGCCCTCGGAGCTGCTCAAGCCCTGCGTCGCCGTGGTCGCCGCCTGGATCTTCGCCATCCAGCGGCGCGAGCCCGAGTTCGCCGGCTACCGCTTCGCCTTCGCGCTCTGGATCGTCTCGGTGACGCCGCTGCTGCTGCAGCCCGACGTCGGCCAGGCCTTCATCGTCACGGCCGTCCTCGGCCTGCAGTTCTTCCTCGCCGGCCTGCCCCTGATCTGGGTCGCCGGCCTGGCCGCGCTCGGCCTCGGCGTGCTCCTGGTCGCCTACCACACGCTGCCGCACGTCGCCTTCCGCATCGACAGCTTCCTCGATTCCAGCGTCGGCGACCGCTACCAGATCAACCGCTCGATCGAGGCCTTCGCCAACGGCGGGCTGTTCGGCCGCGGCCCCGGCGAGGGCACGGTCAAGGCGCTGCTGCCGGACTCCCATTCCGACTTCATCTTCGCCGTGGCCGGCGAGGAGCTGGGGCTCTTCGCCTGCCTGATCATCCTGCTGCTCTTCGCCTTCATCGTGCTGCGCGGCTTCTCGCGCGTCATGCAGGACAGCAGCTACTTCGCGCTGATCGCCAGCGCCGGCCTGCTCGGCCAGTTCGGCCTGCAGGCGCTGATCAACATGGCCAGCACCCTCAACCTGATGCCGACCAAGGGCATGACCCTGCCCTTCATCAGCTACGGCGGCTCCTCGCTGCTGGCGCTGGCGCTCGGCATGGGCTGGGTGCTCGCCCTGACGCGACGCCGCGGCGCGGCGGGAGAAGGCCTATGAGCGCCGCGCCCCGCAAGCCCGTCGTGCTCGCCGCCGGCGGCACCGGCGGCCACATGTTCCCGGCCCAGGCCCTGGCCCGCGCCCTGCTGGCGCGCGGCCGCGAGGTGGTGCTGATCACCGACCGGCGCGGCGGCGGCTTCGGCCCCGACCTGCCGCAGGTCGAGACCTACCGCGTCAGCTCCGGCGGCATCGCCGGCAGCGGCCTGCTCGGCAAGCTGGTCTCGGTCTGGAACCTCGCCCTCGGCACGCTGCAGGCGGGCGGCCTGCTGAAGCGCCTGCAGCCGGACTGCGTGGTCGGCTTCGGCGGCTACCCCTCGGTGCCGACGGTCTTCGCCGCCTCGCGGCAGGGCCTGCGCATCCTGCTGCACGAGCAGAACGCCGTCATGGGCCGCGCCAACAAGCTGCTGGCCCGCCGCGCCGCGACCATCGCCACCTCCTTCCGGCCGGTGCGCGGCCTGCTCGCCGAGCAGCAGTCGCGCGCCGTGCTGACCGGCAACCCGGTGCGCGGCGGCATCGCCGCCCTCGGCAGCCGGCCCTACGCCCTGCCCGGCCCGGACGACCGGCTGCGCCTGCTGGTGATCGGCGGCAGCCAGGGCGCGGCCGTGTTCAACGGCCTGATCCCCGAGGCCGTGTCGCACCTGCCGGAGTCCCTGCGCCGCCGGCTGCAGGTGACCCAGCAGGTCCGCGTCCGCGACCTCGAGGAAGTGCGCGCCGACTACGCCGCCTGCGGCGTCGAGGCCGAGCTCGACTCCTTCTTCGACGACATGCCCGAGCGCCTGGCGACGGCACATCTGCTGATCTGCCGCGCCGGCGCCTCGACCATCGCCGAGCTCTGCGCCGCCGGCCGTCCGGCGATCCTGGTGCCCTACCCCTTCGCCACCGACGACCACCAGAGCGTCAATGCCTCGGCGCTGGAAGCGGTGGGCGCCGGCTGGATGATGCCGCAGTCCTCGCTCTACGCCGTGGCCCTGGCCGAGCGCCTGACGGCGCTGCTGGAGTCGCCGGCGACGCTGGCCGAGGCGGCCGCCGCGGCCCGCGCCCTGGCCAAGCCCGACGCCGCCGAGCACCTGGCCGACCTGGTCTGCAACGAGGACGGCCGCAACGGCGGCTCGGACCACGACGAGCGGGAGCGCGCGGCATGAGGCGGCTTCCGCTCGACATCGGCACCATCCACTTCGTCGGCATCGGCGGCATCGGCATGTCCGGGATCGCCGAGATCCTGCACAACCTGGGCTACCGGGTGCAGGGCAGCGATGTCGCCGAGAACGCCAACGTGCAGCGCCTGCGCGCGCTCGGCGTGCCGGTCACCGTCGGCCAGCAGGCCGAGAACCTGGCCGAGGCGCGGGTCGTCGTCGTCTCCTCGGCGATCAAGCCGGACAACCCCGAGGTGGTCGAGGCGCGCGCGCGCTTCCTGCCGGTGGTGCCGCGCGCCGAGATGCTGGCCGAGCTGATGCGCCTCAAGTGGTCGGTCGCCGTCGGCGGCACCCACGGCAAGACCACAACGACCTCGATGGTCGCCGCCCTGCTCGACGGCGGCGGCCTCGACCCGACCGTGATCAACGGCGGCATCATCAACGCTTACGGCACCAACGCCCGGCTCGGCGCCGGCGACTGGATGGTGGTCGAGGCGGACGAGAGCGACGGCAGCTTCACCAAGCTGCCGGCGACCGTGACCGTGGTCACCAACATCGACCCCGAGCACATGGAACACTACGGCACGCTCGAGGCCCTGCACGACGCCTTCGAGACCTTCGTCGAGAACATCCCCTTCTACGGCGTCGCCGTGCTCTGCATCGACCACCCGGCGGTGCAGACCCTGATCGGCCGCATCGAGGACCGGCGGCTCGTCACCTACGGCACCAACCCGCAGGCCGACCTGCGCGCCGAGGCCATCGCGCTCAACAGCGACAGCGTCACCTTCGACGTCGCCCTGGCCGAGCGCGTGCGCAACGGCGGCCGGACCATCGAGGCCCTGCGCCTGCCGATGCTCGGCGAGCACAACATGCTGAACGCCCTGGCGGCCGTCGCGGTCGCCGTCGAGCTCGGCCTCGGCGACGCGGTGATCCGCGACTCGCTGGCCGGCTTCAGCGGGGTCAAGCGCCGCTTCACCCGCACCGGCGAGGCCGGCGGCATCACCGTGATCGACGACTACGGCCACCACCCGGTGGAGATCGCCGCCGTGCTCAAGTCGGCCCGGCAGGCCACCGAGGGCAAGGTCATCGCGGTCATGCAGCCGCACCGCTACAGCCGCCTGGCCGACCTCTTCGAAGACTTCTGCACCTGCTTCAACGACGCCGACCGGGTGATCATCGCCGAGGTCTATGCCGCGGGCGAGGCGCCGATCGAGGGCATCGACAGCGCCGCCCTGGTCGAGGGCCTGCGCGCCCGCGGCCACCGCTCGGTGGCGGCCCTGGCCGCGCCCGAGGACCTGGCCGGGGAGATCTGCGACAGCGCCGCGCCGGGCGACCTGGTGGTCTGCCTCGGCGCCGGCAACATCACCGCCTGGGCCCAGGCGCTGCCCGACGAGATCGCGCGCTGCCTGGCCGAGCGCGGCGGGCCGCAAGCGGCGGGAACGGGACGATGATGCCGCAGCGCCGCCTCCCCGGCATCCGACTGCTCGAGCGCCTGCCGCAGGTGCGCGGCCGCTACAGCGAGAACGCGCCCCTGGCCAAGTACACCTGGTTCCGGGTCGGCGGCCCGGCCGAGGTGGTGTTCCAGCCGGCCGACCGCGACGACCTGCTGAGCTTCCTCGCCGGCAAGCCCGACACGGTGCCGGTGACCCTGCTCGGCACCGGCTCGAACCTGCTGGTGCGCGACGGCGGCGTGCCCGGCGTGGTGATCCGCCTGGGCCGGCCCTTCGCGCAGATCGACATCGACGGCCGCGAGGTGCTCTGCGGCGCCGGCGCGCTCGACGCCAACGTCGCCAAGGCGGCGCGGCTCGCCGGGCTCGGCGGCCTGGAGTTCCTGTTCGGCGTGCCGGGCACCATCGGCGGCGCCCTGCGCATGAACGCCGGGGCCTACGGCGCCGAGCTGAGGGACGTCTTCCTCGGCGCCGAGGCTTGCGACCGGAGCGGTGTGCTCAAGACCCTGGCGCCGCAGGACATGGGCTTCGGCTATCGCCATGCCCAGGTGCCGACCGACTGGATCTTCCTGGGCGCCCGCCTGCTCGGCCGGCCGGACTCGCCGGACAGGATCGCCGAGCGCATGGCGGCGATCCAGGGCGAGCGCGACGACAGCCAGCCGATCCGCACGCGCACCGGCGGCTCGACCTTCAAGAACCCGCCGCCGGAGACCGCCGACGGCCGCAAGGCCTGGCAGCTGATCGACGAAGCGGGCTGCCGCGGCCTGCGGCGCGGCGGCGCCATGGTCTCCGAGAAGCACTGCAACTTCCTGATCAACACCGGCGGCGCCAGCGCCGCGGACATCGAAGCGCTCGGCGAGGAGGTCCGCCGCCGGGTGCGCGAGACGAGCGGCGTGGTGCTGGAGTGGGAGATCCGCCGGATCGGCCTGCCGGCGCCCGCCAACGACGTCGGAGGCCGGCCATGAGCAAGCGCGTCGCCTGCCTCTACGGCGGCTTCTCCAACGAGCGCGAGGTCTCGCTGGTCAGCGGCCGCGACTGCAGCGTGGCGCTGCGCGAGGCCGGCTACGAGGTCACCGAGATCGACGTCGGCCGCGACCCGGCGGCGCTCGCCGCCGCCCTCGACCCGGCGCCGGACGCCGCCTTCAACGCGCTGCACGGCCGCTGGGGCGAGGACGGCTGCATCCAGGGCATGCTGGAGTTCCTGCGCATCCCCTACACCCACTCCGGCGTCCTGGCCTCGGCGCTGGCCATGGACAAGCCGATGGCCAAGCGGCTCTTCGCCGCCGCCGGCCTGCTCTGCCCCGAGGGCCTGCTGGTGTCGCGCGCGGAGATCGCTAGGGGCGACGTCATCCCGCGTCCCTACGTCATCAAGCCGCACAACGAGGGCTCCAGCGTCGGCGTCAAGATCGTCACCGAGGGCACCAACATCCCGCCCCTGCAGGGCGCCGACTGGGCCTTCGGCGAGATGGTGCTGGTCGAGCGCTTCGTGCCGGGCCGCGAGCTGACCGTCGCCGTCATGGGCGACCGGCCGCTGGCCGTCACCGAGATCAAGCCGCGGGTCGGCTTCTACGACTACGACGCCAAGTACACCGAGGGCCGCGCCGACCACGTCGTGCCGGCCGAGGTGCCGGCCGCGATCGCCGAGGAAGCCCTGGCGACTGCCCTCGCCGCGCACCAGGCGCTGGGCTGCCGCGGCATCTCCCGGGCCGACTTCCGCTACGACGACAGCGGCGGCGCGCCCGGCAAGCTCTACCTGCTCGAGATCAACACCCAGCCCGGCATGACGCCGCTGAGCCTGGTGCCCGAGCAGGCGGCCCATCTCGGCATCTCCTTTCCGGCGCTCTGCGCCTGGCTGGTGGAGAACGCGGCATGCGACTCCTGAGCCTCTTCGCCAAGCCGAAGCGCCGCAAGGGCAAGGCAAAGCGCGCCAACCCGCGCTGGCGCCGGCTCGGCCGGCAGGTCGCCTGGGGAGGGCTCGGCCTGAGCCTGCTGGGCGCCGTCGGCGGCCTGGTCTGGCTCTGGCAGATCGCCTGGTTCTCGACCCAGAGCGAGCGCCTGGCCCAGGGCCTGCTCGACTGGACCGCCGGCCTCGGCCTCAAGGTCGAGGACGTCTTGGTGACCGGCCGCGTGCGCACCGACTCCGGCGAGATCCTTCAGGTCCTGCAGCTCGACCGCGGCCTGCCGATCCTCGGCTTCGACCCGCACGAGGCCCAGGAGCGGCTGGAGCTTCTGCCCTGGGTCGCCAAGGCCGACGTCGAGCGGCGCCTGCCCGGCCTGGTCTTCGTGCGCCTCGAGGAGCGCCAACCGATGGCGCTCTGGCAGCTCGACCGGCGCTTCTCGGTGATCGACAAGGACGGCCGGGTGATCCAAGGCGCCCGCGCCGAGCGCTTCCGCGACCTGCCGCTGGTGGTCGGCCCCGGCGCGCCGGAGCATGCCGCCGCGCTGCTCAAGCTGCTGCGCCGCGAGCCGGACCTGCAGCGCCAGGTGATCGCCGCGACCCGCGTCGGCGAGCGCCGCTGGAACCTGCTGCTGAGCGACGACATCGAGGTCAAGCTGCCCGAGGAGGGCACCTCGGCGGCCTGGAGCCTGCTCGCCGACCTGGTCCGCGAGCACGGCCTGCTGGCCCGCGACATCACCCACATCGACCTGCGCCTGCCCGACCGGATGATCGTCCGCGGCCGGCCGCAGGCGGCGCCCGAGACGGACACCTAGGAGCGCCCGAGGGAGCCCACGGAGGAGCGCACGCGCGAGACCATGAAGACAGAGCGAGGCAAGCCATGAGACAGGCCATCAAGGGCGGGCGCAGCGAGCTGCTGGCGGCGATCGACGTCGGCAGCAGCAAGGTCTGCTGCCTGATCGCCCGACGCGGCCACGACGGCCGGCCCCGCGTGTTCGGCATCGGCCAGCAGGTCAACCACGGCCTGCGCGGCGGCGCGGTCACCGACGTCGACGCCACCGAGACGGCCATCGTCAACGCCGTGCACGCCGCCGAGGAGATGGCCGGACAGCGCATCGATCGGGTCGTGGTCAACCTCTCCGGCGGCCACCCGGCCTCCTCCTCGGTCGACGTCGAGGTGGCGATCGCCGGCCATGCGGTCGGCGACAGCGACCTGCGCCGCGCCCTCGAGCAGGGCCATCGGGTCGGCCTGGCCGGCGCGACCAACGGCCACCTGCGCCAGCTCATCCACTCGATCCCGGTCGGCTACCGCATCGACGGCGACCGCGGCATCGCCGACCCGCGCGGCCTGTTCGGCGAGCGGCTCGGCGTCAACGTCCACTTCGTCACCGCCGCCACCGGCGCCGTGCGCAACCTCATGGCCTGCGTCGAGCGCAGCCACCTGGAGGTCGCCGACCTGGTGGTCTCGCCCTATGCCTCGGGCCTCGCCTCCCTGGTCGACGACGAGATGTCCCTTGGCGTCACCTTGATCGACATGGGCGGCGGCACCACGACCATCGCCGTGTTCCTCGAGGGCAGCGTGATCTTCACCGACGTGCTGCGGGTCGGCGGCCACCACGTGACCAACGACATCGCCCGCGGCCTCTCGACCACCCTGGGCCACGCCGAGCGGATCAAGACGCTCTACGGCCACGCCATGGCGGTCGGCGCCGACGAGCCGATCGAGGTGCCGCAGGTCGGCGAGGAGGGCGAAGGCGAGATCCAGCAGATCCCCCGCTCGCTCCTGGTCGGCATCGTCCAGCCGCGCCTGGAGGAGACCTTCGAGCTGGTCCGCTCGCGCCTCGAGGCGAGCGGCATGGACAAGGTCTCCGGGCGCCGCGTCGTGCTGACCGGCGGCGCCTGCCAGCTCCCGGGCATCCGCGAGCTGGCGCACCTGATTCTCGACAAGCAGATCCGGATCGGTCGCCCGGTCCGTGTCTCCGGCCTGGCCGAAGCGACCTCCGGCCCGGCCTACGCCACCGCCGCGGGCCTGCTGGTCTTCGCGGCGACGGCGGAGCGCGTCTCGACGCGCCTGGTTAAGGACGAGGCATCCGGCCGCTGGCTGGACCGTCTCGGCACTTGGTTTCGTGAGCACCTCTGAGCAGGTGCGGACGGACGCCCCGGCCGTATCGGGGCAACTGGCCGGCGAGTCCGGCGGAGAAGGCTCTCTTCGAAGACCTTGGAGGCGATAATGGCACTCAACCTACAAGCACCCACGACGGCAGAGTTACTGTCGCCGCGCATCACCGTCATCGGTGTCGGCGGCGCCGGCGGCAATGCCGTCAACAACATGATCCAGTCCAATCTCGAGGGCGTCGAGTTCCTGGTCATGAACACCGACGCCCAGGCGCTGGCCGGCTCGCTCTGCGAGCGGCGCACGCAGCTCGGTCGCAACATCACCCAGGGCCTGGGCGCCGGCTCGCGCCCGGACATCGGCCGTGCCGCGGCCGAGGAAGCGATGGACGACATCCTGGCGCAGATCGAATCGGCGCACATGGTCTTCGTCGCGGCCGGCATGGGCGGCGGCACGGGCACCGGCGGCGCGCCGGTGATCGCCCGGGCGGCGCGTGAGCAGGGCCTGCTCACCGTCGGCGTGGTGACCAAGCCCTTCCACTTCGAGGGCGTGCACCGCATGCGGCTGGCCGAGAACGGCATCACCGAGCTGCAGCAGTACGTCGACACCCTGATCATCATTCCCAACCAGAACCTGTTCCGGGTGGCCAACGAGAAGACGACCTTCGCGGACGCCTTCAAGATGGCCGACGACGTGCTCTACTCCGGTGTGCGCGGCGTCACCGACCTGATGGTCATGCCGGGCCTGATCAACCTCGACTTCGCCGACATCCGCTCGGTGATGACCGAGATGGGCAAGGCCATGATGGGCACC
>JANQLT010000093.1 GCA_028280455.1 Kiloniellales bacterium
GCCCCCTCACCCGGCTCCGGCTAAGCTCAGCCTTCGGCTTCGCTAAGCCTCCACGCCCTCTCCCCCGACGGGGGAGAGGGATGCGCAGGCTTGGTGAGGCGCAGCCGAACCTAGCCGGAGCTGGGTGAGGGGGCAGTTCGTTTCGATTTCGAAGGCAACTGCCACGACCGGCAATCGCCGGAGCGTCACCGGACTAGCAGACCGGTGACGATTCCGCGCAAACAGGGAACGCTCCAGCCTCACCCCAACGCCACCCCTTCGATCGTCACCCGGTGCATGACCCGGCGCTGACCCGGATAGTCGTTGATGGCTTTGTGCCAGGTGGCGCGGTTATCCCAGATGCCGAGCGTGCCGGGCTGCCAGCGTAGGCGGCAGGTGAACTCGGGGCGGGCGCAGTGGGCGTAGAGCTGGCTCAGCAGCGGGGCGGACTCTTCCGGCGTCCAGCCGTCGATGTGGGTGGTGAAGGTGCGGTTGACGTAGATGCCGCGGCGGCCGGAGAGCGGGTGGGTGATGACCAGGGGATGCAGGGCGTCCTGAGTGGCGGCCTCGGCGTTGCCGACGCGCGTGTGGCGGTCTGAGTCCTCCGGCTCGGGCGTGCCGAAGACGTGGCGCGAGGAGTGCCAGGCGCGGAGGCCGTCGAGCGTGTGCCGGAAGCCTTCCGACAGCGCCATGTAGGCGGCATGCATCGAAGCGAAGGCGGTGTCGCCGCCGATCTCGGGCGTCTCGACGGCGTAGAGCAGCGAGCCCATGGCCGGGATCGCGTCGTAGGAATGGTCTGTGTGCCAGTCCGTGCCGATCGCGGTGTCGTGCTCCGGCTCCTTGGTGATCGTGGCGATCTCCGGATGACCGTCGAGGGGCGTGAAGAAGCGGTTGACGTTGATCTCGCCCCAGCGGCGGGCGAAGGCCAGCAGGTCGTCCGGCGCCAACCGCAGGTCGCGGATGGCGACCACCGCGTGCTCGACGAAGGCGGCGTGGATTGCCTCGAAGTGGTCGTCGCGGTCCGGGTCCGCGCCGAGGATCTCGGCGCCCAGGGCGGGGGTCAGGGGTCTGATTTCGAGAGTCATGGGTCGGGTCTTCTTGTCGGCGAGGGAGCCGTGAGTCTACACGGATGAACAGGGATACCCACGGATTCACACGGATGAACAACGAACAACTTTTGTTTTCTGTTGTCCGTGTTCATCCGTGGGTATCCGTGTTCATCCGTGATCCCTTTGGTTTTATTCCTAAAGCGCGCTCCTAGATCGCGCTCGCCCTGGCCTCGGCCAAATAGATCTCCTGCAGGCGGCGCACGACCGGGCCCGGCTGGCCGCCGCCGATCTGGCGGCCGTCGATCTCGACCACGGGGCAGACGTAGGTCGAGGCGCCGGTGATGAAGGCTTCGTCGGCCTCGTAGGCCTCCTCCAGGGTGAAGAGCCGCTCCTCCAGCTCGATGTCGGTCTCGGCGACCAGGGCGAGCAGGGCGGCGCGCGTGACGCCGGCGAGGATGCGGTTGGACAGCGGCCGGGTGATCAGCTTGTTGCCCTTGATGATGTAGGCACTGGTCGCACCGCCCTCGGTGACCACGCCGTCCTCGACCATCAGGGCCTCGTAGGCGCCGGCATCCTTGGCCTGCTGCTTGGCGCGGACCTGGGCCAGCAGGCCGACGGTCTTGATGTCGCGGCGCAGCCAGCGCTGGTCGGGCACGCTCTTCAGGGCGACGCCGGTCTTCAGCTTGGCGTTCTCGCTCTGCGGCTTGTGCTGGGTGAAGAGAAAGACCGTGCCGGGCATGTCGTCCTCGGGGAGGAAGTCCCGGTCGGCCGGGCCGCGGCTGATCTGCATGTAGACCAGGCCTTCCTCGATGCCGTTGCGGCGCACCAGCTCGCGGTGCACCTCCAGCAGATCGTCGTGCGAGATCGGCTTGCTCATGCCGAGCTCGCCCAGCGAGCGGTCGAGCCGCGCCATATGGGGCTCGAACTCCAGGAGCTTGCCGTCGATCACGCCGGTGACCTCGTAGACCGCCTCGGCGAAGAGCAGGCCGCGGTCGAAGATCGAGACCTTGGCCTCGGCCTCGGGAAGATAGGCGCCGTTCAGATAGACCGTTCGCGTCATCGTGTTCTCGATTTCCCAGGTGGATTGCAGAATAGGCCGAGCGTCCCTCGGAGACCGGCCGGCCATCGTCGGATGTTGAGCCCAGACTGTGGCGCTCACCAAGCCAAATTGCGCCGCAATCGTGGGCGATGGCAACGGATTCCGCCTGCTCGGCTAAAGGTCGATCGTCACCAGGCCGAGCGCGCGCTGCCATTTGCTGGCGACCTCGCGGTCGAAGATGATGTCGCGATCGGCCGGGACGTGCTCCCAGGCGCCGAGGGCCATCTCGGACTCGAGCTGGCCGGCGTGCCAGCCGGCGTAGCCGAAGATCAAGAGGGCCTCCGCGGGGCCCTCGCCGCGACCGACGCTGGCCAGCGCTTCCTCGGGCGCGCTGACGATGAAGTCCTCGTCGATGGCCTTGCTGCTGTCGTAGAGCTTGTCGTTGCTGTGCAGCAGGTAGCCTTCCTCGGGGCCGACCGGGCCGCCGGAGAAGAGCCTGAGCTTGCCCTCCGCCGCCTCGCCCTCGATGCCCAGGCGCTCCAGGATGGCGGCGTGCTCCATCTCGCCGATCGGCCGGTTGATCACCAGGCCGAAGGCGCCCTCCTCGTTGTGCTCCAGGATGTAGACCACGGTCTGCCGGAAGTTCGGGTCGTGCATCTTGTCGCTGGCGACCAGCATGCGGCCCTTGAGCCAGGGCAGCTCGAGCTTCTGCGCCGCGCCCGGCAGCGCCGCCAGCAGGCAGGCGGTCAGCAGCAGCAGCGGGGCGAGGCGGGCGGCGGACATGGGCGCGATCCTAGCACGGGCGCGCGTCAGCGCGGCGCGTCCGGCGGCTCAGGCGCGTCCGGCGTTTTAGGCGTATCCGGCGCTTCAGGCGGGTCCGGCGCACAAGGCGCGTCCGGCTCGAGGATCGTGGTGGCGAGCTTGACGCCGGTCGCCACCAGCTCCGGCACCACGTCGGCCGCGCCGGCTTTGCGCAGGGCCGTGGCGTGGGCCTCGTTCTTGGCCCGCGCCAGGATGCGCAGCTCGGGGAAGAGGTAGTGGATGAAGCCGGTCAGGCGCAGGGCGGCGGCCGGGTCGTCGACCGCGACCACCACCGCCCGCGCCCGCTCGACGTGCAGGGCCGCCAGGATCTCCGGCTTGGTGGCGTCGCCGAAGAAGACCGGCAGGCCGCGCTGGCGGGCCTGGGCGATGCGGTGCGGGTCGAGGTCGACGGCGACCCAGGCGACGCCGTCGGCCTGCAGGCGGCCGATCACGGCGGTGCCGACCCGGCCGTAGCCGGCGACCACGACGTGGTCGCTCAGCGCCTCGGTCTCGGCTTCCGACTCCTCGGGGCCGACCGCGCTGGCCCGCTCGACGCGGCCGGCCAGCACCAGCGCCAGGCGCGCCAGCAGCGGCGTCAGCAGCATGGTCAGGGCGACCGCCAGCACCAGGGGCTGGCTCTGCTCGGTCGTGATCAGGCCGGCGACCACCGCCGCGCCGAGCAGCACGAAAGCGAACTCGCCGCCCTGCGACAGCAGCAGGCCGAGGCGCAGCGACTCGGCGGGCGGCTGGCCGAGCAGCCGGGCGAGGCCGGCCAGGATCACGCTCTTGCCGATCAGCAGGACCAGGATCAGCAGGGTCAGCGTGCCGGCGTGCTCGAAGGCCAGGGCCGGGTCGATGGACATGCCGACGGTCATGAAGAAGAGCCCGAGCAGCAGCGCGCGGAAGGGCTGGATCTCGGCGGCGACCTGCAGGCGATAGCGGGTCTCGGCCAGCAGCATGCCGGCGAGGAAGGCGCCGAAGCCCATCGACAGGCCGGCGAGGTGGGTGGCCAGGCCGCTGACCAGCACGATCAGCAGGGTCAGCGCGGCGAAGATCTCCGGCTCCTGGAAGCGCGGGATCGGCCAGACCGCGTAGCGCAGCATGATCCGGCCGAGCCCGAGGATGCACATGACCGCCAGGGTCATCTTCAGGGCCGCCAGGCCGAGGTCTTCCCAGAGCGAGGCGCCGTCGCCGCCGAGCGCCAGGGTGACCACCAGGATCGGGCCGAGCGCCAGGTCCTGCACCAGGAGCACGGCGAAGGCCGAGCGGCCGAAGCGCGAGGTCAGCTCGCCGCGGTCCGAGAGCATGCGCAGGACGATGGCGGTCGAGGACAGCGCCAGGGCGGCACCGATGGCCGCCGCCGCGGGAGGCGAAAAGCCCAGGGCCACGGCCAGCAGGGCGAGCGCCAGGGCGCTGAGCGCGACCTGCAGCAGGCCGAGCGAGAAGAACCGCCAGCCGATCAGCCGGATCCGCTCGAAGGGCAGCTCCAGCCCGACGGTGAAGAGCAGGAAGACCACGCCCAGCTCGGCGATGGCCCGCACGGTCTCCAGGTCGCTGACCAGGCCCAGCAGGCCCGGGCCGATCACCAGGCCGGCCACCAGGTAGCCGAGGACCGCACCGAAGCCGAGGCGCTGAAACAGCAGCACGGTGACGATCGCCGCCAGCAGGATGACGATGACGTCGCGCAGGTAGCCGACCTCGGCCATGGCCCGGCCTCCGATCCGAGGCGCGCCGCCCGTTCGGGCGTAGGGCGGCGTGAATACCCCAGGTACGTGGAGTCGCAACCTGCAGTCTAGCGCAGCCCGGGCCGCGGCCTACTCGCGCTCTTGCAGCGGCGCCATGTCGCCGATGTCCTCGATCAGGGGCTCGACCTCCTGCCGCGGCGCGCGCGACAGCGCCAGCTTGTAGGCCAGCAGCCAGATCAGGCAGACGCCGAGCAGCCAGGCCAAGCCCTGCCAGGCCCAGAGCGAGGGAATGCCGAAGGTCCAGCCCTCGAGACCCGCGTCCGGCGCGCCGAACAGGCTGTTGCCGAGCAGCGCGCCCGGGCCGACGGCGAAGGCCAGCCAGGCCAGGATCAGGAGCGAGACGAGCAGGGCCAGGCCCGAGCCGCCGGGCGAGGGCGCTGCGTGCCGGCGCAGGAACTCGTGGAACTCGGACTGGTGGAGCTTGTCGCCCTCGCGCTGGGTGACCGCGGAGACCAGCAGGCAGACCGTGAGGTTCGCCAGCATGCCCCAGGCCGCCGAGTGGATCGAATAGGGCCAGGTGCCCCAGGGCAGCGGCGAGCCGACCAGCCCCGCCAGGAAGCCGCCGACCGGCTCGGTCAGCAGCACGGCGATCATGCCGGCGGCCAGTCCGAGGGTCGCGCCGGCGCGGGTGATCCAGGGCAGCCAGCAGACCGCCGCCAGGGCGGGCCACATCTGGAAGCCGAAGGCCAGGGCGATGCTGCCCCAGGTCAGCAGCGAGCCCGGCGCGAAATCGGCCAGCAGCAGCGCCGGGACGATGAGCAGGACCAGGAACAGGCGGCCGGCGAGCTTCTGCGTGGCGTAGCTCGCCATGGGATTGACGAAGCGCTTGTAGAGGTCGCGCGTCATCATGCCCGAGGCGCTCGCCAGCAGGGCCGCGGCGGTGGACTGGATCGCGGCCAGGCCGCAGACCACGAGCAGGCCCGCCAGCCACGGCAGGTCGCCGGCGACCGAATGGATGTAGTGCAGCACCAGGCTGTCCGGCCGGGCGGCGATGACCTCGCCGGGCAGCAGCGCGTTGCGTGCCAGGCCGGCGTCGGTCACCGTCGGGTTGGCGCCGAGCAGGTGCGCGGCCAAGCCGGCGACGGCGACGAAGCCGACCAGGATCAGGCCGAAGCAGAAGGACGAGACCCAGACCTGCTGCGTGCCGAAGGGCTTCGGGTCGGCGCTGCCGAAGGCCCACATCGAGAAGGCCGGCGAGGACTGGATGCCCATCAGGGCGAGGATGAAGGTCAGGCAGAGCACGCCCGTCCAGAGACCGCCGCTCGAGGGCTGCAGGTCCAGGCCGGGCTCCAGCGCGATCGCACCTGGCAGGGCGAAGTAGCTGCTGTAGCCCTCGGCCGTGGCGCCCCAGCGGGCCAGGTCGGGACGCTGGGCCAGCGCCGCGATGTCCTCGGCGAAGTTGTCCCAGCCGCCGATGTGGCCGAGCGCGATCAAGCCGATGGCGACGAGACCGAAGCCGAGCAGCAGGCACTGCAGCGCGCCGACCTCGGCCACGGCGCGCAGGCCGCCGGCGGCGACGTAGAACAGCAGCACCGCGGCGAGCGCCCACATGGCCGCGCTCTGCGGCACGAAGTCGTCGGTCAGCACGGCGACCAAGGCGCCGGAGGCGAGGAGCTGAAGGGCCAGGAAGGGGATCGCGAAGACCAGGGCGACGAGCAGGGTGAGCAGGCGGATCAGGTCTCCCTGGAAGTAGTCCGCCAGCATCTCGCCCGGCGTCACGTAGCCGTAGCGCGTGCCGAGCATCCACTGGCGCTTGAGGAACAGGACGCCGGTCAGCGGAATGGCGATTGCGGCGAGCGCCGCGAAGCCGAACTGCAAGCCGTCCCGGTAGAGCAGGCCGGGCTGGTCGAGGAAGCTCCAGCCGGAGAAGGAGGCGGCCGTGACCGCCAGCGCGAAGACCCAGAAGGTGAGGCGACGGCCGGCGATGAAGAAGTCGGACGGCGTCTTGGCGCCGGCGGCCGCACGAAAGCCCCAGAAAACACAATAGGCCCAATAGAGGGCCACGAAGACAAACAGCCAAAGGACCTTCGCTTCCAAGGTCTCTCCCTCCCGATCGCGCCATCGTTCCCGGCCGCGGCGCCCCGAAGCGACAGGCCGCCGGCGGTCCGCTGGTCTTTTCTATTGGGGCTTTGCTCTCACGTTCCCCTAGCCCGGGCAACGACGGAGGATCACGCGGCCGGGCGCCGCGCGCCGTCGTCGGCCGCAGAATAGCCCACTGTCCAGACCTCCCGGAAGGGCTGCTGTTGTGGCCCGACGGCCGCCGATTCGGGCCGCCAAGTCAGTCCGCCGGCACCTTGGCCAGGCTCTGCAGCCAGCGGGCGACCCGGCGGGTCGCGGCCGAGGGCGTGGCGTCGCGGGCCCAGCAGAGATAGAGGCCGGCGCCGGAGGGATGCGGCAGGCCGAAGGGCGCGACCAGGCTGCCGGCGCGCAGGTTGGCCTCGACCATCGGGCTGCGGCCCATCGCCAGGCCGAGGCCGCGCTCGGCGGCGGCCAGCACCTGGTCCTGCGCCTCCAGGCGCAGGGCGCCGTCGAGCGAAGGGCGGGGCAGGCCGCGGGCCGCCGCCCACTCGGTCCACTCCTCCGGGTAGTAGCCGTTGACGATCAGGCGGCCGCGGCCCAGCGCCAGCGCCGGCTCGGCCGCGGCCTCGTCGCTCAGGTAGCCGGGCTGGCAGACCGGCATGGCGGTCTCGGCCAGCAGGAAGACCGACTCGACGTCGGGCCAGGCGCCGCCGCCGTGGCGGATCGCCAGGTCGATCTGCTCGCGCTTCAGGTCGCAGACCCGCGTCGTGGTGATGAGCTGCAGGTCGATCTCCGGATGGGCCGCCTGCAAGGCCGCCAGGTTGGGGATCAGCCAGAGGCTGGCCAGCGACGGCGGCAGGGTCAGGGCGACCCGGCTGTGCGCCGTCGAGCCCATGAGAGCGCGGGTCGCCTCGGCGATCTGCCCCAGGGCCGGGTCGATCGCCTCGTAGTAGCGGCTGCCGCGCTGGGTCAGGCGGACCCGCGGGCCGTTGCGCTCGAACAGCGAGACCCGCAGCAGCTCTTCGAGGCGGCGGATCTGATGGCTGATCGCCGATTCGGTCAGGCCCAGGTCGCGGGCGGCGTCCTTGAAGCGGCCGTGGCGGGCGGCCGCCTGGAAGGCCCGCAGGGCCGGCAGCGGCGGGATCTGTCCGGTCTCGCTGGCCATCGGGCCAGTCTAGCTCTATCTTGAATATTGTTCAAGATAGCTTGCCGCGAATTCTCTGGTTTCCCGGCTCGATCCAACGATATCTGGGGTCACCCGAGCCCCTTGGCGTGAGCCCATGTCAAGCTCCGCTCAGGCTTATCGAACCGGAGGACCGCCCCCATGAGCCCGTCTCTCGCCACCGCCGACGCCGCCTCTGCGCCGAGACCCCTTGCGGCCAACGACGATCGAGCCGCCGCGCCGCACGGCGTCGAGGCATCCTTGAGCTTCCTCAGCCACGCCGCGCAGAAGCCGGTGGCCGACGACAGCGCCGGCGACGTGGTGCGCGACGGCGACTACGTCGAGGCCGTCGTGCCGATCCACGATGCCCGCGCCCTGGTGCCGGCGCCGAGCCTGGACCGCCAGGGCTTCGCCTTGATCCGGCCGGACAGCCCGTCGCCGCTCTACCGGCAGGACGGCTACCTGAGGACCCGCTACTACCTCGACGTCGAGCGCCAGATCCGGGTCGCCAGCGGAGCCGAGCGGGTCATCGCCTTCGATCACAACGTCCGCAGCGGCGACGGACGGCGTCGCGAAGCGCTCGGCCTGAGCCCGCCCGTGCGCATGGCCCACAACGACTACACCGCCGACTCCGGTCCAATTCGCGCCCGCGAGGTGCTGGAGGCGCAGGGCCTGCCCGAGGCCGAGATCGCCCGCCTGCTGGCCGGCCGGGTCGCCCAGATCAACCTCTGGCGGCCGCTCAAGACCGTGCAGGCCGCGCCCCTGGCGCTGGCCGACGCGCGCTCCATCGATGCCGAGGACCTGGTCGCGACCAAGCGGGTGAGCAAGACCCGGACCGGCGAGATCTACTACCTCGCCAAGGCGCCCGGCCAGCTCTGGTACAGCTTCCCCGACATGACCCCGGAGGAGGCGCTGCTGATCAAGGGCTACGACTCGGCGCTCGACGGCCGCGCCCGCTTCTCGCCGCACACGTCGTATGACGACCCGCGCAGCCCGGCCGACGCCCCGCCGCGCGAGTCGATCGAGGTGCGGACTTTCGCTTTCTTCGCTGACTGAGACGTCGTGATGTGATGGCTTGTTAGGCGGCGCGGCTCGCGAGCCGCCCCGCCAGCATCGCCTTGAAGGCATCGGTGATGCGGGCGATGTAGCCGGCCTGGTAGGGGAAGTCGCCGATGTAGTCGAGGTTGATGCGCATGCCGGCGTTGGCCTCGAAGACCAGGACCTCGCCGCTCGGCAGCAGGGCGAAGTCGATGCCGAAGTAGTCCAGCTTCAGGCGGCCGTGGACCTGCTCGAGTGCGGCCGCCGCCGGTGCGCCGACGACCGCGCGCCAGTCCTCCAGGAAGGCGATCTCCTCGAAGCGCAGGCGCTTGTCGTCGCGCATCAGCTTGAGCCGGTCGGCGCTGTGCAGGTTCCAGTGGTCGAGGATCAGCCGGTGCTCGGGGATGAGCTGGCCGTCGATGCCGAACAGCCGCATCTTGCGCCAGAGCCCGTCGGCCGGATCGCTGAAGTCGTGGAAGGCGATGACGAAGACTTCGCGGCCGGCGAAGTCGCTCGCCGTCTCGGCCAGGGCGTCGCGGTTGTCGATCTTGCGCATGTCGATGCCGGTCTGGCTCTCGACCGGCCGGACGATGACCGGCAGCGAGAGCGCCGCCTCTTCGATCGCGCGCGACAGGGCTTCCGGCTCGGCGACGTGGCAGCGCAGGGTCTTCGGAAAGACCAGGCCCGGCAGCTCGGCCAGCAGGCCGGCGACCTGCTCGCGGGTCGTCGGCAGGACCCGCGCGGGGTCGTTGATCACCGCCGCGCGCGTGCCGGCCAGGAGCGCTTGGGCGCGGGCCAGGGAGTCGGCCTCAAGCTCGGCGTCGGCGATGCAGTTGATGACGATGTCGGCGGCCGGCCGCCGGGCCAGCGCCTCGGCATCGCTGCCGGCGCCGAGGAACACGCGGGTCAGGGCGTGCCGCCGGCGGTCGATGACGTCCTCGATCTTGAAGTGGCCGGAGTTGATGGTGAAGGAGAAGCCGGCGCCCGCGCCGCCGCCGTCGATCTCGAAGGCCGGGTTCTGCAGGCCGTAGAGCGCGACCACCGAGACCGGCTGGCCGGCGTTGCGCGGGTCCGGCACCACCGGATGGCGCTCGAGGAAGGCCCTGATCTCCTGCGTGGCGCCGTCGGCTTGGCCCGCGGCGACCAGCGCCTCGACCAGCTCGCGCCGGTAGAGCGAGTCGTCCGGGCGCAAGGCCATCGCGCGGCGCAGGCTCTCGACCGCCGCCGCCTGGTCGCCTTGGCCCTGCTGCAGCTTGGCCAGGCTGCGCCAGGCCTGTGGGTCCTGGGGGGCCGCGGCCACGGCGCGCTGCATCAAGCTCAGCGCCTTCGCGGGCGCGCCCTTCTGCAGGGCGATCAGGCCGAGGTTGCGCAGGGCCGCGCCGTGCTGCGCCTGTTCCGCAATGAGCGTCTCGTAGAGGCTCTGCGCTTGCTCGAGGTCGCCCGCGACATGCGCCGCGGCGGCGCGCTCGAAGAGGCAATTGGACTCGGCGGCGGTTGATGCCGATGGCTCGGCTCGGGCCTGGCTGGCGCTCTGCGGCATGACTCGGGCGTCCGGAGGGAAGCGGCGCTAGGGGCTGCCGCTGCCAGTCTCCGACGCCGGCCTTAACGGGAGCTTACCGCTCCACACACGGCGCCTTGCGGCCGGCGCGCATTGGAGCGCTACCGGGTCGGGCGGCATTGGCGGTCGGCCGCCAAAGGGCAACGAACCGCCCCCTCACCCGGCTCCGGCTAAGCTCAGCCTTCGGCTTCGCTAAGCCTCCACAGCCCTCTCCCCCGTCGGGGGAGAGGGATGCGCAGGC
>JANQLT010000116.1 GCA_028280455.1 Kiloniellales bacterium
CCACGCTCACCGAGCCATTGCGCAGCCAGCGCGTAAACTGCATCTCCCGCGCCCGGGACCCACCAAGACGACGAATGCACGAGCCCGGACGCGACACCAAAGCCTCGTGCAGCGCCGCCCCCCCTTTGCCAGGCGACGGTCGCCAAACCGCCCCAGCCCAAAGCCCATCCCTGACATCACTCAAACTCCCAAGCTCCAACCGAGCCAAGGAATCACCTGGCAAACCACACCGCAACCCAGATGTGTGAATGCAATAGCCCATCAAGGGGGAGGGAACGCTACGTTTAGGCAGGCATCGTCGCGTTCAATCCTCCCTCCCCCTTGATGGGGGAGGGTCGGGGAGGGGGTGACTCCCCTTTCTTTCGAGCCTACCCGGCCCGGCGAGGCTGAGCAGGGCCGGCAGCACCAGGAGCGTGCAGAGCAGGGTCAGGCTGATCGCCACGGTCAGCAGGAAGCCCATGCTCGCCGTGCCCGGGTGGCTGGAGAGCGACAGGCTGCAGAAGGAGCCGATGGTGGTCAACGCGCTGAAGGCCACGGCGCGCGGCGTCGAGGTCTCGAGCAGCCGGGCGCTGCCTTCCAGGCGGGCGCGCAGCACGATCTGGATGCCGAAGGCGACGCCGAGCCCGAGCAGCAGCGGCAGCACGATGACGTTGGCGAAGTTGAAGGGCTGGCTCAGCAGCACCGTCGCGGCGCCGGTCAGCAGCGCGGCCAGCAGCAGGGGCGCCAGGATCAGCGCGGTCTCGCGCAGGCTGCGCAGCAGGAGCAGAAGCAGCAGCAGGATCGCGCCGAAGGCGTAGAGCCCGGCCTCCTGGAAGGCCTGGCGGACGGCCCGGCCGCCGGCCGTCACCGAGACCGGCGTGCCTATCACCTTGGGTGTGACGGCGAGCACGGCGTCGACGAAACGGTGGCGGGCCGCGCGGTCGCGCAGGTCCTCGCTCGGGATGATCTGCAGGCGCGCCTGGCCGTCCTCGGCCAGGTAGCGCCGGGCGAGCGGCGCCGGCAGGTCCTCGAGCGCAACCGGGCCGGCGCCCAGGGAGTCGCCGAGCTGATCGATCAGCCGCGGGAAGCCCGACATCAAGGCCTGCTCCAGCCGCTCGAGGCTCGCCGCGCCGCGCTCAAGGCGCGCCAAGGCGGTGGCCAGGGCCTCGCCCGGCGCGGCCAGGTCGTCCTCGGCCGCGCCCGCCAGGGACTCGATCCGTTCGACGGCGGCCAGGCGCTCGGCGGCGTCCGGCGGCGCGGCCTCGACGCCGCCGAAGAACAGCGGCCCGAGGAAGAGGTTCATGTCGTCGACGATCGCCAGCTTGTCGTCCTGCTCGTCCGGCACGAAGTCGAGCAGGCTGCGCGCCGCCTTGACCTCGGGCAGGGCCTCCAGGCGCGCCGCCATCGCCGTCGCGTCGGACAGGCTCGGCAGCAGCAGCTCGGCGTCGTAGGGCTGCACGCGCGGATCGTCGATCAGCGCCAGCAGGTCCTGCATCGAGGGCGAGTCGGGGTCGCGCAGGTTGAAGGGATCGTCGTCGAAGTGCGCCAGGGGCAGGGCGACCAGGCCGGCCAGGGCGAGCGCGCCGGCGCCGATCAGGATGTGCCGCGCCCTGCGCTCGATGAAGCCCTGCAGGGGCGCCGCGAAGGCCGTGCCGCCGCGGCGCGGTTTCGTTTTGCCGCCCGGCAGCAGGGTCAGCATGGCCGGCAGCACGGTCAGGTTGGCGAAGAGCGCGATGATCATGCCGGCGCCGGAGATCAGGCCGAGCTCCGAGACGCCGCGATAGGCCGTCGGCAGGAAGGACAGGAAGCCGATCGCCGCGGTGATCGCCGACAGGGTCAGGGCCGGGCCGACGCCGGCGGCGGCGGCGGCCAGGGCCTCGCCGTGCTCCTCGCCCTCGGCGCGGGCCTCGCGGTAGCGCAGGCAGTAGTGGATGCCGAAGTCGACGCTGAGGCCGATGAAGAGCACCGCGAAGGCCACCGAGATCAGGTTGAGGGAGCCGATCGCGGCGGCGGCGAAGGCACCGGTCCAGACCAGGCCGGCGATCAGCGTGACCAGGGCCGCCAGCACCAGGCGCCAGGAGCCGAGGCCGAAGGACAGCAGGGTCAGCACCAGCACGAAGGACAGCAGGCCGACGAAGCCGATGCCCTCGCGCACGCTGCGCAGCTCGTCCTGTAGCAGCACCGAGGCGCCGAGCACGCGGATCCGGTAGCCCCGCTCGGCGCTCAGGCCGAGCGCCTCGGCCTCCCGGGCGATGACCCGCTGGGCCGGCGCCACGGGCGCCAGGGAGTCGAATTCGAGCACCGGCTTGAGCTGGATGAAGGCGCGCCGCTCGCTGTCGCCGGGCGGCGCGTCGTCGAGCGCCGAGCGCCAGGAGAAGAGGGCGGGCTCGCCGTCGGCGACCCGCTCGACGGTCTCGGCCAGGCGCTGCAGCACGCGGGCCAGGCCGCCGGCGATCTCGGCGTCGGCCTGCTCGACCGCCATCTCCAGCACCGTCGCCAGGCCGCGCAGGCTCGGGTCTTCGGCCAGCAGGGCGAGGATCGGCTGCGCCTCGGCCAGCCGGTCGCTCATGCTCTCCAGGGACTCGCGCTCCAGGTAGAGCAGGCCGTTGCGCCGGAAATAGGGATCGGCGGGCGCGAAGAAGACGCTAGTGAAGCGGTCCCGGTGCGTGGCCAGCTTGGCGGCGAGCGACTCGGCGGCCTGCTCGGCCGCCTCCGGCGAGGGCCCCTCGACCACGACGGAGAGGTTGCGGACGTTGCCGGGGAAGGCCGCGTCCATGTCGACGTCGTAGCGGAGGTGGTCCAGCTCCTCGGAGAGCAGGTCCTTGGTGTCGGCGGTGATGCCGATGGTCTTGGTGGTGTAGAGCAGCAGCGCGGCGCTGGAGAGCAGCGTCGCGATCAGCACCAGCCAGGCCAGCCGCCGCACGAGGGCCACCCAGCCGACGAGGGCGCGGCGGCCCATCGACTCGCCTGCTCCGGTCATGTCGCTAAAGATATGCCCCGAACGCTCCGCAAGTTGCGGCTTATAGGGTCAGATCAGCAACTTGACAACGGCGGCGGCTGCCGGCCTGCTATTCACCAGAGCGGGGGCATAGATCACTGGTATGAGCAAGGCCATGGAGAAGGTGCCGTACGACGCGCGTCTTGCGCGCGCTTGCGTGCCGAGTCTGACGCGTTGGGGCGTGACGCCCAATCAGATGACGACGCTTTCCCTGCTGCTCGGCCTGGCCGGGGCCGGCCTTTTCGCCCTCGGCGACGGCGCGGCGGCCAACTGGGGCGCCGGCCTCTTCGTGCTGGC
Source organism: Kiloniellales bacterium (assembly GCA_028280455.1). Lineage (GTDB taxonomy): Bacteria > Pseudomonadota > Alphaproteobacteria > Kiloniellales > JAKSDN01 > JANQLT01. The sequence goes on from JANQLT010000116.1 coordinate 3,275, forward strand.
CCGGGTGCTGGACCACTTCGACGGCGAGCTGGCCCGCTACAGCGGCCAGACCTCCCGCTTCGGCTACTACTACGACTACGTCACCGGCATGCTGAGCTACGCCCTGCTGTTCGCCGCCATCGGCTATCACCTGAGCCTGGGGCCGCTCGGCCTCTGGGCCTGGCTGATCGGCGGCCTGGCGGCCGGCATCGCCGCCCTGTCGATGCCGATCAACCTGCTGCTGGACCGCGAGAAGGGGCTGACCGGCGGCCGGGCGATCGGCTACCCGGGCTTCGGCGGCTTCGAGCTGGAGGACGGCATCTATCTGCTAGCGCCGATCACCTGGCTGGGCTTGCTCGGGCCCTTCTTCGTGCTGGTCGGCGTCGGGGCGACGGTCTACGCCCTCTGGTCGCTCTGGTCGCTGATCCGGCTGCGGATGGCGCGCGGCTCCTCCTCAGCCCTCCCCTGAGACCTCCGGCGCGGCGGCCCTCTGCCGGTTCAGCTCGGCGCGGCAGCGCAGGATCATGATCAGCGCGAAGAGCGGCGCGCCGATCGACGCGGCGATCAGCAAGCCGTACTCGAAGCCGAGCCAGACGCCGATCGGCACCGCCAGCATGGTGTCGTCCGGATCGAAGCCGGCGAAGCTGCCGAGCTCCGCCGCCCGCTCGCCGGCGAGCTGCTCGGCCCAGATCACCAGCCAGAGCACGGCGGCGATGGCCGAGCCGGCCAGTGCGCCGAGCAGGGCCGCCCAGGCCCCCAGGTCGCTCTGCATCAGGCCGATGCCGAGGCCGAGGAAGGCCAGGCCGTTGCAGAGCGCGTCGCTGACCAGGTCGTACTTGTGGCCCCAGGCGCTGGTCTTGCCGCTGAGCCGGGCCAGCTCGCCGTCCGCCCGGTCGAGCACCATGGAGACGACGAAGAGACCGGCGCCGATGTCTTTCCAGGAGCCCTCGGGCACGGCGAAGGCCGCCGCCGCCCCGAGGCCGGCGAGCAGGCGCAGCGTGGTGACGTGGTTCGGGGCGACCGGCGTGTCGACCAGCGGCCGGACGCCGAAGCGCGCGATTCGGTGAATCCAGGTGTTGTGGCTCATGGGAGCGTCGGTTTCTTCAGTGTCGGGGCGGGCACGCTAGAGGATTCGCCGGGAGCGAGAAAGGCCGCCGAATCGCCCCCCGAATCGCTCCGTCGAGCGCCTCGCAAGAGCGATTGCCGCCACTGGGGGCCATGTGGTTGACTGGCCTGGGCAAGCAAATTCAGCGCAGATCAGAACAAATGAGCCGAGAGTCAGATCGGTCCAAGGACAAGGGGCCGGCCGCCGAGCCGCCCGCCGACTCGAGAGACGGCGGCGCGGCGAAGGACGACAAGGCCGGGCCGACGTCCGAGGCGTCTGCCAGTTCCGGGGCTGGCGAAACCGCCGCCGGCGGCAAGCCAAGCGCGAGCGGTAAGCGCCGCGCCAAGCGCAAAGCGGCCCGCAAGACTCCGTCGCGGCGGGTGACTCGGCGGGCAAGCGCCGCCGAAAGCGGCGACAAGGTCGAGCCGGCGCCGCCGAAGGTCCAGGCGAGCTCGAAACCCGCCGACGCGAACCCGAGCGCGAAGGCCGCGCCGGCTGCGCCGGCTGCGCCGGCAGCGAGCGAAGCCGCCAAGACGAAGACCGAGCCGCTGCTCGGCAAGAGCCCGCCATCCAAGGCCAAAGCCGCGACCGCCAAGAACGGTGCCGCGGGCAGCAGCGGCGACCTCTTCGCACCCAAGCCTGAGAGCAAGCCCGACGGCAAGCCGGCCGCGCCGGGCCGCCTCGGCGCCCCCGATCCCGCCCTGCGCTGGAGCGGCGGTAAGGCACCGGCGACAGCCGAGAAGCCGGAGTCGAAGCCGCAGCCCTCCGCGGCGTCCCGCAGCGAGCCCCGCCTGACCATGCCGAGCAAGCCGGCGACGGCGGAGGGCAAGCCGGCGACCGCGAAACCGGCCGCACCCGCCGCCCCCACAGCCCCGGCCGCCGCCAAGCCCCTCGGGCCGGCGAGCGGCGAGGCCAAGGCGAAGGACAAGCCGCGCATCGAGGCCACGCCGAAGCTGGAGCCGCCCTCGAAGCTCGATCCGCCCTCGAAGCGGGAAACGCCACCTAGGGCTGACACAACCGCCAAGCCGGCGGTGGCGCCCAAGCCGGAGAAGGCCGCGCCGCCTGCCGCGGCGTCGGCCGCTGCGCCCGATCGCAAGGCCGGCGACAAGAAGGCCGAGGCGGCGACGCCGGCGGCCGCCGAGGCCAAGGCCCCGGCGAAAGACGACGCGGCCGCGAAAGACAAGGCGCCCGCGGCGAAGCAGCCCGCGCAGGTCAAAGCAACCGCGGGCGCGACGGCACCGGCCGCCAAGGCGCCCGAGGCCGCGCCGGCGCTTGCCGCGATGGCCGCGACGCCAGCCGCCAGGCCGTCTCCCAACAGCATCGCCCAGGACCTGCGCTGGATCTGGTTCCTGGTGCTGGTGGTCGCGGGCGCGCTCGGCTACGGCATCTGGAGCCAGAGCCAGAAGGCCGGCGGCTCGACGCCGATGCAGACCGCGGCGCCGGCCGCACCGGCCGAATCGGCGGCACCGGCCGCTCTGCCCGAGCCGGCCGAGCCCGCGGTGCCGGAGAGTCCCGAGCCGGCGCAGGCCGCCGCCGTCGAGCCCGGGACCTTGCCCGGCGGACTCAGTCTCGCCGAGGCGGAAGAGCTGGAGAGCCTGCTGTCGATCATGGCCTTCGACCCGGGCGCGGTCGACGGCGAGGTCGACGAGCGGACCCGGCGGGCGATCCGCGACTTCCAGGCCTTCGCGGAGGTGCCGGAGGACGGCGAGCCGACCCCGGACCTGCTCGATGAGCTGCGCGAGATCGCCAAGATGATGGGCGCCCAGTAGGCCGTCCGGCCGCCACTCGGGCGTCACCCGGCCGCGGCCGCCGTTTCCCACCAGGAGCGCTCCAGCGGGCCGTGCAGCAGCGGCGCGGCGGCGGCCCAGCGGGCCGGCTCGGCGGCGCGCAGGGCCTCGGCCGCCGCCTGGGCTTCGGCCCGCTCGGCGTAGAGGCCGAAGCAGGAGGCGCCGCTGCCGGACATGCGCGCCAGCAGGCAGCCCTCGGTGGCGGCGATGGCGTCGAGCAGGCCGTCGATCGCCGGCTGCAGGGCCCGGGCCGGGCCCTCCAGGTCGTTGCCCCGCTGCAGCAGCCGGTCGGCCAGCTCGAGCGCCGAGCCGGCCGGCGCGTCCCAGCGCATCGGCGGCGAGCGGCGGCCCTCGAGCCGCCTGAAGACGTCGGCTGTGGAGAGCGCGATCCCCGGGTTGGCCAGCACCAGCCAGGCGGCGGGCAGCGGCGGTGCGCGCTCGACGATCTCGCCGATGCCGCCGACGAAGGCCGGCCGGCCGTAGCAGCAGACCGGGACGTCGGCGCCCAGGCGCGCCGCCAGCACCGGCCAGTCGAGCGCCGAGCCCGGGCCCAGCCGGGCGCCGAGCAGCGCCAGTGCGGCGGCGGCATCGGCCGAGCCGCCGCCGAGGCCGGCGGCCACCGGCAGGTGCTTCTCCAGGCGGATGTGCGTCGGCGGCAGCCTGCCCTCGGCGTCGGCGAGCAGGCCGGCGGCGCGGGCGACCAGGTTCTCGGCCTCGGGCTCCAGGCCGCCGGCGAAGGGACCGGCCAGGCTGAGGGCGAAGCGCTCGGCCGGCTCGGCGCTGAGGCGATCGCCGACGCCGGCGAAGACGATCAGGCTGTCCAGCTCGTGAAAGCCGTCGTCGCGGCGGCCGGTGACATGCAGGTAGAGGTTGACCTTGGCCCAGGCGTAGCGGAGCGCCGGCCCGCCTTCGGCGCCGGCCGACGCGCTTCCGGCCATGCCGTCAGATTCTCTCGGATTCGGCCTGCAGGCCTTTCTCGATCTTGGCCTCGATCACCGGGATCAGATCGGCCTCCGGCTCGAGGCTGAGCGCGCGGCGCCATTGGAAGCGGGCTTCCTGATAGCGCCCGACCTTCCAGTAGGCGTCGCCCAGGTGGTCGTTGATCACCGGGTCCTGGGGCCGCAGCTCGACCGCCTTCTCCAGGTGGGTCACGGCCTTCTCGAAGTCGTTCAGCCGGTAGTAGACCCAGCCCAGGCTGTCGACGATGAAGCCGTCGGTCGGCCGCAGCTCGACCGCCCGCGCCAGCATCTTCTTGGCCTCGTCCAGGTTCCGCTTCTGCTCGACCCAGGAGTAGGCCAGGTAGTTCATGACATAGGGCTGCTCGGGCTCGAGCTCCAGGGCGCGCAGGAAGTCCGCTTCGGCGCGGTCCCACTGGTCAGAGCGCTCCAGCGCGATGCCGCGCAGGTAGTGCAAGGTCCAGTGCCGCTGTTGGGTCTCGCCCAGGCGCTCGAAGGCGCGGTCGTAGGCCTCGGCCGCCTCGGCGAAGCGCTCCTGGCCGCGCAGCAGGTTGCCGAGGCGGTAGAGCGGCTCGTAGTGGTCGGGCCAGTCCTCGGCCAGCGCTTCCAGCTCGGCGGCGGCCTCGTCGGTGCGGCCGAGCTCGTCGAGCTGCTCGGCGATGCGCAGGCGCGCGGTCCAGGTGAAGGGCGAGGCCGGGTCGATCTGGCGGTAGGCGGCGATGGCCTCCAGGCTGCGGCCCTGATCCTCGAGGATCTCGCCGTGCAGGATGCGCGCGACGACGAACTTGGGGTCCAGACGCAGGGCGAGCTGCACCTGCAGCAGCGCCATGCGCTCGGCGCGCTCCTGGGTCAGCAGGCCGGAGAGGTTGAACAGGGTCTCGGCGATGCCCTGCACGTAGCTTTCGGCGACCGGCTGCGGCTTGGTGCCGTTGGCCAGGCGCAGCAGCGCCGGCTCGAACACGCCGGAGCCGTCGTTCTCCGCCAGGTAGCTGTCGTAGAGGGCACGTGCCGCCTCGCCGTCGCCCTGGCGCTCCAGGAAGTTGCCGACGATCCAGACCATGCGCAGCGCCGGCTGCGGTGCCGCTTCCAGCGCGGCGTCGTAGGCGGCGCGGGTGGCGACCGGGTCGCGGCCGGCGACGTCATGGATCAGCGCGCTATGCAGCGTGTGCAGCACCTCGAAGCCGTCGTTCTCCTCCAGCGTCTTGATGCTGGCGAGAGCCGCGTCGACCTCCTCCCGGGCGAGCTGCAGCCAGGCCTCGAGCATCGGCCGCAGGATGCGGTTGATGCCGCCCTCGGCCATGGCGTTCAGGTAGCCCTCGGCGGAGTCCAGCTCGTTGCGGTCGACGGCGTCGATCAGCAGGACCAGCAGGGCGCCGCCGTGGTCCTCGTCCTTGGCCAGGATCCGCTTGGCCAGGCGCACGGACTCGACGTGGCGGCCCTCCGCGGCGACCAGGCTGAAGGCGTCCTGCAGCAGGCGGTCGTTGTCCGGGTCCTGCTCCAGGGCCACCAGCATGAAGTCGGCGGCGGAGGCCAGGTCGTTGCTGCGGCTGGCATGCAGGCCGGCCAGATAGTCGCCCAGGGCTTCGTCCCGGACGGCCGAAGCGGCCGATGCCGAGGAGCTTTGGCTCGGGGTCTCCGCCGCAGCCTCGTTGTCCGACGCCGCCAGGGCCGCTTGCTGCCAGCCCAGGGCGGCGGCGGCGGCGCTGAGAGCAGTGCCGGCCAGCAGGGCGCGCAGGCCGCGGAAGGCGGCAAAGCCCTTAGAATCCAGAATGATTTTCATCCCAAAAAGATAGCGGACGCCGTGAGCCATTAACAGCGCGGATTGGTAAAGAAACTGCTGATATCTTTAACCATGCGAGGCCTGGCGCCGGCCTCTCACCCGGCTGCGACGAGCTTCCCCCGTTGCAGCTTTGACTCACATGTTTGGATAGTTCGGCCCGCCGCCGCCCTCCGGCGTCACCCAGTTGATGTTCTGGGTCGGGTCCTTGATGTCGCAGGTCTTGCAGTGCACGCAGTTCTGCGCGTTGATCTGCAGACGCGGGTTGCGGCCGTCGTCGTCGCGCAGGATCTCGTAGACGCCGGCCGGGCAGTAGCGCTGTTCCGGCGCGTCGTAGAGCGCCAGGTTGTGGTCGACCGCGACGCTCTGGTCGGTCAGGCGCAGGTGCACCGGCTGGTCTTCTTCGTGGTTGGTGTTCGACAGGAAGACCGAGGAGTTCTTGTCGAAGGTCAGCACGCCGTCGGGCTTCGGATAGTCGATCTTCGGCGCCTCCGAGGCGTGCTTCAGGCGGCTGTGGTCCTCGTGGCCGTGGTTCAGGGTCCAGGGCGCACGGCCGCCGAGCAGCTTGAGGTCCAGGCCGCCGTAGAGCGAGCCGCCGATCAGGCCCCAGCGGGCGAAGGCCGGCCGGAAGTTGCGCGCCGCGCGCAGCTCCTCGTAGACCCAGGAGGCTTCCAGAGCCTTGGGATAGGCGACCAGCTCGGCGCTGCCGTCGGCGCCGTTGCGCAGCGCCTCGAAGACCGCCTCGGCGGCCAGCATGCCGCTCTTCATGGCGTTGTGGCTGCCCTTGATCTTGGGGACGTTGAGGAAGCCCGCCGAGCAGCCGATCAGCGCGCCGCCCGGGAAGGTCAGCTTGGGGATCGACTGCAGGCCGCCCTCGTTCAGGGCCCGCGCCCCGTAGGCGATGCGCCGGCCGCCCTCGAACTGACCGCGGATCGCCGGGTGGGTCTTGAAGCGCTGCAGCTCGTCGAAGGGCGAGAGGTAGGGGTTCTCGTAGTCCAAGCCGACGACGAAGCCGACGGCGCAGAGGTTGTCCTCCAGGTGATAGATGAAGGAGCCGCCCCAGGTCTTGAAGTCCATCGGCCAGCCGGCGGAGTGCACGATCTTGCCTTGCTTGTGCTTGCTCGGATCGAGCTCCCAGAGCTCCTTGAGGCCGATGCCGTAGGTCTGCGGGTTGCGGCCGGCGCGCAGCCGGAAGCGCTCGGTGAGCTGCTTGCTGAGCGAGCCGCGGCAGCCCTCGGCGAAGAAGCTGTACTTGGCGCGCAGCTCCATGCCGCGCTGGAAGCTGTCCTTGGCCTCGCCGTCCTTGCCGATGCCCATGTCGCCGGTCGCCACGCCGGTGATCCGGCCGCTGTCGTCGGCGAGCAGCTCGCTGGCGGCGAAGCCGGGATAGATCTCCGCGCCCAGCGCCTCGGCCTGCTCGCCCAGCCAGCGGCAGACGTTGCCGAGCGAGACGATGTAGTTGCCGTGGTTCTGCATCTGCGGCGGCAGGGCCCAGACCGGCACCTCGCGGGAGCCCTTCTCGGTCAGGAACAGGAAGTGCTCGTCGGTCACCGGGCTGTTGAGCGGCGCGCCCCGGTCCTGCCAGTCGGGGATCAGCTCGTTGAGCGCGCGCGGCTCGAGCACCGCGCCCGAGAGGATATGCGCGCCTACTTCCGAGCCCTTCTCGAGCACGCAGACGCTGACCTCCTCGCCGCTCTCTGCCGAGAGCTGGCGCAGGCGGATCGCCGCCGCCAGGCCGGCCGGGCCGGCCCCGACGATGACGACGTCGTACTCCATGAACTCGCGATCCATGACCCTCTTCCTTCCCTCGGGCCCCTTGCCCCCGAACTGCTGCCGGCGGCCCGTTCCCTTTGTCCGCCCCAAAATCCCAGTCGGACTCACCCCGAGCCTGCTCCAAAGCGACGTTTGAATAGAAAGAAGCGTCGGGATGCAAGCATGGCCGGGGCCTCTGAAAGGCCGAGCCGTGCTAGGCTCCAAGCAATGACCGAGGATGACAAGCTGGCCCTCGCGGCCCTGCGCTGGCAGCTCGAGGCCGGCGCCGACGAGGCGGTCGAGGAGTGGGCCCAGGACCGCCGCAAGAAGGCAGCGCCGCAGCCGGCCGTGGCGCCGCCGCGCGCGGCGCCGTCCCCCGGGCCGCCGTCCTCCGGGCCGCCGTCTCCCGAGCCGCCGCCGGCCGAGCCGCCGGCCCGTTTCGACGAGGCGCCGGCGCCGCCGCCGACGCGCCAGGCCGCGCCCCGGCCCGCCGCGCCCCGGCCACCCGTCGGCGGCCTGACCTCGCCGCAGCAGGCCGTCGCCTCGGCGCGCGAGGCCGCCGCGGCGGCCCGGACGGTGGCCGAGCTGCGGACGGCCTTGGAGGCCTTCGAGGGCTGCGCGCTCAAGGCCACGGCGACCCGGCTCTGCTTCGCCGACGGCAATCCCGAGGCGCGGATCATGATGATCGGCGAGGCGCCGGGGGCGGAGGAGGACCGCCAGGGCCTGCCCTTCGTCGGCGTCTCCGGCCGGCTGATGGACCTCATGCTGAGCTACATCGGCCTGGACCGTGAGAAGGTCTACATCTCCAACGTCCTGTTCTGGCGGCCGCCGGGCAACCGCTCGCCCTCGGCCGAGGAGATCGCGTCCTGCCTGCCCTTCGTCGAGCGGCACATCGAGCTGGTCGATCCGGCCTACCTGGTGCTGGTCGGCGGCATCTCCGCCAAGACCCTGCTGGCCCGCAGCGAGGGCATCCTGCGCCTGCGCGGCCGCTGGTACAGCTACCAGCACGCCGGCCTGGCCCATCCGGTGCCGGCGCTGGCGACCCTGCACCCGGCCTACCTGCTGCGCCAGCCGGGCCAGAAGCGCCTGGCCTGGCAGGACTATCTGAAACTGCACCAGGCGGTGGCCAGCGGCGCCAATCCGCTGGCCTAGGCGGCTGCTGAAATCGTGCCGGCGGCCACCCTCACCCTTCGTCAAGCTCAGGGCGAGGGTGAGGGCGAGCATTTTCAGTAGCTTCACCTCATCCTGAGCTTGACGAAGGATGACCGTGGTCAAGGACACCGGGCTTCTTCAACAGCCCGTTCGAGACGATCGGGGTCTGGCGTCGGGGCGGCCCGCGCGCTAGCGTGCGCCATGGCTAGGATCGACGAAAGCAAGCCCTTCCTCCCGGTCAACGTGCGCGTGATCACGGTCTCCGACACGCGCACGCCGAAGGAGGACAAGTCGGGGCGGAACCTCGAAGAGATGATCACCGCCGACGGCCACAAGGTGGTCGGCCGCGAGATCGTCAAGGACGACGTCCCGGCGCTGGTCGAGCGCCTCGAGGCCTGCGCGGCCGACCCGGCGGTCGACGTGGTGATCACCACCGGCGGCACCGGGGTGACCGGCCGCGACGTCACGCCCGAGGCCTTCTCGCGGGTCATGGAGAAGGAGATCGAGGGCTTCGGCGAGCTGTTCCGCTGGATCTCCTACAAGACCGTCGGCACCTCGACCATCCAGAGCCGGGCGGTCGGCGGCGTCGCCGGCGGCACCTACTTCTTCGCCCTGCCGGGCTCGCCAGGCGCCTGCCGCGACGGCTGGCAGGAGATCCTCCGCTTCCAGCTCGACTCCCGCCACCGCCCCTGCAACCTGGTCGAGCTGATGCCGCGCCTGCAGGAGCACCTGCAGGCTTAGGCCGCGCTCCTTTGCCCCGGCCACGGGCGTTGCGCGACGACCGAGGCCGGAACCTCATCCGCACCTGTGATCCGGGACAGAGCCAAAGGCGTCGTCTCTCTTGCGGCCAAGAAATGCAATGTTATAACATTTCTTGGATGGATGCCTTGGGCGCGGGCCCGTTGAAGCTGGCCTTGACGGAGAAGAGGGCTCGATATGGATGTGGTGGTTGGTGAGATTCGCTCCACGGAGCCGATGCTTGAAAGCTCGCGTGGGCGCCGGCGTCCGAGCCGGTCGGAGGCGGAAGCGGCGGTCCGGACCCTGATCGAATGGGCCGGCGACGATCCGGACCGTGAAGGCCTCACGGGCACGCCCGGGCGCGTTGCGCGGGCCTACGAGGAGTTCTTCGCCGGCTATCGGGAAGATCCCGTGGCCGTGCTTGCCACGACCTTCGAAGAAACCGCCGCCTACGATGAGATGATCGTGCTGCGGGACATTCGTCTCGAGTCCCATTGCGAACACCACATCGTTCCCATACTCGGCAAGGTGCATATCGGCTACCTGCCGGCCGGGCGCGTTGTCGGCATCTCCAAGCTTGCGCGTCTCGTCGAGGTCTATGCCAAGCGCATGCAGATTCAAGAAGCGCTGACGGCGCAGATCGCCGATGCCATCCAAACGGTGCTCGCGCCGCGCGGTGTCGGCGTGGTCGTCGAGGCGGCGCACCATTGCATGACCACGCGGGGCATTCGAAAGCCCGGCGTCAGCATGGTGACCAGCCGCCTGCTGGGGTCCTTTCGCGACGATCCGACCACGCGACGCGAGTTTCTTTCCATGATCGGCAGCCATCAAGGAACGGCGTACGAGAGATGACCGTGGCATCCCTGTCGTTCCCCATCGGTGCCGTCGCGCACCCGTTCCCATCGACCTTGAATTGAAGGCCCGTCGTTTGTTGGATCGCCTCACCGCAATGACCCCGCTATCCCAAGAGCGCAGGACCCTCCAAAGGTCCGACGCGGAGTCGAGTGTCGTCAGGAATTGCGATGCCAGGGACGGCCTCGCCGCCATCAAGGAGCCGGCCACGCAGCTCGTGATCTGGCGGCGTGCGCTGCCGTCGCGCTTGCGGGATTGGATCGACCGGCTGGAGGTTTCGAGCCTGCCCGAGATTCGAATTCTGATCGAGCCAGGCGAGCTTCGGCCGGCCCTCGAGCCGCTGCTGGACGACTGCGGCCTGGATGCGGGCGAGATGCGCGATCTGCTGGTCGAGGATGTCGCCGGCCTCGTCCGCACCTTTGCCGAGGTGACGAACAGCGAGCTTGTCGATGTCCGGCTCGAGCGGGTCGACCACGACGCCTGCTGGAAGTTCCATCGCGACAGCGTCGCGGCACGCTTGGTGACGACCTATCGCGGACCCACGACGGAGTGGGTCCGGATGGAGCACGCCGAGCGTGCTTTGCTCGACCAGAAGGAGTTCGCGGGCCCCTTGGAACGCCTCGGCGACCATGATGTCGCGATCTTCAAGGGTAGCTGCGCCGGCCCGGGAGAAGGCGTCGTCCACCGCTCGCCGCCGATCGCCGGCACCGGGCGCACACGTTTGTTTCTTTGCCTCAATCAGCGAACGGTCGTGTCGCCGGACCCCTGGGCCGAGGGCTGAGCGTCTTCGAGGCCTGGGCGGCCGACCCGGCGGTCGACGTGGTGATCGCCACCGGCGGCACCGGCGTGACCGGCCGGGACGTGACGCCCGAGGCTTTCTCGCGGGTCATGGAGAAGGAGATCGAGGGCTTCGGCGAGCTGTTCCGCTGGATCTCCTACAAGACCGTTGGCACCTTGACGATCCAGGCCCGAGCGGTCGGCGGCGTCGCTGGCGGCACCTGCTTCGTCGACCCGCTGAGCTCACCCGGCGCCTGCCGCGACGGCAGGCAGGAGATTCTCCGTTTCCAGCTCGACTCTCGCAACCGCCCCTGCAACCTGGTCGAACTCATGCCGCGGCTGCAGGAGCATCTGAAGGCTTAGGGTGTGTGCTCAAAGAAGGGCGACGGCGAAATCGTCCACGTTAGTATCCGCCTAAAGACTAACTTCTCACGTTAGCACCGAAGATCCGCATGGCGTGTTGTATCCATGTACGGTTACGAAAAGCCGTCACCTGCTTTCTCCAAAACCCGGAAGTGGCCCCGCGAGACGGGAGCACAACTGCACTCGACGCAGTAAGCTCGAGCTATGTCTCTCCCTTCTTGAGATTGTCGATTGCTTCCAACATGGGTCTCAATCTCTTCAGGATTTGCTCGTTCCTCTCTGGTGTGATCTCGATGGGCTGCTCCTTGGCATACTCTCGCCATCCAGGTCTGTACTTGTCGTAAAGCCTTGAAACCAAGAAGTCGCCTTCCAGCGGAGGGAGGTTCATGCGTTTCCTATCCTCGGGCAGCGCTTCGTGAAAGTTGCGAATGGCGACTAGATCCGCCTTGAGGTCATCTCCTTCGATGAAGGTTCCCCCGGACAAGAATAGCGGGGCGAGTCGCTTATGGAATTTGTCGCTAGATGCAAAGACTTTGGCGAACGGCAGATAGTACAGGTATGTCAGGTCAACTCGGTCGCTCGGTTTGTTCGTGCTTAAGAGCCCTCGCGCCAGTGCGGAGTAGAAGAACATGTCAATACGAGCAACGTATGTGGCGTAAGGCGCATAGATGCCGACCATTGGACTCCCTGCACGCTCCCATTTCTCGATCACCCGCGCGTGCATGACAGACGGGACCATAAGAAGACCCATGACGATATTGAGAGTCTCAAACGACTGGCTGTGATCGCTGAGTGATAGATCAACCATGGCCAGAACATCCGCGTCCGTCTTTATGTTTTTGGTGTGCGCGCGTGACCATGCGAGATCTTTCCTTACCCGGTCGAGGTCGACCTTACTGAGGTCGTCTCTCCATGCTTGAGCATGCTCCCAATCTTCGTCGCTGAATATGCCGTCTCTCCATTTCCTGAGCGATTTGATGGGGGGTTGCTCGTCGAAGAAGAGACCTCTACGTCCGTCCTCCGCAACAAACTCCTGCCCGCCAATGAGGATCGGGCGTCCGCGCATCTCAACCATTTCCTGCATGAGGTTGTGGAGGCAAAGGAAGTGATAGTCTGGGCTGATGGTCGCTGAGCCACCAGATATCTTATCTGCGAGGATTGCGACTTCCTGCTCGGGTTGGCGACCACTCTGCGACGCCTTTAGGAGGTCGGCGCGAATCTCCATGAACAAAGTCGGTGTCAGGATGACGTGAAAGAACCTGCCAAGCCAGAAACTCTCGTCGCTGCTTAGGCTTTGAAGTGTAGATTTGTCGACGATGAGTGGGAGTCCATCGAACAATCGACAATACCTTCAGCAACAATACTAGCGAATAGATAGTCGCCCAAACTGCGTTCAGCTACCCCTATCTCCAGTCGAGAGCTTCCGGTTACGAGTTGCCGTGCCAGACAAGATCGAATCAAAACCGATTTGCCGTTAAAAACGGAAATGCCATTGGTCGTGGTTGTGCGTTCATGTGCCCACGGCCCAACGACTATCCCGCCGCCGCAAATCCGCCGCACTATCCACGTCGGCGAGCGTCTCCAGCAGCTTCACCTTGACGGGGCCGAGGCCGGCGAGGGTGCCGGCCAGGGCCTGGTCGCCGCCCCATTGCACGCCGGCGAAGGGCAGGCGCAGGTGCGGCCGGCGGCGGGCGCCGATCAGCCAGTAGCCGCCGTCGCCGGCGGGCCCGAGCACCCAGTCGTGGTCGCCGAGGGCGTCGAAGGCGGCGGCGACGTGGCGGGCGCGGATGTCCGGGATGTCGGCGCCGACGATGACCACCGGGCCGGGCGGCAGGCCGACCAGGACCCGGCCCATGCGCAAGCCGAGGTCGCCGCCGCCCTGGGCGATCGGCGCCGGGCAGCGCGGCCAGAGGCCGCCGGGCCGGGCGGCCCAGGCGTCGGGCGTGACCGCCAGCCAGCAGGTCCAGCGCGGGTCGTCGCCGAGGCGGCGGATCAGCCCGGCGGTGGTCTCGCGGTGGAAGCGCAGGGCGCCGAGCGCGCCGATGTCGCGCGCCAGGCGGCGCTTCACCGTGCCGAGCCGCGGCGCCCGCGCGAAGATCACCAGATGCCGGCCCAGCCGTCTCATCGCCGTCTCATCGGTAACAGCGGGCCAGGAGGCGCGGCGGCACGCCGAGGAAGTAGCCGGTTAGCAGCATCAGGTTCAGGGTCGGCCGCAGCCACCAGCCGTCGCGCCGGTAGCGCTGCGCCGAGGTGACGATGCTCGCCGGCAGCGGCCGCAGGCGCCCCAGGCCGAGGCGCCGGACCAGGGCCACGTCCTCCATCAGCGGCAGCGGCCGGTAGCCGCCGACCTCGTCGTAGAGCGCGCGCGAGATCAGCAGGCCCTGGTCGCCGTAGGGCAGGCCGAGGCGGCGGGCGCGCCAGTCGGCCAGCGCCTCGACCCGGCGCGCGCGCGGGTCCGGGTCGTCGAAGCGCAGGCGGAACCAGCCGGCCCGCGCCGCCGCGCCGGGCTCGGCCATGACGCCGCGCAGGGTCTCGGCCCAGCCGGCCTCGAGCCGGCTGTCGGCATGCAGGAACAGCAGCCACTCCCCCGCGGCCTCATGGCCGCCGGCGGCGAGCTGTGGGCCGCGGCCGCGCGGCGCGTCGATGACCACTGCGCCGGCGGCGCGCGCCAGGGCCGCCGTGCTGTCGCTAGAGCCGCCGTCGGCCACCAGCAGCTCGCGGACCAGGCCCGACCTGCGGCCCTCCTCGAGCGCCGCCAGGGTCGCCGGCAGGCTCTCGGCGGCCTCGAGGGTCGGGATCACGATGGAGAGAGACGCGGCGGCCATGGCCGGGGTTTAGCACAGGCCGGGCGGCGTTGTGCCTACACCAAGCTGCGGTGAGGTCCCCTCATCGCAGCTTGGCAAGCGCGACCGCGCGCCCGCAGCGAAGCGAGGAAAGCCTGCGTGGCGCCTGAACGCGATCCGGACCGTGATGAGCCCAGCTCATCACGGTCTGGTATAAGGCCCGGCCATGACGATCAACGCCGACCTCGACGCGCTGCACGCGGCGCTGCGCGACCTGCCGGACTTCGCCGGCCTGGCGCGCGAGGCCCTGGTGCCGATGCGGGTCAAGGGGCTGGCGCACGACCACGTGTCCCTGGTCGGGCACCGGGTGGCCGGCGGGCCGGTGCTGCTGCGGGTCCCGAAGCAGAGCCAGTTCGCGCTCGCCGCGCAGGACAACCTGCGCTACCAGGCGGCCTGCTTCGCGCGGGTCAGCGCCTCGGGCCATGCGCCGCGCCTGCATGCCCTGCTCGAGCCCTCGGAACGCTTGCCGATGGGGGCGCTCGCCGTCGACCACATCGAGGGCCGGCCGCCGCGCCTGCCCGAGGACCTGCCGGCGCTGGCCGAGGCCATGGCGCGGGTCCACTCGCTACCCCTGCCGGAGACGCGGGCGCGGCCGCCCCTGGCCGACCACCCGGACCCGGCGGCCGGCATCCTGGAAGAGATCGAAGGCCAGGCCGACTACCTCGACGAGGCCGGCCTGGCGCCCGACGCCCGGGCCGAGATCGACGCCGAGCTGCACTGGGCGCGCGGCCAGGCCGCCGAGCTGGCCGGCCGCGGCCAGCCGATCACCCTGGTGCTGACCGACACCCACCCGGGCAACTTCCTGATCGACGGCGACGGCAAGGCGATCATCGTCGACCTGGAGAAGGCGCTCTACGGCTCGCCGGCCATCGACCTGGCCCACGCCAGCGTCTACTCCTCGACCACCTGGGACCCGGACACCCGGGCCGACCTGACGCTCGACGAGGTCGCCGCCTTCTACCGGCGCTACCTGGAGATCGCCGCGCCCGAGCTGGCCGCCGCCCTGCGGCCCTGGCTGGTGCCGCTGCGCCGCTTCCTGTTCCTGCGGGCCATCACCTGGTGCGTCAAATGGTCGGTCCTGCAGGGCCGGGCCAAGCGCGCCGACAAGCACCTGGCGGCGGACACCGAGGACTGGTCGGCAGAGAACAGCGACCCGGCGCTGATCGCCCACGTCGCCGAGCGGGTCGCGCACTACCTGACGGCGCCGGTGCTGCAACGCATGCGCGCGGAGTGGCTCGGCACCCGCCCGCTCGACGCACTGATCTGATTGGACGGCCGCGGCGGCGACCGGCGGGCGACTCGGCGCGAGTCCGAGTCGCTTTCCGTTCCGACTCCGTTCCGGGAAAGCGCGCCCGAGTCGTTTTCCACATTTTGGTTCGGGGTCGATCGGGCCCCCCATAGATTGAGAATCATCTCCGAATTTTGATCCCTTTTTGTTCTATATATGTTCAGGGTCTTGTGATAGCCTGACGGCATGGTGCAGAGCCTGCCGGATCGCCCGCGCAAGGGCCGCGGTGCCGTGAGCAACCGCAGCGGCCGCTACGAGGCCTACGCGACCGAGTCGGTCGACGACGGCTGGAGCCTGCCCGGCGGCGGCCTGGAAGAGGCCTTCGCGCCGCGGGTCGAGACCGTGGTCGGGCGCGACGCCAGCCGCAAGATCATCGCCCGCAACCAGTCGCCGGACGTGCCCTTCGACCGCTCGATCAACCCCTACAAGGGCTGCGAGCACGGCTGCGTCTACTGCTTCGCGCGGCCGACCCATGCCTGGCTCGGCCTCTCGCCGGGGCTCGACTTCGAGACCCGGATCTTCGCCAAGCCCGACGCCGCCGCGCTGCTGCAGCGCGAGCTGGCGCGGCCGGGCTACAAGCCGGCGGTGATCGCCCTCGGCGCCAACACCGACCCCTACCAGCCGACCGAGCGGCGCCTGGGCATCACCCGCTCGCTCCTCGAGGTGCTGGCCGCGACCCGCCATCCGCTCTGCATCGTCACCAAGTCGGGCCTGGTGACCCGCGACCTCGACATCCTCGGGCCGATGGCCGAGCGCGGCCTGGTCCGGGTCATGGTCTCGGTCACGACGCTGGACCCGGCTTTGGCCCGGCTGATGGAGCCGCGCGCGCCGACGCCGGCCCGCCGGCTCGAGGCCCTGGCGGCGCTGAACCGGGCCGGCGTGCCGGCCGGCATGCTGGCCGCGCCGATGATCCCGGCGATCAACGACGGCGAGCTGGAGGCCCTGCTCGAGGCGGCCAAGGCGGCCGGCGCCGTTTCCGCGGGCTACGTGCTGCTGCGCCTGCCCCTGGAGATCCGCGACCTCTTCGTCGAGTGGCTGGAGGCGCACTTCCCGGAGCGCGCGGCCCGGGTCATGAAGCTGGTGCGCGAGACCCGCGGCGGGGCCGACTACGAGTCGGCCTTCGGCCTGCGCCAGCGCGGCCGCGGCCCCTACGCCGAGCTGCTGGCCAAGCGCTTCGCGCTGGCCAGGAAGCGCCTCGGCCTGGACCGCGGCGACTGGCAGCCCGACTGCAGCCAGTTCGTCAAGCCGGCCAGAGTCACGGACAAGTCCCGGGGCGGCGACCGGCGACAGCTCTCCTTGCTCTGAGAGGTGACCCCTGAATCGGAAGGTGACTCCGGGCGCGTGATAGACTCCGCGCCATGGAGTCGCCCTTGCACGATCACGCGCAACTGACCGGCATCGCCCTGGTGGTCCTGGCCGCCCTCGGCGGCGGCCTGCTGATGCAGCGCTTTCGCCAGCCGGCGCTGGTCGGCTACATCGTCGCCGGAGTCGTGCTCGGGCCCTCGGGCGCCGGCCTGGTGGAGAACCGCGAGGCGATCAACCAGCTCGCCGAGCTCGGCGTGCTGATGCTGCTGTTCCTGCTCGGCATGGAGCTGAGCCTGCGCTCCATCCGCCAAGTCTGGAAGATCGCGCTCTTCACCACCGCCTTCCAGATCGGCGCTTGCCTGGCGGTCATGCTGATCATGATGGGCCTGTTCGACTGGCCGCTGGCGCGGGCCGTTCTGCTGGCCTTCGTGGTGGCCATCTCCAGCACCGCCGTGGCGATCAAGATGCTCGACGAGATCGGCGAGCTGCGCAGCCGCGTCGGCCAGGTCACGGTCGGCGTGCTGATCGCCCAGGACCTGGCGGTGGTGCCGATGATGGTCATCGTCGGCGCCATGGGCGGCGAGCAGGGCGGCGCCTTGCAGGCGGCCATCAGCGTCGTCGGCTCGGTCGCCTTCCTGCTGCTGCTGATCGCCTACCTCAGCCGGCGCAAGCGGATCTCCTTGCCCTTCGCCCGGGTCGTCGGCAACTCGCCCGAGCTGACCGCGCTGGGCGGCCTGGCCTTCTGCTTCGGCGCCGCCGCCGTCACCGGCATCCTCGGCCTCTCGGCCGCCTACGGCGCCTTCCTCGCCGGCCTGGTGATCGGCAACTCGACCAGCCGGCGGGCGATGATCCACCACACCGCCTCGATCCAAAGCGTGCTGCTGATGGTCTTCTTCCTGTCGATCGGCCTGCTGATCGACCTGCGCTTCACGCTGGAGAACCTCGGCACGGTCCTCGCGCTGGTCGCCTTCATCGCGATCTTCAAGACGGCGCTCAACATCCTGGTCATCCGCATGCTCGGCGAGAGCTGGCCGCGCGCCTTCCTGGCCGGCGCGCTGCTCGCGCAGATCGGCGAGTTCTCCTTCATCCTGGCGGCGATCGGCGTCAGCGCCGGCAGCGTCTCGCCGGAGATCCACAAGCTGATCGTCTCGGTGACCGTGCTGTCGCTCGCCACCAGCCCCTTCTGGCTGGAGATCGCCCGGCGGCTGCACCGCGTGCTGCTGCTCGGCATCACCTCGCCGCGCGAGGCCATGCGCCTGACCTTCGGCCAGTTCGCCGCCGACAGCCTGTTCCGCGCCTCGATGCGGCCGCAGGACCGCATGTTCGAGATGGCCACCGGCTCGACCCGCTGGATGGGCGAGATCATGCCGCGCAGCCGGCGCAGCCGCATCCCGCGCAGCGACGACCCGACGCCGCGCTAGCCATGCCGGACTTCGACCAGGAGCGCCGGCACGGCGCGGCGGCGGGCCGCCTCGTCATCGGCCTCGACGAGGCCGGCCGCGGTCCCTGGGCCGGGCCGGTCGTGGCCGCCGCGGCCTGGCTCGACGGCGAGCGGCTGCCGCCTGCGCTGGGCAGCGGCCTCGACGATTCCAAGGCGCTCAACGAGGCTCGCCGCGAAGCGCTCTATGCCGCCCTGGAGGAAGCCGCCGCCGCCGGCACCGCCCGCTTCGCCAGCGCGGTGGTCTCGGCCGCCGAGATCGACCGGCTGAACATCCTGCAGGCGAGCCTGCAGGCCATGGCCCGCGCCGCCGCGGCGCTGTCGCTCGCGCCCGACGTCGCGCTGGTCGACGGCAACAAAGCGCCGGCGCTGCCCTGCCTCGTCGAGACGCTGGTCAAGGGCGACGCGCGCAGCCTGTCGATCGCCGCCGCCTCGATCGTCGCCAAGGTCGAGCGCGACCGGCTGATGGCGGCGCTCGCCGAGCGGCACCCGGGCTACGGCTGGGAGCGCAACCGCGGCTACGGCACGGCCGAGCACCGCGCCGCGCTCGTGCGCCTCGGCGTCACCCCCGAGCACCGGCGCAGCTTTCGACCGGTGCGCGAGAGCCTCTCTATAAGTCCTTGAGTCTCCACACTTGACGCCGAGTCCCCGCTGACTCAGGATGGCGGCCCTTCTGGAGGGGGGAGCCGTCCGATGGACGTAAACGTCGTGCGTGTCGGCGATTCGCTCGAGCTGCTGGCGGAGCTGCCGCCGCGCTCGGTCGACCTGGTCTTCGCCGATCCGCCCTACAACCTGCAGCTCGCCGGCGAGCTGACGCGGCCCGACCAGAGCCGGGTCGACGGCGTCGAGGACGCCTGGGACCGCTTCGACGACCTGGCCGCGTACGACGACTTCACCCGCGCCTGGCTCAAGGGCGTACAGCGCGTCCTCAAGGACGACGCGACGCTCTGGGTGATCGGCAGCTACCACAACATCTTCCGGGTCGGCACGGCGCTGCAGGATCTAGGCTTCTGGATCCTCAACGACGTCATCTGGCGCAAGACCAACCCGATGCCGAACTTCCGCGGCCGGCGCTTCACCAACGCCCACGAGACGCTGATCTGGGCGGCCAAGAGCCAGGACGCCAAGTACGGCTTCAACTACAAGGCCATGAAGGCGCTGAACGACGACCTGCAGATGCGCAGCGACTGGCTGATTCCGCTCTGTACGGGTGCCGAGCGACTGAAGGACGAGAACGGCAAGAAGGCCCACTCGACCCAGAAGCCCGAGGCCCTGCTGCACCGGGTGATCCTGGCCGCCAGCCAGCCGGGCGACCTGGTGCTCGATCCCTTCCTCGGCAGCGGCACCACGGCGGCCGTCGCCAAGCGCCTGCATCGCCGCTACCTCGGCTTCGAGCGCGACCCGGACTACGCCGCCCTGGCAAAGGAGCGCGTCGCCAAGGTGCAGCCGGTCGAGGACCCGGCCCTGGTGGTCAGCGACGAGAAGCGCCAGCAGCCCCGCGTGCCCTTCGGCTGGCTGGTCGAGCGCGGGCTGCTGGAGCCCGGCACCGTGCTGTTCGGCCCGCAGCGCCGCTGGAGCGCCAAGGTCCGCGCCGACGGCACCCTGATCGCCGCCGACTGCAAGGGCTCGATCCACCAGGTCGGGGCCCGGCTCCAAGGCGCGCCGGCCTGCAACGGCTGGCAGTTCTGGAACTTCGACGTCGAAGGCAAGCTGGTGTCCATCGACGTCCTGCGCCAGAAGCTGAGGGCGGAGCTGAACTGACGACAGCGCCGTCTCGTCGCCCTAGCCGTTGTCCGGCCAGATCTTCTCCCACCATTTCTCGCCGCCGCCGCCGGTCGGCACTTTCATGGACTGGCCGTTCGCTTCCATCTTGCGGCGGATCTGGGCGATGGGCCAATCGGTCAGGCGGGCCAGGGTCTGGGCTTCGCGCTCGAAGCGCCGGGGCAGCTCGCGGAAATAGCGCTGGGCGGCCTCGCACTGCGGCCGGCCGGTCCAGGGGTGGCGCAGGATGTAGCGGCCCTGGAAGTTGCTGCGGTCGCTGGTCTCGACCAGGCGCAGGTCCTCGGGGAAGCTGGTCTCGTCGTAGCGCAGATGCAGGCGGGTGACGAAGACGTCGCGCGCCAGGATCGGCGGCTGCCGGGTCAGGCCGCCTTGCGGGCGTGGCGGCTCGTCGAGCCAGAACACGCCGAGCTCGCGCAGCTCCTCGTAGGACAGCGGGTCGGCGGCGCAGGGGTCGCACCAGTTCATGTCCCAGGCATATTCCAGGAACACCGCGCGGCCCTTCTCGCGGATGACCTGGCGGTCGAACAGGGCGCGGTAGAAGTCGTCGAACTCCTCGCGCACGAAGATCGGCACGTCGAGGTCCGAGGGCATGCGGACGGTGCGGTAGTTCTGCGTCTCGACCCGGCCGCCGCGGGTCAGGGTCATGATGAAGAGCTCCTGCGGGCCGTCGGCGTTCACCATGCCGAGCCGGATCGGCAGCATGAAGCCGGGGGACTCGAAGGCGATCTGCAAGGGCCGCAGGAACTCGGTGCCGAGTCGCGTCCGCTCCTCCAAGTTCACCTTGGCGAGGAAGAACTTCATGCCGTTGGCGAGGTAGTGCTCGAGCACCGGCTTGACGCGCTCGGGCAGGCGGTAGCCGTTGTCGGTGAGCCAGGTCGCTAGGCCCGCGCTCTGCTCGGCGGAGAGGATGACGATGTCGTACTCGCCGACGACATACTGCGCCTCGATGGTGACGCCGAGCGCGTCCGCAGATTGTTCGGCCGATGTGGGAGTCACCGATTCCTGCACGGCTTGAGACGCCAGGCGCTCGTAGCGGCGGCAGGGGTCGGGGTCGAAGTACTCGACCAGGCGCGGCGCCGTGTAGGCATCGAGATGGTCGACGATGGCGGCTTCGGTGACGTGGATCTGGCCGCGCTCAAGGACGTCGGGCACCGGGATCACCATGGCGAACGCGCTGGGGTCGCCGCGGTAGTCGTTGACCATGGTGATCACGGTCTTGCCGTCGTGCCGGGTCATGACGACCTTGGAGGCGTCGTTGAACAGCTCGCTGTCCGCCTTGGCGACGTAGAAGCCGCAGAAGGCCGAGGCGCTGCCGGCGAAGATGCCGAGTGCGAAGAGGCCGGCGATAGCCGGCAGCGCGGCCCGCAGGCCTCGCGGTGCGATCATGGTCTCCTCCCCCGATGGTCGCGTGGGCCGGGGCGGCTGCCCCGAGCCCGCCCCATGATGATCGCGAAACGGGCTAGAGCTTGGGCAAATCGTGGCGATTTTCGGACGCGGCCTGCTTCAGGGCGTGGCCGACCACCTTGCGCATGACCGAGGGCAGGGCCTGGCCGCCGAGCAAATCGAGCGCGACCCAGCGGCTGTCCTGCAGGGCTTCCGGCCGGTCCGTGCGGCCGGCCCAGACCGCCAGCTCCAGGTGGAAGTGGGTGAAGGTGTGGCGCACCAGGCCGGGCAGGGCCTGCCACTCGGCCGGCAGCGGCGCCTGCGCCAGGGCCTCGGCCTCGGCCCAGGGCGCCTCGCGCCAGTCGGTCGAGGGCACCTCGGTCATGCCGCCCAGCAGGCCCTTGGGCGGGCGGCGGCGCAGCAGGACGGCGCCTTGCGAGTCGGTCAGCCAGAAGGCGATGCCGCGCCGGGTCGGGCGCTCGGGCTTCGGGCTGCGCCGCGGCAGCGCCTCGGCCAGGCCCGCGCGCCGTGCCGCGCAGGGCTCCATCAAGGGGCAGATCGCGCACTTCGGCCGGCGCGGCAGGCAGACGGTGGCGCCGAGGTCCATCATGGCCTGGGCGTAGTCGCCGGGCCTGACGTCGGGCGTCAGGCGATCGGCCAGGTCGCGCAAGGCCGGCTTGGCCGCCGGCAGCGGCGTCTCCAGCGCGCAGAGCCGGGCCACCACCCGCTCGACGTTGCCGTCGACCACGGTCGCCCGCCGGCCGAAGGCGATGGCGACGATCGCCGCGGCGGTGTAGGCGCCGATGCCCGGCAGCGCCCGCAGGTCCGCCTCGGTCTCGGGAAAGCGGCCGCCCAGGGTGCCGGCGACCTCGCGCGCGCAGGCGTGCAGGTTGCGGGCCCGGGCGTAGTAGCCGAGCCCGGCCCACTCGGTCAGCACGTCGTCGAGCGGCGCCGCCGCCAGCGACTCGATGTCGGGCCAGCGCTCGAGGAAGCGGGCGAAGTAGGGGCCGACGGTGGCGACCGTGGTCTGCTGCAGCATGATCTCGCTGAGCCAGACCCGGTAGGGATCGGCCGTCTCGCCGGGCGGCGCGCGCCAGGGCAGGCGGCGGGCATGGCGGTCGTACCAGGCGAGCAGTGGGGCGGCGATGCGGTCCGGTGCCTCGAGAGGACTCGCTGCGGTCTTCATCGGCCTTCTATACTCGGCGCATGGCCGATCCGGAAGAGACCCGACCCCCCAGCGGCGGCGGCAAGGCGACGCCGCGCCCGAAGAAGCGCCCCGAGCAGCGTCGAGAAGAGCGGCGCGGCGGCATGCGCGCGCTGGCCGCCTCGCTGCCCGGCGCCACCCGCCGCGCTTTCGGCCGCCGCGGCCTGGCCGAGGCGGGCCTGATCGCCCAGTGGCCGGAGATCGTCGGGCCGGAGCTGGCCGCGCTCTGCGTGCCGCGGCGACTCCGATTCGCCCGCCGCGACCGGCGCGAGGACGGCGTGCTGACCCTGCGGGTCGCCTCGGGCCACGCCCTGGCCCTGCAGCACATGGAGCCGCTGATCCTGGCCCGCATCTCCAGCCACCTGGGCTACCTGGCGGTCACCCGGCTGCGCCTGGAGCAGGGGCCGCTGCCGCCGGCCCCGCCGCCGGCCAAGCCGCGCCGGCGGATCCCGCCCGAGGCCCTGGCCAGCCTCGACGAGCGGCTCGACAGCCTAGGCGATCCGGCCCTGGCCGCGGCCTTCCGGCGGCTCGGCAAGGCCCTGCTGGAGCGGCCCTGAAAGCGCCCCGAGAGCGTCGCGGGGCGGGCACGGATAGGAAAAGGGACACGTAAAGGTGAGAGCAAAGCACCTTGCGCGGGGCCCGGGCGGGCGCCCAAATGCTGCCATAGTGGGGGCCTTGACTGACGCGGATCCTTGCGGCTTCGCCCTATCCAACCTGGGGATAACTGTCCGCTTGTCACGCGCCGAGCCCCTGACTAGCATCCCACAACATTTGGTAGGTGAAACATGAACCGCCGGCAGATTTTGCTCAGTTCTCTAGGACTTATCGGTGCCTCGGCCGTGCTCGGCTGGGCCCCCGCGGCGCGCGCCGATGCGGAGGCTGTGGATGAATCCGACCGGATCCTGGGCTCCGAGTCGGCCCCGGTGACGATCATCGAGTACTCCTCGCTGACCTGCCCGCATTGCGCCAGCTTCCACAAGGACACCCTGCCGCAGGTCAAGGAGGACTGGATCGACGCCGGCAAGGCGCGGCTGGTCTATCGCCACTTCCCGCTCGACGGCCTGGCGCTGCGCGCCGCCGCCGTGGCGAACTGCCTGGAGGGCGACCGCCATTTCACCTTCCTCGAGGCGCTGTTCCGCAGCCAGGAGCGCTGGGCCCGGGCGAGCGACCCGATCAAGGCGCTGGCAGCCATCGCCGGAGTCGCCGGGCTCGACGAGGCGACCTTCCAGCGCTGCGTCGAGGACGAGGCCGAGATGAACCGGATCCTCGAGCGGGCCCGCGCGGGCGCCGAGGCTTTCGACGTGCAGTCGACGCCGACCTTCGTGGTCAACGGCCGCAAGGTCAGTGGCGCGCTGCCCTACGAGGATTTCGAGAAGGTACTCAACGACGCGTCTTAGTTGCCGATCGGGGGCGGTGGCAAGGGTCCTCGGTCGCCTAGAGGGGAGCGCAAGGCGACTTGGTCCAGTTTACGAAGCTGAGGCTGACCGGCTTCAAGTCCTTCGTCGATCCGACGGAGCTGATCATCGCGCCGGGCCTGACCGGCGTGGTCGGCCCGAACGGTTGCGGCAAGTCCAACCTCGTCGAGGCCCTGCGCTGGGTCATGGGCGAGAACTCCGCCAAGCGCATGCGCGGCAGCGAGATGGACGACGTCATCTTCTCCGGCAGCGCGACCCGGCCGTCGCGCAACCTGGCCGAGGTCTCGCTGTCCCTGGACAACCAGGACCGCACCGCCAGCGCCCAGTTCGGCGACCAGGACGAACTCGAGGTGGTCCGGCGGATCGAGCGCGGCAGCGGCTCGAACTACAAGATCAACGGCCGCGACCTCCGGGCCCGTGACGTCCAGCTCTTGTTCGCCGACGAGGCCAGCGGCGCCCACTCCGCCGCCCTGGTCAGCCAGGGCCGGGTCGGCACGGTGGTCAACGCCAAGGCGACCGACCGGCGCCGCCTGCTCGAGGAGGCCGCCGGCATCACCGGCCTGCACTCCCGGCGCCACGAGGCCGAGCTGCGGCTGCGCGCGGCCGAGAGCAACCTGGAGCGGCTGGACGACGTCATCTCGACCCTCGAGTCCCAGCTCCAGGGCCTCAAGCGGCAGGTCCGCCAGGCCAGCCGCTACAAGAACCTGGCGCGGCACATCCGGCGCCAGGAAGCGATCCTGCTGCACATCGACGTCACCGCGGCGCAGGCGGCCCGGGCCAACGCGACCGAGCGCCACCAGGCGGCCGACGGCCAGGTCACCGAGCTGACCGCCGGCGCCGCGCAGGCCGCCAGCGAGCAGAGCGAGGCGGCGGCGGCCATGCCCGACCTGCGCATGGCCGAGGCCGAGGCCGGCGCCGCCCTGCAGCGCCTCGTGGTCGAGCGCGAGAACCTGCAGCGCGAGGAGTCCCAGGCGATCGCCGCCAAGGAGCAGGGCGAGCAGCGCCTGGCCCAGATCGAGGCCGACCGCGAGCGCGCCAAAGGCCAGGCCGCCGACGCCGTCATGGCGCTGACCCGCCTGGGCGAGGAGCGCGCCGCGCTGGATGCCGACGGCGCCGCCGAAGCCCAGTCGCTGGTCCATGCCCGCGAGGCCCTGACCGAATCCGAGAGCGCGGTCGCCGAGAGCGAGCGCCGGCAGGACGCGGCGGCGGCGGCGGTGGCCGAGTTCGAGGCGGCGGCGGCGGCCCTCGAGCGGCGGCTGCTCGAGCTGAACGGCCGGCGCGAGCGGGCCCGCGAGGAGCGCGAGACCTGCCGCGCCGAGCGCGAGGCCCTGGCCGAGGCCGGCGGCGACCGGCCGGCGGCGCTGGCCGCGGCCCAGCAGGCCCTGGCGGACGCGGAAGCCGCCCTGGAGCGGGCCCGCGAGGCGGCCGACGGCAGCGGCACCGCCCATGCCGAGGCGCGCAGCCGCGAGCAGGCGGCGCGCCAGGCGCTGCAGGAAGAGGAGCGCCAGCACGCCAAGCGGCGGGCCGAGATCGAAGCCCTGTCGCGGGTCCTGGAGCCGGCCGAGGCCGACATCTGGCCGCCGATGATCGACTCCGTGACCGTCGAGCCGGGCTACGAGGCGGCGCTCGGCGCCGCCCTGGGCGACGACCTCAACGCGCCGCCCGACGAGGCGGCGCCGATCCACTGGCAGACCCTGCCGAGCCAGGCCGGCGCGCCCTCGCTGCCGGTCGGGGTGATCCCGCTCGGCGCCTTCGTGCGCGGTCCCGAGGCCCTGGCCCGGCGGCTGTCGCAGACCGGCCTGGTCGGCGACGCCCTGAGCGGCGCCCGGCTGCAGCCGTCGCTGCGGCCCGGCCAGCGCCTGGTGACCCGCGAGGGCGACCTCTGGCGCTGGGACGGCTACACCGTCCAGGCCAGCGCGGCGACCGCCGCGGCGGCGCGTTTGGCGCAGCGCAACGCCCTGGCCGAGCGCCGGGCCGAGCAGGCGGCGGCCGAGCCGAGCCTGCAGGGCCTGCGCGACCGCCATGCCGCGGCCGAACAGGCGGCGCGCCTGGCCGACGAGGAAGAGACCCGGGCCAAGGCCGCGCTGGCCGCCGCCTTCGCCGAGGCCCGCGAGTCCCGCGAGCGGGCCGCCGCCGAGAGCGAGAAGGCCGCTGCCGCCCAAAGCCGGCTGGCCGCCCTGCAGGAGAGCGAGCGCCGCCTGGCCGCCGACCTGGAGGAGATCGAGACGGCGCTGGGTGCCGCCGAGATCGAGCGCGAGTCGCTGCCCGACCTGGCCGAGCGCCGGGCCGCCCTGGCCGAGCAGCGCGCCGAGCTGGCCCAGCAGCGCCGCGACCTGGCCGAGCGCCAGGGCGACGTCGAGCGGCTCGAGCGCCGGGCCGAGGCGCGCAACGAGCGGCTGGCGACCATCGAGCGCGAGCGCGAGTCCTGGCAGCAGCGCGCCGGCGAGACCGAGGCCTACTGCTCCGAGCTGACCCGGCGCCAGGCCGAGGCCCTGCTGGAGATCGAGGCCCTGGCCGGCAAGCCCGAGGAGATCGCCCAGCGGCGCGGCGCGCTGGCCGAGCAGATCGCCGAGGCCGAGGGCAGGCGCAAGGCGGCGGCCGACGCCCTGGCGCGCGGCGAGACCCGCCTGGCCGAGGCCGACAAGGCCTTGAAGGCGCAGGAGAGCGCCCTGGCCGAGGCGCGCGAGGAGCGAGTCCGGGCGGAGTCGGCGGTGAGCCAGGCCGAGCAGAGCCTGGAGACCCTGACGGCGCGGGTCCAGGAGCGCCTGGAGTGCGGCCTCGAGGGCCTGCTGGAGGCCGCCGAGATCGACGCCGAGGAGGCCCTGCCGGACCGCGAGACCGCCGACACCCGGCTGCAGCGCCTGCTGCGCGAGCGCGACGGCATGGGACCGGTCAACCTGCGCGCCGAGCAGGAGGCGGCGGAGCTCGACGAGCAGATCACCGGCATGCAGAACGAGCGCCACGACCTGGTCTCGGCCATCGCCCGGCTGCGCCAGGGCATCGCCAGCCTCAACCGCGAGGGCCGCGAGCGGCTGCTGGCCGCCTTCGAGCAGGTCAACAGCCACTTCTCCGAGCTCTTCGTGCGGCTGTTCGGCGGCGGCCGGGCCCATCTGACCCTGACCGAGGCCGAGGACCCCCTGGACGCCGGCCTGGAGATCATGGCCAGCCCGCCGGGCAAGCGCCTGCAGGTGCTCTCGCTGCTGTCCGGCGGCGAGCAGGCGCTGACCGCCCTATCCCTGCTGTTCGCCGTGTTCCTGACCAAGCCGGCGCCGATCTG
>JANQLT010000148.1 GCA_028280455.1 Kiloniellales bacterium
CTCGCCAAGCCTGCGACATCCCTCTCCCCCGACGGGGGAGAGGGCGTGGAGGCTTAGCGAAGCCGAAGGCTGAGCTTAGCCGGAGCTGGGTGAGGGGGCGGTTCGTCTGCCTCTGGCAATTCGCCTAACCCGGTAGCGCTTCAGGCGACGATGTTGATCTCGGCGAGATCCACGAGGTCGTTCTGCAAGCTCATCTGCATGATCAGCCCGCTGTCGCTCGAGGCAGGCTCGTCGACCGCCGGCAGGTCGCCGCTGCCGGCGCTCAGGATGTCGTCGAGCTGCAGCGCCTCGGCGGCCGCGCCGGCGGGGCCGGCGATCGTCCCGGTGATCAGCACGTCGTCGATCAGGAGCTGGGTCGACTCGTTGATGTAGGTCTTGAGGTTGTTGTAGGCGCCGATGCTCAAGCTGTAGTCGCCCGCGGTCAGCACGCCGAGATCGGCGGCGAAGCTCTGCAGGCCGGTGCTGTCGGTGGTGCCGCCATTGCCGTCGCCGACGATCTGGTCGACCACCACCGGCGACTGTCCGCTCAGGGCGAACAGCACCTGCGAGAACTCGTTGGATTCGTAGTAGGCCTCGAGGGTGAGCTGGTAATCGAAGGCGATCGAGACCGCCATGTCGCTGTCCAGCGTGAAGTCGATGGTCCAGGCGCCGGACATGTCGGTGATGTCGGCCGTGTCGAGGCCGCCGAGACCGACCTCCAAGGCGCCGTTCGTCCAATCGCCGTCCGCGTAGGTCTGCGGCGCGGCGCCGCCGAAGACGCCGTCGGCATAGGCGAAGCCCTCGGTGTCGTTCAGCCCGTTGAAATCCGCCGAGACCAGAATGAGCGTGCCGCCGCTGTCGTCGTCGTTGACGATCCTGCCTTCGGCCGTCGCCGTGGTGATCTCCGATCCCGGCGAAGGGTCGCCGAGCGTCACCGTGAAGCCCTCGTCGGGCTCCAGGAAGTTGTCGCCGGCGACCTCGACGACGATGTCCTTGCTCGTCTCGCCGGGCGCGAAGCTGAGCGTCCCGTCCGGCAGCAGGCCGCCCGGGAAATCGGCGGCGTCCGCCGGATCGGCGCCGCTGCCGGACACCTCGAAGCTGACCGCGTCGCTGCCGCTCAGGTCGCCGCTGCGGGTCACGGTGAAGCCGTAGCTCGTCGTGCCGCCGTCGCCCTCGTCCTTGACCGCGTCGGTCGCCGCGATCTCGAAGAAGGTCGTCACGGGCGGCGGCGGGCCGGAGGGCGTGCCGACGATGACCACGTCGTCGATGGTCAGGATGCTGGATTCGTTGATGTAGGTCTTCTTGTTGTTGTAGCTGCCGATGGCGAGCGTGTAGTCGCCGGCGGCGAGCAGGCCGAGGTCGCCGTCGTAGCTCCGCTGACCCGTCGAGAGGCTGCCGCCGTTGAGCTGCTGCAGGAGCACCGGCGTGCTGCCGGAGAGGCTGTAGATCACCTGGTTGTACTCGTCCGGCTCGTAGGTCCCGGCCTGCGTCAGCTCGTAGAGGAACGACAGCGAGACCGTCATCTCGCTGTCCAGCGTGAAGGAGACCTGCCAGGCGCCGGACATGTCGAGAATGTCCGCCGTGTCGATGCCGCCCAGGGTGACGGCGAGCGCGCCGTTGGCCCATTGCCCGGAGGCGTAGGGCTGACTGACGGGGCCGCCGAAAGCGCTGTCGAGGTAGCTGAAGCCGCCGGTGTCGCCGGGGCCGTCGAAGTCCTCGTCGACCAGCGTGACCGGCGCGGAGGGCGGCGGCGCGGCATCGTCGTTCTGGATCGTGCCCTCGGCCGAGCCGGTATCGATGACGGTCCCGGCCGAGGCACTGGAGAGCGCGACCGTGAAGTCCTCGTCGGACTCGAAGAACGTGTCGCCCGAGACCGCGACGGTCACCAGCTTGCTGCTCTCGCCCACAGCGAAGGTCAGGGTGCCGCTCGGCAAGCTGCCGCCGAAGTCCGAGGCATCCGCGCCGGTGACGGCATAGTCCACCTGATCCAAGCCGCTCAGGTCGCCGCTGCGGGT
>JANQLT010000176.1 GCA_028280455.1 Kiloniellales bacterium
CCCACCTCCACGAAGGTCTCGTAGGGGCCCTGCACGATGCCCTGACTGCCGATGTAGATCCAGGAGCCGGCGGTCATCTGGCCGTACATCATCAGGCCGGCCTGATCGAGGCGGTGGAACTCCTCCCAGTTGGCCCACTCGGGCACCAGGTTGGAGTTGGCGATCAGCACGCGCGGCGCGTCGGCGTGGGTCTTGAAGACGCCGACCGGCTTGCCGGACTGCACCAGCAGGGTCTCGTCCTCTTCCAGCGTCTTCAGGCAGTCGACGATCCGGTCGAAGCAGTCCCAGTTGCGCGCCGCCCGGCCGATGCCGCCGTAGACCACCAGCGCCTCGGGGTGCTCGGCGACCTCGGCGTCGAGGTTGTTCATCAGCATCCGCAAGGGTGCTTCGGTGAGCCAGCTCTTGGCGTTCAGCGTCGTGCCGCGCGGCGCGCGGATCTTGCGCGTGTTGTCGATTCGCGGATCCTGGCTCACGGTTCCCGGTCCATCCCTCTGCCCTGCCGTCCCGCCATCGGCTTGGGTCCGCGGCGGGCTGCTGTTAGATTTTGTGACGGCACTATAGCCCTTCGCCGGAGGGCTGAAAGCGCCTTGTCGGACGCCTAGTCGGAGAGGACTCGCCCGTGGAGCCCTATCGCTTCAGCGAGGGCAGGGAGCCGCTGCTGGTCTCCATGCCCCACGTCGGTCTCGACATCCCGGAGGACATCCGCGGCCGCATGACCGAGGCCGCGCTGACGCTGGCGGACACGGACTGGCACGTCGACCGGCTCTACGACTTCCTCGAGGACATCGGCGCCAGTTGGATCGCTGCGAACCATTCGCGCTACGTCATCGACCTGAACCGGGCGCCGGACGGCAAAGCGCTCTACAGCGGCGCGCGCGAGACCGAGCTCTGTCCGACCACCAGCTTCGCCGACGAGCCGCTCTATCGGCCGGGGCAGGCGCCCGACGAGGCCGAGGTCGCGCGGCGCCGGGTGCACTACTGGCGGCCCTATCACGAACGCTTGAGTGAAACCCTCGAGAGGCTGCGCGCGCGCCACGGCCGGGTGCTGCTCTGGGACGCCCATTCGATCCTCAGCCGGGTGCCGCGCTTCTTCGAGGGCCGCCTGCCGGACCTCAATATCGGCAGCCGAACCGGCAGCTCCGCGGCGCCCGAGCTGATCGAGCGGGTCGCCGAGGTGGCCCGCGAGGCCGAGGCGGCGGGTTTCAGCCATGCCCTGGACGGCCGCTTCAAGGGTGGCTTCATCACCCGGAACTACGGCCGGCCGGAGCGCGGGATTCATGCCTTGCAGCTAGAGCTGTCCCAGATTACCTACATGGACGAACAGCCCCCCTACAGCTTTCGAGACGACCTGGCCAAGGAGGTCAGGCCGGTCTTGCGACGGATGCTCGAGGCTGCCCTTGCCTGGACCCGCGCCACGGGGTAGGAGGGGCATCGGGGGATGAGCGACAGACCACAGACTCGGCGGAGCAGCATGAGTCCTATCAAGCGCGGCGCCCTGATCGGGCTGGCCTTCCTCTTCCTGGTCCTGACGGCCCCGGTGGCAACGGCTCAGGCCAACAAGGACGGCCAGCGGTTCGACGACTGGATG
Source organism: Kiloniellales bacterium (assembly GCA_028280455.1). Lineage (GTDB taxonomy): Bacteria > Pseudomonadota > Alphaproteobacteria > Kiloniellales > JAKSDN01 > JANQLT01. The sequence continues at coordinate 1,589 of JANQLT010000176.1, forward strand.
ATGCGCTGCAGCGACCAGGCGAACAGCCAGGCCCGCGGCGGCTGTTTCATCGTCCAGAACGTCATCAACGACGCCGACCAGAAGCCGCTGATGCACATCGCCATCGGCTATCTGGCCGACGATCAGTTGCCGGCGGCGATCTTCACGCTGCCCCTGGGCTTTCGCTTGCCGCCGGGCGCCTTGATCGCGGTCGACGACAAGGAGGGCATCCGCGTGCCCTTCGAGCTCTGCCTGCCGGGCGGCTGCCGGGTGCAGTTCCGGATGAATGCCGACCAGGTCACCGCCTTCAAGGCCGGCAACGGCGGCAAGCTGACGGTTCAGGACGGGACCGGCCGCGGGCTGCAGATCCCGTTCTCGCTCAAGGGCTTCACGGCGGCCCTCAACGCGCTCAGCTCGTAGCGGGCCCAGGTCCCACTTGTGACCGCACGCCGGCCTTGATCCGCGCCGATAGCGGGTTGAAGCCGATCCGGTAGGCCAGCTCGGCCGGCCGCTCGATCTCCCAGACCGCGAAGTCCGCCGCCTTGCCGACTTCCAGGCTGCCGTGGCTGGCGCCGAGGCCGAGCGCCCTGGCGGCGTGGCGGGTGACGCCCGCGAAGGCCTCCTCCGGCGTCAGCCGGAACAGGGTGCAGGCCATGTTGAGCATCAGCAGCAGTGAGGTAACCGGCGCGCTGCCCGGGTTGCAGTCGCTGGCGATGGCGATCGGCACGCCGGCCGCCCGCAGGCCCTCGACCGGCGGCAGCTTGGTCTCGCGCAGGACGTAGAAGGCGCCGGGCAGCAGCACCGCCACCGTGCCGGCGCGCGCCATGGCGTCGATGCCGGCCTCGTTGCTGTACTCCAGGTGGTCGGCCGAGAGCGCGCCGTGGCCGGCGGCCAGGGCCGCGCCGCCCAGGTCGGAGAGCTGGTCGGCGTGCAGCTTGACCGGCAGGCCCTGAGCCGCGGCGGCGGCGAACAGCCGGTCCGTCTGCTCGGCGCTGAAGGCGATGCCCTCGCAGAAGGCGTCGACCGCGTCGGCGAGGCCGGACTCGGCGACCGCCGGCAGCATGTCGATGACGCTCTGCAGATAGGCTTCGTCGCGGCCTTCGAACTCGGGCGGCACGGCATGGGCGCCGAGAAAGCTGGTGTGGATCTCGGCCGGCTCGAGCGCGCCGAGGCGGCGCGCCACCCGCAGCATCTTCAGCTCGTCCTCCAGGCTGAGGCCGTAGCCCGACTTGATCTCGACGGTGGTGACGCCCTCGGCCAGGAGGTGGCGCAGGCGCGGCCGGGCGGCCTCGAGCAGCGCGTCCTCGCTGGCGGCACGGGTCGCCGAGACGGTGGAGCGGATGCCGCCGCCGGCCCGGGCGATCTCCTCGTAGCTGGCGCCCTGGAGGCGCAGCTCGAACTCGCCGGCCCGGTCGCCGCCGTAGACCAGGTGCGTGTGGCAGTCGATCAGGCCGGGCGTCAGCCAGCGGCCTTCGAGATCGTGGCAGTCGCGGGCGAGATCCTCCGGTGGTCCGGGCAGTTCGGACGCCGGGCCGAGCCAGGCGATGCGGCCGGCCTCGACGGCGATGGCGCCGGCCTCGATGGCGCCGTAGGGCGCGTCACGACCCGCCGCCATGGTCCCGATCGGGCCTTTGTGCCAAAGGCTATCCCACATGGGCTCTATGCCGCCGCCGTTGCTTGTCCGCACCAGGCTCCCGTCATAAGGTCGCGGCCCGGTTTCCGCAATCAAGGCCAAGCTCCGATGGCAGGGACCCGCCTCTTTGCCGAGCGTGCGCTGCTACCCGACGGCTGGGCGCGCGACGTGCTCCTGACGATCGATTCCGCCGGCACGATCGCCGCGGCGCAGGCGGATCAGCCGGCCGGCGACGCGCCGCGCGCGAAGGGCCCCGTCTTGCCGGGCATGCCGAACCTGCACAGCCACGCCTTCCAGCGGGCCATGGCCGGGCTCGGCGAGCGCGCCGGAGGCAAAGGCGCGAGCGGGGCAGACGACAGCTTCTGGACCTGGCGCCGGGTGATGTACGACTTCGTGGCGCGCCTGACGCCCGAGCAGGTCGAGGCGATCGCCACGCAGCTCTACGTCGAGATGCTCAAAGCCGGCTACACGGCGGTCGGCGAGTTCCACTACCTGCACCACGACTCCGACGGCGAGCCCTACGCGGACCGCGCCGAGATGGCGCGGCGCATCGCCGCCGCCGCGCGCGGCAGCGGCATCGGCCTGACGCTGCTGCCGGTGCTCTACGGCTTCGGCGGCTTCGGCGGCACGGCGGCGGGAGAGGGCCAGCGGCGCTTCCTGAACGCACCGGAGGCGCTGCTGTCGATCGTCGAGACACTGGCCGCGGCGCATGCCGGCGACGGCCAGGTCCGGCTCGGCCTGGCGCTGCATTCCCTGCGGGCGGTGACGCCGGAGACCCTGGCGGCGGCGGTGGCGGGCCTGACGGCTTCGGACGGCGAGGCGCCGATCCACATCCATGTCGCCGAGCAGACCAAGGAGGTCGAGGACTGCCTGGCCTGGAGCGGCAAGCGGCCAGTGCAATGGCTGCTCGATTCCGTCGACCTGGACGAGCGCTGGTGCCTGGTGCACGCCACCCACATGACCGACAGCGAGACGGCGGGCCTCGCCGGCAGCGGCGCCGTCGCCGGCCTCTGTCCGACGACCGAGGCCAACCTCGGCGACGGCTTGTTCCCGGCCCCCGACTACCTGGCGGCCGGCGGCGCCTTCGGCATCGGCTCGGACAGCCACATCTCGGTCAGCCCGGTCGAGGAGCTGCGCTGGCTGGAGTACGGCCAGCGCCTGCGCAGCCGGCGGCGCAATCTGCTGTCCGACGGCCCGGACCGCCCGTCGGTCGGCGCCCGGCTCTACGACCTCGCCCTGGCCGGCGGCGCCCAGGCCATGGGCCGGCCGATCGGCCGCCTCGCCCCCGGCCAGCGCGCCGACCTCCTGGTGCTCGACGCCGAAGCCCCGGCCTTGTTCGGCCGCGAGGACGACCTGCTGGTCGACGCCCTGGTCTTCTCCGGCAACGACAACCCCATCCGCGACGTCATGGTCGGCGGCCGCTGGCTCGTCGAAGCCGGCCGCCACGTCAACGAAGCCGCCATCGCTGCGCGCTATCGGCAAGTGATTGTGGAACTGGCCAACTAACCTTCAAGTTTGCACGGATGAACACGGATGCCCACGGATGAACACGGATGAGAGCCCGACTTGAGGGACGCAGCGAGAAACTGACCGAAACAGTCATCGGATCGGCGTTTGAGGTTTCCAATGCGCTTGGACATGGATTCCTCGAGGCTGTCTATCGAAAGGCGCTCGTTCACGAGATGAGGCAAAGGGGGCTGGCCATTTCGGAAGAGGTTCCGTTTCAGATCACCTACAAGGGCCAGAACGTAGGCAGGTACATTGCCGATATCGTTGTCGAAAACACGGTCGTTGTGGAGCTGAAGACGGTCGAGGCCCTTCAATCCACCCACTTCAGTCAGGTTGTCAATTACCTGAGAGCCAGCAGCCTCCCCATCGGACTCCTGTTCAATTTCGCCAAGCCGAAGCTCGAGTTTCGCCGCGTGCTGCTTTAGATCATCCGTGTTCATCCGTGTTCATCCGTGGGCATCCGTGTTCATCCGTGTAATCTAAACTCGATCTTTCCGCCCCCAGCCCGACGCCGAAAGCGAGCCTCATGTCCGAGATATCCTTCACCTACCTGAACGGCCCCGACATCGACGCCTTGGAGATGTCCGACTTGGAGATCCTGGACGCGGTCGAGGCGGGGCTCGATGCGCAGGGGCGCGGGCAGACGGTGATCGAGCCGCGGGTGCACCTGGAGCCGGACCCGGCCTTCAGGGGGCATTTCAACGTGCTGCGCGGCTACGTCGCGCCCTTGAACGTCGCGGGCGTGAAAGTGGTCGGCGACTACGTCGACAACTACAAGCTGGGCCTGCCCTCCGAGATGGCGCTGCTGAATCTCTTCGATCCGCGCACCGGCATGCCGGTGGCGCTGCTCGACGCCACGGCGATCACCGAGATGCGCACCGGCGCGCTGACCGCCCTGGGCGGCCGCTACCTGGGGCGCAAGGGGGCCAAGGTGCTGGGCCACGTCGGCGCCCGCGGCACGGCCTATTGGAACGTCCGGCTGCTGGACCGGCTGTTCGACTTCGAGGAGATCCGCGTGCACTCGCGGCGGCCGGAAAGCCGCGACGCCTTCGCCGCCAAGCTGAGCGCCGACCTCGGCAAGCCGGTCCGGGCCGTCGAGACCTGGCAGGCCTGCCTGGAGGGCGCCGACATCATGGTCGAGGCCTCGCGCCTCGATCGCCCCGAGCCGCTGTTCAAGACCGATTGGGTGGCGCCCGGCGCCCTGGTCGTGCCCTACGGCACCATGAGCGCGGTCGAGTTCTCGCTGACCGACGTGATGGACAAGCTGGTCGTCGACGACTGGGGCCAGTGCAAGGGCGGCAAGCTGGGCGCGCTGCGCGCCCATGTCGAGGCCGGCAAGCTGAGCGCCGAGACCCTGCATGCCGAGATCTGCCAGATCGTCACCGGCGAGCGCCCGGGCCGCCAGTCCGACGAGGAGCGCATCCTCTTCTGGCACCGCGGCCTGTCGCTGTCCGACATCGCGCTCGGTGCCGCCATGCTCGACAAGGCCGCCAAGCGCGGCATCGGTCAACGGCTTCGTTACGCTTAGGCGCTACAAGGCGGCGAAGGGCGCAGGGAGCAGGCTGGGAGTAGACCTTGGCGAGCCTCGGCAGCACTTGGGAATACAAGACCATCAAGCTGAAGCTGACCGGCTTTCTCGGCGGCGGCGTCGACCAGGAGGACCTCGACAAGGAGCTGGCCGAGGCCGGCGCCGAGGGCTGGGAGCTGGTCACCGTCATGGTCGCCGCGCTCTACCAGGGCCGCACCAAGGACGCCGTGGCGATCTTCAAGCGGCCCGGCGGCGAGTCCGTCAGGTAACGCTCAGCAAGACCCCGCCGACCAGCGCGACCCCCTTGGCCAGGCCGGCTAGCTGCGGATCGCCCTCGAAGCCGTCGGCCGAGCGCCAGACGCCGACCACGACGAGAACGTTGTAGGGCACGGAGAAGGCGTAGCCGGCGAACAGCGCCAGAAACGGCCTATCGGCCATGATCAGCGCCAGGAACAGCCCGCTGGACGAGAGGTTGACCAGCAGGCCGCCGAGCACTGCCCAGGTCCAGAAGGCGCTCTCGAGGTCGAGCTCGCCACGCCAAAGTCGGCCCAGGTGGTGCATGTCGTCGAGCCGCCAGGAACGCCAGATCGCTCGACCTATCGAGCCTTATCGGCGCCTGGCGGTCAAACCCGACGTTTTGCCGAACTCGGAGCCGACCGCTCTCCGGAGGTGACCGTCGCGCCGGGGCCTTAGCTGGCCAAGCGCGTCTCCTCCTCATGCGGCGCGATCGCGGGCTCGGTCTGCTGGGCGGCGAGTAAATGACGAACCGCCAGGGCGAGCTCTTCGGCCTGATCGAGGCTGTGCTTGGACCAGGCCGCGGTTTCGTCGGTCAGGGTCCGGAACGACTCTGTGACGTCGGAGAGGTCCCGCCGGTCCAGGCTGCTGCTTTCCGCGAGCAGCTCGGTCAGGTCCAGAATGCAGTGCTCCAGGGCCCGAACGCGCTTGTGGTTCATCTGCGCGTCTTCGGTGAGCTGCTGAAGGCAGAGCAGGGCGACCCGCTCCCAGGTGTCCTCGGAGGGCCGAACTCGGCTGATCATGTGCATGGCCATTTCCCCATCGTAGAAGTGCCAAACGCTGCCGTGCGGGCCCTAGGCGAGCGCTGCTTGGCCTTCGAGTCTAGCCGAGTGCCATTGCCAAGACGTGAAGAGCGCCGCTCGATCGGGCCTGAATGGCCTTCTCAAGCGGCCCAGGCTTTACGAATCCTCAAGGATAACGGTGAAAACTGAGGCCCAACCGTAGAGTTCGAGAGGTCAGCCGTGTCAGGTTTTTTGATCACCGACGAGAATCCGGATGGCTACAGGCTGGAGGACATCCTCACCGCCATCCGCAAGGAGATCATCGAGCGGGCCACCAAGATCGTGGACGATAACCGCCCCGAGGCAACGGCCGTTCTCAGCAACAACATCAAGATCCTGGCACTGCTTTCGGAGAGCATCGAGCTTGCCGACAACAGCACCAAGATCCTGAACAAGAGCTTCGGGCCGCACCGCACCGACCACCCGCGGATCGGCGTCTCCTAGCGCGCCAGACGGTCCAGGAGCGCGCCGCCGGCGAGCAGCGTCTCGTCGAGCCGCATGACGTCCCCTGACAGCGACCGGTCCTCGTCGAGCGGGGCCACGACCTCGCGCACGGCGGCGTGGACGATCGCCGGCGCCCGGCCGAGGCGTGCCGGCGCGGCCAGGTCGATCGCCTGAGCCGCCACGGCCAGCTCGAGCGCCAGGATCAGCCGCAGCTTCTCGAGGGCGCGGGCCGCCTTGTCGGCGGCCAGGGGCGCGTTGGTCAGCTCGTCCTCGACGCCGTCGCCGCTCCAGCGAGGCTCGAGCGGCACGGGCAGGGCCAGGTGGCGGATCTCGTTGGCCAGGGCCTCGCCGGACTTGAGCAGGGGGCCGTAGCCGGAGCGGCCCTGGCCCTTGGCGGTCAGGACGCCGGGCAGGCCGCTCAGGGGCGCCAGCAGCAGCTTGGCGGTGCGGTTGACCGACAGCGCGGCGACCTGCGCCACGGCCTGGGTCAGGGTGTCGAGGCTCAGGGCCAGCAGGGGCGTCAGGAAGTTGCCGGTCGAGACGATCTCGTCGTCCTCCGGCAGGACCAGCGGGTTATCCGAGCGGCCGTTGATCTCCGCCTCGACCGCCGGCCGGGCGAAGCCGATGGCGGCCCGCAGGCTGCCGTGCACCGGGGCGGTGCAGCGCAGGGAGATCGGGTCCTGCAGGCGCCGGGCATTGCCGGGCTCCCGCAGCAGGCTGCCCTCTAGCTGGCGCAGCAGGTCCTCGGCGGCCCAGGCCTGGCCGGGCTGCGGGCGGGCGGCCGAGACCCGTGCGTCGAAGGGCGTCAGGTTGGCGCGGAAGCCCTCGAAGGTCGTGGCGGCGGTGGCCTGGGCCAGGGCCAGCAGGGCCTCGGCGTCGTGCAGGGCGAGGGCGCCGCGGCCGGCGGAGACGGAGGAGGCGCTGCAGACCGCCAGGCCGTCCTTGGGCGCCAGGGCCAGCGGCGAGAGGCCAGCGGCCGCCAGTGCCTCGGCGCTCGCCATCCTTTGGCCGCGGTAGTCCGCTTCGCCTTCGCCGATGGCCGCCAGGCCGACATGGGCCATCAGGCAGAGGTCGCTGGCGCCGACCGAGCCGCTGCCGGGGATCACCGGATGGACGCCGGCATTGAGCATGGCGGCCAGGGCCTCGGCCAGCGCGGGCGAGGCGCCGGCGCCGCCGGCCAGCAGGCCGTTCAGCCGCACGGCCATGGCCGCGCGCACGACCGCTTCCGGCAGGGGCGCGCCGAGCGCGACCGCCCGGCCGAGCACCGTCAGCCTGGAGAAGTCCGCCATCTCCTCGCGGCTCAGCCGGTGGCCGACGCGGGGGCCGAGACCGGTGGTCAGGCCGTAGGCCGGGCGGTTCTCCTCGACGTAGCGCTCGACCACGGCCCGGCTGGCGGCCATGCGTTGGGCGGCCGCCGGGGCGATGGTCAGGGGCCGGCCGTCGCGCGCGATGGCGGCGAGATCGCCGAAGCTCAGGCTGTCTCCGGTCAGGGCGATGGGCGTCGCGGACAAGGTTTCACGCTCCGTGAAAAAGGCCTCTCTCGGCCCTCACTTTCGGCTGGTCAAGGGGACAGCACCATAGGTAAGAACGCAGAGCCGTCATGACGTCGGCGTTGGGGAGGGTGATGCCATGGCGCGGGAAGCGTCTCGCCGTCAGAGCGCGCGGACGCGCCGCAGTGCCGGCGGTCTCAAGCAGATGGATTGGCGCCAGGTGCGCAATCCCTATGCGCCTTTCGAGGTGCTGCGCGAAGAGCACGTCGAGGCGATCCATCAGGCCTCCATGCGGATCCTCGAAGAGATCGGCATGGACTTCCTGCACCCCGAGGCGCTGGAGATCCTGCGCGCGGCGGGCGCCTCGGTCGAGGCCGGCAGCGAGCGGGTGCGCTTCGACCGCGGCCTGATCGAGGAGGCCGTCGCCAAGGCGCCGGCGCAGGTCACGCTGCATGCCCGGAACCCGGCGCACAACCTGACGCTGGGCGGCGACGCCATCAACTTCACCTCGGTGGCGAGCGCGCCCAACGTCTCAGACATCGACGGCGGCCGGCGGCCCGGCAACTTCGAGGACTACTGCAACCTGTTGCGCCTCGGCCAGTCGCTGAACATCGTCCATCTCTTCGGCGGCTACCCGGTAGAGCCGGTCGACCTGCCGCCGGCGACGCGCCACCTGGACTGCCTGCAGGCCTTCGTGAGGCTGTCGGACAAGGTCTTCCACGGCTACTCGCTGGGCCGCACGCGCATCCTCGATGCCCTGGAGATCACCCGCATCGCCCGCGGCATCGACGAGGCGCAGCTCGCCCGCGAGACCTCGCTCTTCACCATCGTCAACACCTCCTCGCCCCTGCGCCTCGACGGGCCGATGATCGAGGGCGTCCTCGAGATGGCACGGCGCAACCAGCTCGTGGTCATCACGCCCTTTACCCTGTCCGGCGCCATGAGCCCGGCGACCATCGCCGGCGCGCTGGCCCAGCAGAACGCCGAGGCGCTGGCCGGCATCGCCTTCGCGCAGATCGTCAATCCCGGCGCGCCGGTCGCTTACGGCGGCTTCACCTCGAACGTCGACATGAAGTCGGGGGCGCCGGCCTTCGGGACGCCGGAGTACGCCCGCGCCGCCCTGGCCGGCGGCCAACTGGCCCGGCGCTACCACCTGCCCTACCGCTCCTCGAACGCCAACGCCTCGAACGCCATGGACGCCCAGGCGGCCTACGAGTCGGAGATGTCGATCTGGGCCGCGGTGCTCGGCCATGCGGACATCGTCATGCACGGCGCCGGCTGGCTGGAGGGCGGGCTCTGCGCTTCCTTCGAGAAGATGATCCTCGACGCCGAGCTCTTGCAGATGATGGCGAGCTTCCTGGAGCCCCTGGTGGTCGACGAGGACAGCCTCGGCCTGGAGGCGATCCAGGACGTCGGTCCCGGCGGCCACTTCTTCGGCACCGAGCACACCCTGGCGCGCTACGAGACGGCCTTCTACGCGCCGCTGCTGTCGGACTGGCGCAACTTCGAGAGCTGGGAGGAGGCGGGCTCGCCGCGGGCGCCGGAGCGCGCCAACAAGCTCTACAAGGAGATCCTCGCCACCTACGAGCCGCCGCCGCTCGACCCGGCCATCGCCGAAGAGCTGACGGCCTTCGTCGAGCGCCGCCGCGAGGAGGGCGGCGCGCCGTCCGACTGATCCGTCTTCAAGGGAGCTGTCAGGCGGGCCGGTAGCTCCGGCGCGCGCGGCGGCGCTCGTCGTTGGTGACGACCATGGTCGCCTCGACGAAGGGATGCACCGGCGGCTCTTTCGGCCGGAACAGGTGGCGGGCGATGATCTCCGCATAGCCGCCGTAGCGATAGCCGCGGTTCTCTCTCAGCAGCTCCTCGCGCCGCCGGCGATAGCGGTGCGGCAGCCGATACCAGGCCACGCCAGGCTCGGCGTGGTGCAGGGCATGCAGGTTGTTGTTGAGGAACAGCAGCGACATCACCGGTCCGGCCTCGACCAGGACCGTGCGGGTCGCCACCTCGGGTCGCGCCTGATGCTCCAGGAAGGAGCGCAGCAGGGTCAGCGACAGGCCCGGGTAGGCGAAGGTCGCGACGTAGAGCCAGACGTCCATGCCGCAGAGGCCGACCACCCAGAGCAGGACCAGGCCGACGCCGAGGGCGTGGAGCCCCCAGTCGTTGCGGCGGCGGCCGTCGCCGCGCAGCAGGGCCGGCAGCTCGGCCGCCAGCAGCTTGAGCAGGGCGCGCAGCGGGCCGATCAGCAGCCGGCCGGCGACCGTGTTCTGGATCCAGAGCAGGGCGCGGGCCGGGGCCGAGAGCCGGGCCCAACGCTCGGCGGTCACGTAGTAGGACTCCGGGTCCTCGAGCGGGTGGGTCAGGCTCGGGTCGAAGTGGTGCGCCAGGTGGCTGCGTCGGTAGGTCCGGTAGGGCATCCAGAGCCAGAGGCTCGGGAACACCAGAGCCTCGTTCAGGCGGCGCCAGCGGGTCGGGTGGCCGTGGACCACTTCGTGCTGCAGCGAGCCGTGCAGGCAGGTGACGAAGCCGCCGCAGAGCAGCAGCAGCCACCAGGGCAGGGCGGCGTGGAACCAGGTCAGCAGGCCGAAAGCCAGGTAGATGGCCGCCGCCAAGGCGACCGTCGGCCACTCGACCGGATGCGCTTTGGACAGTCGGGCCTCTCCGGCCGGCCGCTCGCGCCCGGATTCCGTGGCGTCTATGGTCTCGTTTGCTGTCATCCTAGTGACATTTTGCAGGCTCTATCCCCGCAGAGTCTACGAGGGAATGCGCATTTTATGAGGCATTTGATCACAGAATCCTTAATATGGTGACTAAACACCACACTTGCGGAGGCGGCGACAGATTGCGACAGTCGCGGTCGCCGCCCTTGCAGCGGCTCCGGCAAGGAGAGGCGCCTTGGACAAGCTCGAGACGGTCGAGATCTTTCGCGAACGGCTGATGGAGGTGATCCGCCGCTCCGGCCAGACGCGCTCCGCCTTCGCCGAGCGGCTCGGCCTGGACCGCTCGACCCTGTCGCAGCTCATGTCGGGGGAGAACGTGCGCCTGCCGCGGGCGGACACGATCGTCGCCATCGCCGCCTCCGAGCAGGTCAGCGTCGATTGGCTTCTCGGGCTCAGCCAGGAGGGCCAGCTCGGCACCGAGATGGTCAGCCAGGCCGCGGAGATCGCGCCGGGCGCGGGCACGCCGGCCGACGCCTGCCTGCAGCGCTGGCACGCCGAGGCGGCGGGCTACAAGATCCGCTACGTGCCCTCCAACCTGCCCGACCTGATGAAGCTGGAAGAAGTGATCCGCTTCGAGTTCGGCACGCAGGGCGCCGCGATTCCCGAAGCGCGGCGCGACATGGCCGAGAAGCGCCTGGCCTACAGCCGTCGGCCAGAGACCGACATGGAGGCCTGCTCCTCGCTGCAGTCCGTCGTCGCCTTCGCGCGCGGCGAGAGCATCTGGCACGACCTGCCGGCCGAGATTCGCCGCGAGCAGATCGAGTGGATGATCCAGCTCAGCGACGAGCTATACCCCACCTTCCGCTGGTTCCTGTTCGACGGCCTACGCTCCTATAGCGTGCCCATGACGATCTTCGGCCCGCAGCGCGTCGCGCTCTACACCGGGCCGACCTATCTGGTCTTCAACTCGACGGAGCACATCCGCGAGCTGACCCGGCAGTTCGACAACCTGATTCGCGCGGCCGTGATCCAGCCGCCCGACATCGGCGGCTTCCTGACCGAACTGCTGGAAGACGTGACGGCGGCGCCGACCGGCGCCAGCGTCAAGGCGGCGATCTGACTCGATGAGCAGGCCGCAAGACGACGCCGCGATCGCGACGGGCGGCTGCCTTTGCGGCGCCGTGCGCTACGAAGCGCGCGGCGAGCTGCGGCCGGTGATCTACTGCCACTGCGGCCAGTGCCGCCGCTTCCACGGCCATGTCGCGGCCTATAGCGCGGTCCCGCGCGACGCGCTCAGCTTCACCGAGGAGCGCGGCTTGAGCTGGTATCGGGCCTCCGAGCGGGCCCGGCGCGGCTTCTGCCGGGACTGCGGCGCCAGCCTGTTCTGGGCGCCGGACGAGAAAGCCTACGTGGCGGTCGCCGCCGGCTCGCTCGATCCGCCGAGCGGGCTCGAGGCCGTGCGCCACATCTTCGTGGCCGACAAGGGCGACTACTACGACATCGACGACGAGCTCGAGCAGTTGCCCCAAGGCAGCGGCTGAGCGTGGGGAGAGCTCGGCCCATGGCCGTCGCCAGCTTGGGGATGTATGCGCTGCCGGCCATCGCCGACGCCATCGAAGCCTGGTGGGCCGGACTCGCCCGGGCCTTTCGCGCCGCCGGTCTCGAGTCGGTCCCGGAGCGGCTGTCGGCCGGTGATCTCCACGACCACTGGCGCGACCCGGCGCTGTTGCTCAGCCAGACCTGCGGCTACCCGCTGACCCATGCCTTCGCGACGCACCTGCGGGTGGTCGCCACGCCGGCCTACAGCGCGCCGGGCTGTAGCGGCAGCCGCTACCGCAGCGTTTTCGTCGTGCGTCAGGACGAGCCCGTGACGACGCTGGCCCAATTGGCCGGGCGCCGCGCCGCCGCGAACAGCCGGGACTCGCAGTCCGGCTACAGCGCATTGCGTCACGCCGTGGCACCCCTGGCCGGCGGCCGGCCGTTCTTCTCGGCGGTGCTGGAGACCGGCAGCCATGCCGGCTCGATGCAGGCGGTCGCGGAGGGCCGCGCGGACCTGGCGTCGATCGACTGCGTGACCTTCGCCCTGCAGCAGCGGCACCGGCCGGGCTTGGCCGACGCCTTGCGGGTTCTCGATTTCTCCGCGGACGCGCCGGGCCTGCCCTATGTCACCGCGGCGGGGCGTGGCGACGAGGAGATCGCGCGGCTGCGCGACGGCCTGCGCGAGGCCGGCGCGGATCCCGCGCTCGCCGAGGCGCGGCGGGCGCTGATGATCACCGGCTTCGAGGTCCTGCCGGACGGCGCCTACGGCAAGATCGTCGAGATGGAGAAGGCGGCGCAGGCGCTGGGCTATCCCGAGCTGCAGTGACTTTACCGGGGCTTAAAGGCCCTGCTCTACTCTGGGGCCTAGCCTGGCCTCCCGAAAACCGCGACCCGACCGTCCATGTCGCTTCCCGCCATCGGCTCCCTGATCGCCGCCGGACCGGCCGGCCGTGCCGGCGTTGTGCTCGGCGCCCAGGCCCTGGGCGAGGCGCGGGACGGCCGGCAGCTCGTCGCGATCACGGTCAAGACCGGCGAGGACGGCGGCGCGCCGCCGGTCGGCGGGGCGCGTCTGGAGCCCGCCCGGCCCTTGGACGAGAGGCCGGCGGTGACCGGCGCGCAGCCGGCCCTGGCCAAGCCTCGCGACCAGGCGGCGGCGCGCGGCAGCGAGGACCTCAGCGCCGAGGAGCGGGCCGCCGTCGACCGCCTGCGCCAGCGCGATCAGCAGGTCCGCCAGGAAGAGCAGGCCCACGCGGCCGTCGCCGGCGACCTGGCGGGACCGATCTCCTACGTCTACCAGCGCGGCCCGGACGGGCGGCAATACGCCGTCGGCGGCTCGGTGCCGATCGAGGCGCGCGTGCTCTCCGGCGACCCGCAGGAAGCGGCCGCCCTGGGCGCCCGGGTCTCGGCCGCCGCCCAGGCGGCGACAAACCCCTCCGGCGCCGACCTGGCCGCCGCGCGCCTCGGCTACGGCCTGCAGGCCCGGGGCGAACGCCTCGAGCTGGCCCGCGGCAACGGGCTCGACCTCCAGGCCTGACGCGGACAACCAAAAACAAGGGGCAGCACAGCCCGTGGCTGCGCCGCCCTTTGCATTGTCGATTGACCGCCGCCTGCCGCGGCGGTGCTACGGCCGAGGCTCTAGAGCGTTTTCCGATCGGACGGCACCGGCCCGCTCCCCCTCCCGGCCACCCAATAGGATACTGCCGTGGCTGGCCGGGAGGGGGAGCGG
>JANQLT010000062.1 GCA_028280455.1 Kiloniellales bacterium
TCACGGCACCGGCCCGCTCCCCCTCCCGGCCAGCCACGGCAGTATCCTATTGGGTGGCCGGGAGGGGGAGCGGGCCGGTGCCGTCCGATCGGAAAACGCTCTAGGCGCGACGCCCTGTCTCCCCCGCCAAGCTGTGGCATGATCCCCGGCCCCAGCAGGGCCAGGGAGGCACGCGCCATGACCTATGAGACCATCCACTTCGAGACGGCCGAGGCGATCGCCACGATCACGCTCGACCGCCCGGACAACGCCAACGCTCTGAATCCGGCGATGGGCCGGGAGCTCTACGACGCGGCGTTGCGCTGCGCGGCCGACGGCGGCATCCGCGCCGTCATCGTCACCGGCAAGGGCAAGATGTTCTGCGCCGGCGGCGATCTGAAGGCCTTCCACGAGCAAGGCGATCAGGCCTCGGCCATGGTCACGCGCCTGGCCAGCGACCTGCACGCGGCCTTGACCCGTCTGGCCCACCTGGACGCGCCGGTCGTCATGGCGGTCAACGGCATGGCCGCGGGCGCCGGCTTCTCCCTGGCGCTCTCCGGGGATTTCATCATCGCCAGCGAAGCCGCGCGCTTCGTCTCCGCCTACACCGGCGCGGGCCTGACGCCGGACGGCTCCTCCACCTACTTCCTGCCGAAGCACGTCGGCCTGCTGCGCGCCAAGGAGCTGCTCTTCACCAACCGGGTCCTGAGCGCCGAGGAGGCCTGCGCCTGGGGCCTCGCCAACAAGGTCGTGCCGCCCGATGCGCTGATGGCCGAAGCCCGGAGTCTCGCCGCCGGCTTCGCCCAGGGCCCGACGCGCGTCTTCGGCGCCCTCAAGCAGCTCCTCCTGAGCGCCTACGACAGCCCCCTGGAAAGCCAGCTCGAGCGCGAGACCCGAAACATCGCCATGACCGTCGGCAGCCGCGACGGCCGCCACGGGATCGAGAGCTTCTTGGCAAAGAAGCCGCCGAGCTTCCAGGGCGAATAGTCCCTTCCGTCACGGCGAGCGAAGCGATGCCGCCCGGAGTCTCGATCCTGAGACTTCATTCCGGCTCGCCACGCCGCTTGGCACCGGCTCGTAATCGCACGCTGCGCCAGGCTTATGCTTCGTGAGGCTCATGCTTCGTCAAGCTCATGCTTCGTCAGGCTCAGCATGAGGGCAGGAGAACGCGCTCCTCACCCTGAGCCTCCTCATCCCGAGCTTGTCGAGGGACGAAGGGTGAATTGGGCGATGGACTTGGTCGGTTCGGTGCGGGCAGCTGCGCCGGAGATTCTGACACGGATGAACACGGATAGAGGAAAACCAAATGAGTTGTATTTGGCTATCCCTGTCCATCCGTGTCATCCCTTCAATGTCAAAGCATGACCGGCGACCGGCCCGACCTGCCCTGTCGACACCCACCACTACGCCGTCTCGAAACCCTCGCAGGTCAAGACCAGCTCCTCCATCGCCACCTCGTTGGTCGTCGCCGAGAGCGTCGGGCCGCTGTATTTCATCGGCCAGGCGTTGGTCAGCTTCCAGGACTGCACCGTCGCCTGGCGGTCTTCCGACAGCAGGCTGATCTCGACGTCGCGGCGGAGCTGCGGGTCGCCGGTGATCGCCTGGCGGATCCAGTCGTAGAGGTCGGTCGAGCCGATCACGCCGCGCTTCAAGGTGACGTCCGAGACCTTGGCCAGGCCCGGCAGCTTGCGCGGCCAGTTGCTGCGCTCGTTGCCGTTGCGGTACTCGATGGGCGTGACCTCGACCCCGAGGCCGCTGACCTCGCTGAAGCCGGCCTGCGGCTCGTTGGGGTCGGCCTGGCCCAGGCTCACCAGGAAATTGAACTGGCTGTAGGGGTTCTCGCGATAGACCGCCACTCTGCTTCTCCTTTCACAGCCACTCGACGTCGTCGTAACGGATCTCGATCTCCTCGAAGGCCAGCTCGCCCCCGATGGCATCGAAGCTGGGGCCGCGCCAGCGCAGCGGCCGGCAGCCGGTGAAGCGCCAGCGGTTGACCGGTCTCCGGCCCGGCTCGGCGAGCTGCCAAAGCTCGATGCTGCGCACGGCGTCCTTGCCGTCGCGCTGGGCGCGGCGCCAGTGGTAGAGGTCCTTGGAGCGGCTGAGCGCCCGGCGCAGCACGAGCCGCGACGACTCCCCGTCCGTACCGTCGTCCTCGGCGTCGCCCAAGCCGCCGACGCTGCAGAAGCCGATCTCCAGGTCGCCGATGAAGACCAGGAAGTGGCGGTTGCTCAGCGGCTCGTCCCAACGCGGCCGGCGCGCGGCCGCCCTTTCGTCGCGGGCGCGCAGCGCGACCACGACGTCCGCGGCGCGGCTCAGCTTGGCGCCGGGCCCGGCGGGTTGGTCGACAGCGAGGCAAACCGGTCCCTTATGTCGCTTCACGGCCTTGAGGAAGCTGACCTCCAGGTTGGCATAGCGGTCGTGCGAGTCCTTCACGGCGCCGCGCCGGCCGAAGAGCGCGTCGGCCTCGTCGAAGAACAGGGCCATCTTCGCCGCGTCGGCCTCGGCGAAGATGGCCTTCAGCTTCTTCCCGGTCTCGCCAACGCCTTTTGACATCAAGAGCGAAAGGTCGACGGTCTGCAGGACCAGGCCGCGCGACTCCGCCAGCGCCTTGACGAGCCGAGACAGCTCATCCGGGCCCGCGCCCTCGAGGACGATCAGCGGGTCCTTGCCGCGCTTGCCGGCCTTGGCCGCCGCCGCCGAGAGCGCCTCGGCGTCCCCGGACTCGACCTCGATCCTGACCGGCCCCACGCGCTTGGCCATGCCCCGCCCTTCCCGCTTCCGCAGGCTCTCAGCGCATCACGCGGCTCGGATCGGCACAAGCGAACGGCCAGCGAAAGCGACGCCCGGCCCCTTTTTGGCCCCTGGAATCGAGGGCGCGCGCCCTATCCGCCCCAGCCGCCATCCTCGGGCGGAGCGAAGCGGAGACCCGGGGATCCATGTCTGGGCCTGGGGCCAAGCCGCGCCGTGGATCCTCGGGTCGGCGTGCCGCTGCGCGGCCCTTGCCCGAGGATGACAGAGAGGGAGTCGGCGCGGACCCTCTCCGTCCTCAACCCCGCAAGGTCCCGCCGGTCGCCTTCTCCACCGCGGCGACGATCTTGCCGGAGACGGCCTCCAGCTCGGCGTCGGTCAGGGTGTGCTCGACGGGCTGCAGGGTGACGGCGAGGGCGAGCGACTTCTTGCCCTCGTCGATGCCCTTGCCCTGGTAGGCGTCGAAGACCTGGACCTCGGCGATCAGCGCCTTCTCCGCGCCCCGGGCCGCGCGCTGGGCCTTCTCCGCGGGCACGTCGGCGTCCATCAGGAAGGCGAAGTCGCGCACCACGGGCTGGAAGGCCGAGAGCTTGAGCATCGGCTTGGCCTTGCCGCCTTTCGCCTTGGGCACCGGGAGGCGCTCGAGGAAGACCTCGAAGCCGGCAGCCGGGCCCTTGAGGCCGAGGCGCCCGCAAACGCCCGGATGCAGCACGCCGAAGTGGGCCAGCACGTTGGGGCCGAGCCGCAGCACGCCGGACTGGCCCGGGTGGTACCAGGCCGGCGCGTCGGTCGTCACCTGCAGGTTGCCGACCGGCGCCTCGCAGGCCTCGAGCACGGCCAGGGCGTCGGCCTTGGCGTCGAAGGCGTCGACCGCCTGGCTCTGGGCCGACCAGTGGCGCGGCGCGGCGAGGCCCGTGCGCAGGCCGGCCGCCACCTCGTCCTGGCCCTTCGGCGTGTCGTCGCGGTACTGCGGGCCGACCTCGAAGAGGCCGACGTCGGGGAAGCCGCGGTCGACGTTGCGCGCCGCCGCCGGGATCAGGCAGGCGAGGATCGCCGGCCGCATGACGTCGAGATCGCTGCTGATCGGGTTGATCAGCTTGAGCTCGTCGAGCACGCCGCCGAACAGGGTCGCGTCCCGGCTGGAGACGAAGGACCAGGTGACCGCTTCGTCGAGCCCGCGCCAGGCCAGGGCGGTGCGAGCCAGGGCCTGGCGGCGCTCCAAGGTGGAGATGGCCGAGGCCGGCAGGTGTCCGTCCAGGCTGGTCGGCACGCTCGGCAGGTGGTCGTAGCCGTGGATGCGCGCGACCTCCTCGACCAGGCAGGCCTCGCCCTCGATGTCGGGGCGCCAGGCGGGCACCTGGCAGAGCAGGCGCTCGGGCTCTTCGGTAACGCCGAAGCCGAGGTCCTCGAGGATCCGGCGCTGCTCGGGCAGGGCGATCTCGATGCCGGCGAGGCTTTGCACGCGCGTGCCGCGCAGGGCGATCTCGCGCCGCCAGTCCGGCAGGGCGCCGGCCGAGACGACTCCGCTCGCCTCGCCGCCGCAGAGCTCGGCGACCAGGCGCGCCGCGACCTCGCAGCCCCACTCGGCGGAGAGCGGATCGACGCCGCGCTCGAAGCGGTAGCGCGCGTCCGAATGGATGCCGAGCCGCCGGCCGGTGCGCGCGACCCGCAGCGGGTCGAAGAGCGCGACCTCGAGGAAGACCTCGCTGGTCTCCTCGGTGACGCCGGAGAGCTCGCCGCCCATGACGCCGCCGATGCCCTGGGGCGCGACCTCGTCGGCGATGATCACCATCTCCGGGTCGAGCGCGTAGGTCTTGCCGTCGAGGGCCAGGATCTCCTCGCCCTCGCGCGCCATGCGCATGGTCAGGTCGCCCTTGAGCTTGGCCGCGTCGAAGACGTGCAGCGGCCGGCCCAGGTCCATGGTCACGAAGTTAGTGATGTCGACCAGCGCCGAGATCGGCCGCAGGCCGATGGCCTGGAGCCGGTCCTGCAGCCAGCGCGGCGAGGGCCCGTTCTTGACCTTGCGGAAGCTCCGGCCGGCGACGTAGGGGCAGGCCGCGCCGAGGCCCTCCGGCAGGTCGCGCAGCCAGCGCCGCGGGCTATCGAAGACGCCCGGCACGGCGGCCGCGTCGCCAAGATACTCGGGCGCCTTGAGGCGGCCGAGGCCGGCGGCGGCCAAGTCGCGGGCGATGCCGTGGACACCCAGGCAGTCGCCGCGGTTCGGCGTGATGCCGAGATCGATCACGGGATCGTCGAGGCCCATGGTGGCAGCGAAGGGCTGGCCGACCTCGGCGTCCTCGGGCAGCTCGATGATGCCCTCGTGCTCGTCGGACAGGCCCATCTCGCGCTCCGAGACCAGCATGCCGTTGCTGGCCTCGCCGCGGATCTTGCCGGCCTTGAGCAGCAGGTCGGTGCCCGGGATGGTGGCGCCGACCGGCGCGAAGACGCCCTTCATGCCCGTGCGCGCGTTGGGCGCGCCGCAGACCACCTGCACCTCCTCCTTGCCGGTGTCGACGATGCAGACCCGCAGGCGCTCGGCGTTGGGGTGCTGCCGGGCCTCCTTGACGAAGGCCACGGTGAAAGGCGCCAGCGCCTTCGCCCGGTCCTCGATCGATTCGACCTCGAGGCCGATCATCGACAGGGTGGTGGCGATCTCATCGAGAGGCCGGTCGGTCTCGAGATGCCGCTTCAGCCAGGACAGCGTGAACTTCATGACGTGACCCTCCTCGGAGAGGACGCTGCGAGCCGCCCATGCTTCGTCAGGCTCAGCATGAGGTTGTGCCACGGCTGCGCTTGTCTCGCCTCGCTCTGAACCGGGAGAGGGAGCGGCTGGCTCGACCGTGGCAGGTCGGCTTCATGCTTCGTCAGGCTCAGCATGAGGCCTTTGCCCGGCAACAATCCCTGCGCCTCACCCTGAGCCTGACGAAGGGGGAGGTCGGCACGGCCGGGGAGCTTGCTCGTTCCCATCACAGCCCCCTGACCATGGACGGCTCGGCCAGGGGCACGAAGCCGTAGTGGCGCAGCCAGCGGATGTCGGCCTCGTAGAAGGTGCGCAGGTCCGGGATGCCGTACTTCAGCATGGCGATGCGCTCGATGCCCATGCCGAAGGCGTAGCCCTGGTAGCGGCTGGAATCGATGCCGCAGTTCTCCAGCACCTTGGGGTGCACCATGCCGGAGCCGAGGATCTCCAGCCAGTCGTCGCCCGCGCCTATCTTCAGCTCGCCGCCGGCGCGCGAGCAGCCGATGTCGACCTCCGCCGAGGGCTCGGTGAAGGGGAAGTAGCTGGCGCGGAAGCGCACCGGCAGGTCCTCGACGCCGAAGATCGCCCGGCAGAACTCGACCAGGGTGCCCTTGAGGTGGCCCATGTGGGTCGTCTCGTCGACCACCAGGCCCTCGAGCTGGTGGAACATCGGCGTGTGGGTCGCGTCGTAGTCGGCGCGGAAGGTGCGGCCCGGCACGATGATCCGGATCGGCGGCTCGACCGCCTGCATGGTGCGGATCTGCACCGGCGAGGTGTGGGTGCGCAGCACCATGCGCTGCCCCTCGGCGTTCTCCGGCAGATAGAAGGTGTCCATCTCCTGGCGCGCCGGGTGCTCCTCGTGGATGTTGAGGGCGGTGAAGTTGTGGAAGTCGTCCTCGATGTGCGGCCCGGTGGCCACCGAGAAGCCCATCTCGCCGAAGATCGCGATCATCTCCTCGACGGTGCGGCTGATCGGGTGCAGCCGGCCGAGGCGCGTCGGCCGGGGCGGCAGCGAGACGTCGACCCGCTCGCGGGCCAGGCGCGCCTCCAGCTCGGCGTCGGCCAGCTCGCTCTGGCGTGCCTCGATGGCCGCGGCGACCTCGTCCTTGACCCGGTTCAGGGCCTCGCCCTGCAGCTTGCGCTGCTCCGGCTCCAGCCCGCCGAGGCCCTTGAAGAGCGCGGTGATCGAGCCCTTCTTGCCGAGCGCGCCGACCCGCACGCTCTCCAGGGCGCCGAGGTCGGCGGCCGCGGCGGCCGCGTCCATCACCTCGCTGCGTAGGCTCTCCAGTTCGTTCGTCATATCGGCGCTCCACCGCGCATCCTGATGTCCGTCATGGTCCAAGCAAAGAAAGGGCGGGCCCGGCTCCGGGCCGCCCTTCCTTCTCCGTCGTCTTGCTGAACGACGCCCCGGGGGGCGCCGCGCTAATCCAGGGCAGCCTGAGCCTTTTCGACCAAGGCCCTAAAGCTCTCGGGCTCGCGCACGGCGAGGTCGGAGAGCACCTTGCGGTCGAGCTCGATGCCGGCGCGCTTGATGCCGTTCATGAACTGGGCGTAGGTCAGGCCGTGCTCGCGGGCACCGGCGTTGATCCGCTGGATCCAGAGCGCGCGGAAGTTCCGCTTGCGCGCCCGCCGGTCGCGGTAGGCGTACTGCAGCCCCTTCTCGACCCGCTGGATCGCCGAGCGGAAGACGTTCTTCGAGCGGCCACGGTAGCCCTTGGCCTGCTTGACCAGCTTCTTGTGCCGGGCGTGGGTGGTGACACCCCTTTTGACGCGTGACATCTGTCGGTCCCTCCGCTCAGGCGTTGCGCAGGAAGTTGCGCAGGATGATCTTCTGGTCGGGAGCCGACATCACGCGCGTGCCCCGCGCCTTGCGCTTCATCTTCTGGGAGCGCCGACGCAGCATGTGGCGCTTGTTGGCATGGTTCATCCTGACCTTGCCCGAGGCGGTCAGGCGGAACCGCTTCTTGGCGCCGCTCTTGGTCTTGATCTTGGGCATTTGTCCTCTTTCCTCAAGTCGGCCGCCCCGCCCTGCCCTTCCGGCTCGCCAGGAGGCCCGGGCCGCGGCCCATTCACCGGGCGGCCGGGCATGCCCTTACACGGGCCCGGCGCGCACCTTGTCGGGGAAGCGGGGTTATAGCGATGGGCCCGGGGGCTGGCAAGGGTGCTGGAGGGGGGACCTGGCCGGGGCCAAAAGGTGCTAAGGTGCCCGCGGAGCGCCATTTTGAGCCGACCGGGCAGCCCTTGCCCGCGGCAATTCGGAGACCGTCCATGGAGCGAATCGTCAACCTGCACATCGAGAAGCTGCCCGAGGGCCTCTACCTGGCGACCTCAGATGACGTGCAGGGTCTGGTCGCTCAAGGACGCACGGTGGCCGAGACCCTGGAGATCGCTCGAGACGTCGCCAAGAAGCTCCTGGAGGCCCAGGGAAAGGGTGACCAATCGCCGTCCCTGACGGTCGTGGGTGACTCCTTCGACTATCCCCTGATCGTCAGCGCTTAATGGGCAAGCTGGCCGGCTTTCGCTATCGCGACGTGGCGAAACGGCTCAAGGCCTTCGGCTTTGGGTTCCATCGGCAGGCAGCCGGCAGCCACGAGATCTGGCAAAACGAGCGGTCAAGTCGCTTCACCACGATCCCCAACCACCCCGGCGATATGCCCGAAGGGACTTTGCGGGCCATTCTCAAGCAGGCCGGAATTTCGCCGGAGGACTTCATCGCCAAATGACAGCCTCAGTGCTTGGCGATTGGGCAATCGCCTTCGAGCCCATTGAGACGAGGCGGCAGTGATGAATCCCCCAGCCGGGTCAGCGGCCTGTGCCGAGACAGTCACGGAAGCGGGGCCCGCGGCGCCCTGGATAGTCCTGGTCCACGGAGTGTCGCAGGATCGGCGGGTCTTCGACCGGCAGGTCGCGGCCTTTCGGGGCGACCATCGGCTGCTGCTGATCGACCTGCCGGGCCACGGCCTGTCGGCCGATCTGCCGGGGCCCTACGGCATCCAGGAGTACGCCGGCAGCATCGCCGAGGCCCTGGCCGCCGCCGGCATCGAGCGCTGCCACTTCTGGGGCACCCATATCGGTGCCGGCGCTGGGCTGCTGCTGGCCTGCGCGCGGCCGGCGCTCTTCGCCTCGCTGATCCTCGAGGGCCCGGTCTTCCCCGGTCGGCCCCTGCCGGCGGTCGCCGAGACCCTGGCCCGCGTCGCGGCGACGGCGCGCAGCGACGGGATCGCGGCGGCCCGCACGCTCTGGTGGCAGGAGGGCGGCTGGTTCGAGGTCATGCGGGCGCGCCCGGAGGACTGCCGCGCGGCCGCGCAGCGGGCCATGATCGAAGACTTCGAGGGCCGGCCCTGGCTCGATAGCGGGCTGGTCTCCCGGCCGATCCCCCCGATCGACGCAGCCCTGAAAGGGCTCGACCTGCCGGTGCTGATCGTCAACGGCGAGCACGACCTGCCCGACTTCCTCGCCGCCGCCGACGCGCTCGCCGCCCTGCTGCCGAATTGCCGGCGCAGCAGCATCCCCGAAGCCGGCGGCTTCCCGCTCTGGGAGTTCCCGGAGCAGGTCAACGCTGTGGTGCGCGCGTTTCTTGCCTCAAGCTAGGCCTGGGACCGAGAGCCAAAGGCCGAACAAGCCGCTGTCATGCTCGGGCTTGACCCGAGCATCCAGGCCTCCGTTCGCAGGACGTTGCAGGTGGCGCCATGGACCCTCGGGTCAAGCCCGAGGGTGACAGACGTTGTGAGTCCCGAGGTCGCGCAACGGCATATCAGACGCTGGGGCGCTACACCGCAGCGCGACCGGCGGCTACTTCGGCACCATCACCATGGTCATCTGGCGGCCTTCCATCTTCGGGAACTGCTCGACCTTGGCGGCTTCGCCGAGGTCGTCGCGGACCCGCTCGAGGACGCGCATGCCGATGTCCTGATGGGCCATTTCCCGGCCGCGGAAACGCATGGTGACCTTGACCTTGTCACCTTCGCCGATGAACTTGACGATCGAGCGCATTTTGACGTCGTAGTCGTGGACGTCGATATTCGGGCGCATCTTGATTTCTTTGACTTCGATCGTCTTCTGCTTCTTGCGCGCTTCGTTCCGGCGCTTCTGCGTCTCGTATTTGTATTTGCCGAAGTCCATGATCTTGCACACGGGCGGGTCGGAGTTCGGCGAGATCTCGACCAAGTCGAGACCGGACTCCTCCGCGCGTTGCAGAGCATCTCTCGTGGACACTACGCCGACGTTGTCGCCGTCGGCTTCGATCAATCTCACCTCGTTGGCGTCGATCGCGTCGTTGACTCGCGGCCCGTCTCGGGTCGGCGCGGCAACGAATGGTGGCCTTGCTATGGGCCTTCCTCCTTCTTTCCGTCGGTCCTAATCCTTGAAGCCAGAAGGCCTTGCCCCCCTGCGCCCGCAATGGACGCAGTGTCCGACTGGCTCCCCATCAATGGGATTCGCCCGCCGGCGGCCTAGCTTCGTCACAAAGTCTATCGACTGCCTCGCCGAGCGCAAGGACCTCTTGCGCCGAGCCGCCGAGACGCCGCAGGGCGATCGTGCCCTCCTCGGCCTCGCGCCGGCCGACCACGGCGATCAGCGGCACCTTGGCGAGGGAATGCTCGCGCACCTTATAGTTGATTTTCTCGTTGCGCAGATCGGTCTCGACCCGCAGGCCCCGGGCGGCCATCTGCTCGGCCACCTCGGCGGCATAGCCGTCAGCCTCCGATGTAATGGTCGCCACCACCACCTGGATCGGCGCCAGCCAGAGCGGCAGCTTGCCTGCGTAGTGCTCAAGCAGAATGCCGGTGAAGCGCTCAAGCGAGCCGAACAGAGCCCGGTGCAGCATTACCGGGATGTGCTTCTCGCCATCTTCGCCGACGTAGGAGGCGCCAAGCCTCTCGGGCAGATTGAGATCGACCTGCAGCGTGCCGCACTGCCAGTCGCGACCGATGGCGTCCCGCAGCACGAACTCGAGCTTCGGTCCGTAGAAGGCGCCCTCGCCGGGATTGGTCGTGTAGTCGAGGCCGGTCGCCTCGACCGCCGCTTTCAGGGCTGCCTCAGACTTGTCCCAAATCTCGTCCGAGCCAATGCGCTTCTCAGGTCGGTCCGAGAACTTGATCCGCACATCGTCGAAACCGAAATCGCGGTAGATGTTCAAGATGAGTTGGCAGACGATCTGGCATTCCTCGGTGATCTGCCCTTCCGTGCAGAAAATGTGAGCGTCATCCTGAGTGAAAGCGCGCAGGCGCATGAGACCGTGCAGAGCGCCCGAAGGCTCGAACCGGTGCACCTTGCCGAACTCGGCAACGCGCAGTGGTAGATCGCGATAGCTCTTGATCCCCTGATTGAAGACCTGCACGTGGCCCGGGCAGTTCATCGGCTTCAGAGCAAAGACACGGTCCTCCCGCGCTTCGGTGGTGAACATGTTCTCACCGAACTTGCCCCAATGGCCCGACCGCTCCCACAGGCTCCGCTCCATGATGTCTGGCGTGTTGATCTCGCGGTAGCCGGCCCTGGTCTGCCGCTGACGCATGTAGTTGATGAGGGTCTGGAACAGCGTCCAACCCTTGCGGTGCCAGAAGACGCTGCCGACCGCCTCGGCCTGAAAATGGAACAACTCCATCTCGCGGCCGAGCCGCCGGTGGTCGCGCTTCTCGGCCTCCTCGAGCTGGTGCAGGTAGGCCGCGAGGCGCTTGGAGTCCTCCCAGCAGGTGCCGTAGATGCGCTGGAGCTGCTGGTTGCGGGCGTCGCCGCGCCAGTACGCGCCGGACACCTTGAGCAGCTTGAAGGCCTTGGGCAGCTTGCCGGTCGAGGGCAGGTGCGGGCCGGTGCAGAGGTCGAGCCACTCGCCCTGGCGGTAGATCGTGATCTCCGCGTCCTCGGCCAGGGTCTCGATGTGCTCGGCCTTGTAGATCTCGCCCAGGTCCTGGAACAGCCGGATCGCGTCGCCGCGCGCCCAGACCTCGCGCTCGATCGGCAGGTCGCGGTCGACGATCTCGGCCATGCGCTGCTCGATGGCGGCGAAGTCGTCCGGCGTGAAGGGCTCCTCGCGCACGAAGTCGTAGTAGAAGCCGTCCTCGGTCGCCGGGCCGAAGGTGATCTGGGTGCCGGGATAGAGCTCCTGCACCGCCTGGGCGATGACGTGGGCGCAGTCGTGGCGCAGCAGCTCCAGGGCTTCGGGCTGCTTGAGGGTGACGATCTCGACCCGGGCGTCGCGCTCGATACCGCGCTTGAGGTCGCGCACTTCGCCGTCGACGACCACCGCGAGCGCCGCCTTGGCGAGGCCCGGGCCGATCGAGGCGGCGATCTCGGCACCGCTGACCGGCGCGTCGTAGGCGCGCGTCGAGCCGTCCGGCAGGGTGATGGTCACCTGTCCAGCGGCGAGGCCAGGGGCGGCAGCGGCAGCGCCGGCGGCGCTTTTTTCGGCGAGTTCGTGCATGGCGACGCGCACTCTAGGACACCTCCTTAAGCTGTCAAGGATCGGCCCGGAGGGCTTAAGACTCTCCTAACCATAAGACACGGGCGTGTCAGGCGGTCAGGTCCTGCCGTTCGCTGCCTGGTAGGCGCTCGACGTTGCCGGCCTCCAGCAGCTCGCCGTAGACCGCCAGGGTGCGGGCGCACATGACGTCCTTGGCGTATTGCGCGTGGACGTGGCTCATGGCCTCCGCGGCGAGGCGCTGGCGCTGCTCGGCGCTCAGCGACAGCGCGCCGCGCAGGGCCTCGGCCAGGGCATCGGCGTCGCCGTTGCGGAACAGCGAGCCGGTGCGCCCGACGATGAGCTGCTCGGGGGCACCGCCGTGGTTGCTGGCGACGACCGGGCAGCCCATGGCCTGGGCCTCGCTGACCACGCGGCCGAAGGCCTCCGGGTCGGTCGAGGCCGAGACCACCACGTCGGCCAGGATGTAGGCGGCCGGCATGTCGTCGCAGTGGTCCTTGATCAGCACCCGGTTGGCCAGGCCGAGCCGCTCGATCTGCTGCTTCAGCTCGGCCTGGTAGGCCAAGTTGCCTTCTGCCGAGCCGACGATGGCGCAGATGAAATCGAGGTCTCCGAGCTTGGCCAGCGCCTCGATCAGCACGCCCTGGCCCTTCCAGCGCGTCAGGCGGCCCGGCAGCATGATCAGCGGCACGTCCTCGGGGATGCGCCATTGGGTCGCCAGGCCGACCACGCGCTCGGCGCTGACGCTGGCCGGGTCGAAGTGGCGCAGGTCGATGCCTCGCGGGATGATCCGCAGACGCGCCGGGTTCATCGGGTAGTGCGCGCGGATGTGCTCGGCGATGAAGTGCGAGATGGCGATGACCCGGTCGCCTTTGGTCATGATGGCGTTGTAGTGCCACTTCAGGCTGCCGCCGAGATTGTAGGTGCCGTGGAAGGTGGTGACGAAGTGCACGCCGGCGTCGCGCGCCGCGGCATGGGCGCTCCAGGCCGGCGCGCGCGAGCGGGCATGCACGACGTTGATGCCGAAATGCTCGATCACCTGCTTCAGGTAGCCGATGTTACGGTTCATCACGAAGGGGTTCTTGGCGGCGAGCGGCAGGGTCACGTGCTCGACGTCGCTGCGCGGCAGCTCCTTCTCCAGGACGCCGCCCTGGGAGGCGACCACCGAGCGGCCGCCCGCCTCGGCGATGGCGATGGCGACGTCGACCGCGCCGCGCTCGGCGCCGCCGCGGCCGAGGGCCGGCAGGACCTGCAACACGCTGGGGACGCCCGGCGCGACCGCCGGCCGCCCGGCGCTGGCGTCGTTTCCATGACTCATGTAACTAGCCCTGCCATGCAGTCTTCACACAGCACCCAAAGCCCCGAGCCTCGAACTCTATCACGCGGCGAGGGGGTCTCCATCGCCTATCACGCGCTCGACGGGCGATGCCCCGGAATTGTCTTCCTCGGCGGCTTCATGTCGGACATGACCGGCAGCAAGGCCCTGGCCATCGAGGAGCACGCCCGGCGGAGCGGCCGGGCCTGTCTGCGCTTCGACTACCAGGGCCACGGCGCCTCCTCGGGCGCCTTCGCCGACGGCACCATCGGCCTCTGGGCCGGCGACGCCATCGCCGCCTTCGACGCCTTGACCGAGGGACCACAAGTCCTAGTGGGTTCCTCCATGGGCGGCTGGATCATGTTGTTGCTGGCCCTCGCCCGGCCGGAGCGGGTCGCCGGCCTGCTCGGCATCGCCCCGGCCCCGGACTTCACCGAGGACCTGATGTGGCAGGGCTTCGATGCCGAGGCGCGCGCTACCCTTGCGCGCGACGGCCTGCTGCGCCAGCCCTCGGACTACGGCGAGGAGCCCTACACCATCACCCGGGCGCTGATCGAGGAGGGCCGCGAGCACCTGCTGCTGCGGTCGCCGATTCCGCTGACCTGCCCGGTGCGCCTGATCCACGGCATGGCCGACAAGGACGTGCCCTGGCAGACCTCGGTCCGCCTGACCGAGACCCTGGACTCCGAGGACGTCGAGATCCAGCTCGTCAAAGGCGGCGGCCACCGGCTCTCGGAGCCCGAGGACCTGGCCCGCCTGACCCGGACCCTGGACGCGTTGCTCGCGCGGGTCGAGGGCGAGGCCTAACACCAGACGGCGATGAGTAGAACTCGTCGCGGTCTGGCAAGCGCGACCGCGCGCCCGCAGCGAAGCGATGAAAGCCCGCGTGGCGCTTGAACGCCATACGAACGACGATGAGTCATACTCATCGCCGTTCGGTACAAACGCCCTCAGCTCTCGGCGAGCAGCGCCTTCAGGCCGGCGCGGTAGTCGGGATAGGCCAGGGCGACGCCAAGCTCTTCCTTGATGCGCCGGTTCGAGACCCGCTTGTTGTCGCGGTAGAAGCTGCGGCCCATCGGGCTCAGCTCGGCCTGCTCGAAGGGCACCAGGGGCGGCGGCTCGACCCCCAGCAGGCCGCAGGCATGGGCGATCACCTCTTCCGGCGGCGCGGCCTCGTCGTCGCAGAGGTTGTAGGCCCGGCCCGGGTTGGGCCGCGCCATCGAGGCCCGCAGCACGGCGACGATGTCCGCCTGGTGGATGCGGCTGAAGACCTGGCCCGGCTTGTCGATCCGCCTGCCGCGGCCGGCGCGCACGGTCTCCAGGGCGTTGCGCCCCGGGCCGTAGATGCCGGCCAGCCGGAAGAGATGCACCGGCCGGCCGGCCAGCCCGAGCCAGGCCCGCTCCGCCGCCACCCGCCGCGCGCCGCGCGACCCGGTCGGCTCCAGCGCCGAGTCCTCGTCGACCCAGCCGCCGTCGCGGTCGCCGTAGACGCCGGTGGTCGAGAGATAGCCGATCCACAGGAGGCTCGCGCAGGCCAGGATGGCCGCGCCGTGCTGCGCGATCACCGGGTCGCCGGCCTCGTCCGGCGGCACCGAGGAGAGCAGGTGGCTGGCCGCGCCGAGCGCCGCCGCCGGGTCCGCCAGGGGCCGGTCGCGGTCGAAGAGATGCACCTCGAAGCCCTCGGCGCGCAGCCGCTCGGCGGACTCTTCGGCGCGGGTCGTGCCGGCGACCTGCCAGCCCTCGTCGAGGAGCTGCCGGCCCAGGGCCCGGGCCGAGTAGCCGAGACCGAAACAGAACAGGCGGCGCGGGGATTGGGACATGACGCTGTGCGGGCTTGAACGCGGCGGATGGCGACGCGACTCTAGGAGCGTGACTCGCGGCGAACAAGGTACAGCTTTCTGGGCAGCCCTCGGCTTGCTCGCCTTTCTTCTGGGCGGCGGCGCGCCGGCGCATGCCCAGATCGAGGAGACCATCGACCACGCCTTCCAGTACAAGGCCTGCATGACGCTGGTGAAGAGCGCCGCGGAGGAAGCCCTGGAAAGCGCCATGGCCTGGCAGGCCCGCGGCGGCGGCCCGGCGGCCCAGCACTGCGCGGCCGTCGCCCTGCTCGCCCTCGACCAGTACCGCGACGCCGGCGAACGCTTCGAGTCGCTGGCCGAGGCGGTCGACCGGGATCAGCCGGAGACCCGCGCCGGCGCCCTGGCCCAGGCCGGCCAGGCCTGGCTGCTGGCCGGCGACAACGAGCGGGCCCACGCGGCCCAGAGCGCCGCCCTGGAGATCGCCCCGGGCAACGTCGAGCTCTGGATCGACCGGGCGCTGACCCTGGCGCTGGCCGAGAACTACTGGGAGGCCATCGACGACCTGAACTATGCCGCCGATCTCGCTCCCCGCCGCGCCGAGATCTACATCTTCCGGGCCAGCGCCTACCGCTACGTCGACGCCCTCGAGCTGGCGGCCGAGGACATCGCCCGCGGCCTGGCCCTCGAGCCCGAGAACCCCGAGGGCCTGCTGGAGCGCGGCATCCTGCGCCGCCTGCAGGGCGACCTCGCGGGCGCGCGCGCCGACTGGCTGAAGATCGTCACCGACTACGAGGGCAGCCTGCCCGCCGAAACCGCCCGCCGTAACCTCGAGGCGCTGGACGTCAAAGCCGAGTAGCCGCCGCCTCAACTGTCATCGCGAGCCGGCGAAGCCGGCGCGGAAAACGAAGCTCAGAAATCCAGATCCGCGTAGTGCTTCGGCGGCGGCGAGCCGGAGATGTGGTCGGCGAGGATCGGCCGCAGGCTGGGGCGCGACTTGACGCGGGCGTACCAGTCCTTGGCCTCGCCGTGGCTCTCCCAGGGCACGTCGCCGAGGTAGTCGAGCACCGAGACCTGGGCCGCGGCGGCGATGTCGGCCAGGGAGAAGTCGTCGCCGCCGAGCCAGCGCCGGCGGTCGCAGAGCCAGGCGATGTAGTCGAGGTGGTAGCCCATGTTGGCATGGGCCGCGCGGATCGCCGCGGAGTCCGGCTGGCCGAGGCCGAGGAAGCGCTTCATCATCTTCTCCTCGACCAGCGGACCGGTCACCTCGCGGGCCATCTTGATGTCGAACCACTGGGCCAGGCGGCGGGTCTCGGCCCGGTACAGCGGGCCCTCGCCGAGCATGCTCGGCGTCGGGTAGGCCTCCTCCAGGTACTCGACGATGACTGAGGCGCCGGCGATCGAGGTGCCGTCCTCCTCCAGCAGCACGGGCACCTCGCCGGCCGGGTTCAGCTTGAGGAAGGCCTCGCGCCGCTCCCAGACCTTCTCGGCCTTGAGCTGCACGTCGAGGGCCTTCTCGGCCAGCAGGATGCGGATCTTCCGGCTGCCCGGGTCGATCGGCAGGTGATAGAGGCTGCGCATGGGCGAGGGAATATAGCCGCGCCGCCGCCTTGGCAAACAGAGCCGTGTGCGCCTATGCCCGCCGTGTGACCCGCAGCATGCGGTCGCCGCCGCGCTGGAAGGCGTAGGGCACCGGCAGGACCTCGGCGCCGTAGCCGGCCGCCCTCAGGGCGGCCAGCACCGGCTCTAGGTGGGCCGAGGTCCGGCCGGCCATGTCCAGCAAGGGGAAGACCCGGACCTCGGCCGCGACGCGCGCCAGCTCGCGGACCGCCGCCAGGTGGAAAGCGGCATCCCACTGCGCGCTGTAGAGGAACAGGAGGTGCGAGGCGAGCGCCAGATCGACGGAGTCGTCGGGCAGGCCGAGCGCCGGCAAGGCCTCGGTGCGGTAGCGGCCGGCCTCGCGGCCGGTCTCGTAGTCCTCTAGGAAGCGCGCCATCGCCGCCAGGCGCAGGCGCTCCAGCGCGTCGGGGGACTCGATGCTGGTCCAGACGAAGCGCTCCGGCTCGGCCCGGACCAGGGCCATGATCTGCGCGCGTGCCGCCTCGATCCGGCCCTCGATCGCCGCCTTGTCGTGGGCATAGAGCGGGTCGCAGGCGACGGCCTGCCAGCCGCGCTCTACCGCCTCGGCCGTGAAGCTGGCCGGCCCGCCGCCGACGTCGAGCACACGGGGCGCCGCGCCGGCCCGCGCGAAGGGCCGGCCGTCGAGATCGAACATCGCCCGATACTCGTCGAAGCTGCGGCCCCAGGGCAGCACCTCGGTAATCCGCTCGGCGGTGATCCGCTCGGCCATCGCCAGTCGCCCGCCTCTGTCATTGCCCCAGCGGCCCGATGTAGCGCCGCGCCACGACGACGTTGTCGATGAAGAGGTGCTGGTCGTAGGGCGAAAGCGCCCGGCCGCCGTGGTAGACGTTCATCCAGATCCGGTCGATCTTCAGCGTCTCGACGTCGCGGTAGCGCACCGAGCCCCGCTCGAAGACCAGCTCGCCGTCGATCCAGACCCGCATGATGCCGTCGTCCCAGCGCAGGGAGTTGAGCTTCACCTGCTGCTCGATGCAGTACCAGCGCTCGCGCGCCAACGCGCCGGTATCGCCCATGCTCCAGCTCCAGTCGTCGCCGTAGCGCGAGCGCATGCCGGCATGGTAGGCGTAGGTGCCGACCGGCGTCTCGCCGGGCGCCGCGCCCTGCCGGCCGGCCAGGCCGAAGGAGCCGCGCATCGACCAGCCGTTGCGGCCGTCCGATTGGCGGCCGCCCCAGCCCGCCTTGCCGTAGGTGCCGGCGATGCCGGGCAGCTTGCCGCCCTGCACCGTCGGGTTCCAGTCGCGGCCGAGGCGCAGGTAGTAGCGGAAGAAGATCTCGTCCGGCTCGCTGCCGAGCTCCTGCTGGAACTTGTAGAGCAGGTTGAGCCCGACGTTGCTGCCCTCCGCGATCACCACCTGCAGCGACTTGCCCTCAAGAGGCTCGAACCCGAGGGCCGGCGCGCCGGCGACCGTCCGGTAGGTGTCGCCCGGATCGACATAGCTCCAGCGCGACAGCCAGTCCGCCGCCTCGAAGCCCTCGACGAAGACCACCGCCGGGTCGCGCTCGATGCCGCGGTCCCGCGGGTAGCGCTGCGCCAGGCCGGGGCCGCGCGGCGCCTCGGGGACGCCCACCGACTCCTCGCCGCGCAGGATCTTGATCGGATCGGTCTTGAAACGCGGCGTCGGCGGCAGCCGCGGCTCCCTGCTTTCGGCCTCCGCGGCCCGGACCGCGGGCGCGTCGAGGAAGGGCCAGAGGACCGACAAGAGCAGCGGCAAAAGGGCAAGGCGAAGCAGTCGTCCGAGTTCCATGACCCGCGCTCGAAACAGATCGCCCGGGAGAGAGGAACGTCGCGCTAGGCCCGCTTCTCCGCGACCTCGCCGGAGATCGGGTGCTCGAGGCGCTCGACCATCTCCTTGGGCACCACCTGCCAGAACTTAGCGCGTTCCTGCACCCAGTCGACCCGCAAACGCTCGGCCAGGGCCGACTGGGTCTCTTTTCGGTGCCGCGCCACCAGGTCGAAGAGGCGGCCTTCCCAATAGTCGGACTCGACGCGCTGATAGACCACGCTGTCGCTGTTGATGCGCAGGTGCAGCGACTCCTCGGGGTCGTAGACGAAGGCCATGCCGCCGGTCATGCCGGCGGCGAAGTTGTTGCCGACCGCCCCGAGCAGCACGGCCATGCCGCCGGTCATGTACTCGCAGCCGTTCGAGCCGCAGCCCTCGACGACGGCGACCGCGCCGGAGTTGCGCACGCAGAAGCGCTCGCCGGCCTGGCCGGCCGCGTAGAGCTCGCCGCCGGTCGCGCCGTAGAGCACGGTGTTGCCGATGATGGTGTTCTGGTGGCTGATCAGGGGACTCGCCGTCATCGGCCGGACCACGATGCTGCCACCCGAGAGGCCCTTGCCGACATAGTCGTTGGCGTCGCCGAAGACCTCGATCTTCAGGCCCTGCACGGCGAAGGCGCCGAGCGACTGGCCGGCCGAGCCGCGCAGGCGCACCGTGACGTGGCCGGGCTTCAGGCCGTCCATGCCGAAGCGGCGGACGATCTTGGAGGAGAGCTTGGTGCCGATCGCCCGCTGGGTGTTGCGGATGGTGTACTGGAGCTGGACCTTCTCGCCGTCCTCGAAGAGCAGCCGGCAGTCCTCGATCATCTGCGCGTCGAGCGTCTCGGGCACCTCGTTGCGGCCCTCGATCGAGCAGATCATCGGCTCGCCGGCCGGGTCGGCCTGGGCCAGGATCGGGTTGAGGTCGAGGTCGTCGAGGTGCGCGGCGCCGCGGCTGACCTGCTCCAGCAGGTCGGTGCGGCCGATCACCTCGTCGAGGCTGCGCACACCCAAGGCGGCCAGGATCTCGCGCACCTCCTCGGCAATGAAGGAGAAGAGGTTGACGACCTTCTCCGGGTTGCCGGTGAACTTGTCGCGCAGCGCCTGGTCCTGGGTGCAGACGCCGACCGGGCAGGTGTTGGAGTGGCACTGGCGCACCATGATGCAGCCCATGGCCACCAGCGAGGCGGTGCCGACGCCGTACTCCTCGGCGCCGAGCATCGCCGCCACCACCACGTCGCGGCCGGTCTTGATGCCGCCGTCGGTGCGCAGCCGCACGTTCTTGCGCAAGCGGTTCAGGGTCAGCACCTGGTGGACCTCCGAGAGGCCCATCTCCCAGGGCACGCCGGCATACTTGATCGAGGTCTGCGGCGAGGCGCCGGTGCCGCCGGAATGCCCGGAGATCAGGATCACGTCGGCCTTGGCCTTGGCCACGCCGGCGGCGATCGTGCCGATGCCGGAGCGCGCCACCAGCTTGACGCAGACCTTGGCCTCCGGGTTGATCTGCTTCAGGTCGTAGATGAGCTGCGCCAGGTCCTCGATCGAGTAGATGTCGTGGTGCGGCGGCGGCGAGATCAGCATCACGCCGGGCGTCGAGTGGCGCAGCTTGGCGATGGTCTCGGTCACCTTGAAGCCCGGTAGCTGCCCGCCCTCGCCGGGCTTGGCGCCCTGGGCCACCTTGATCTCGATCTCGCGGCACTTGTTGAGGTACTCGGCGGTCACGCCGAAGCGCCCCGAGGCGACCTGCTTGATCGCCGAGTTCTCGTTGTCGCCCTGCTCGTTGGGCTCGTAGCGCGCCGGGTCCTCGCCGCCCTCGCCGGAGTCCGACTTGGCGCCGATCCGGTTCATGGCGATGTTGAGCGTGCCGTGCGCCTCGGGCGAGAGCGCGCCGAGCGACATGCCCGGCGTCACGAAGCGCTTGCGGATCGCCGTGATTGACTCGACCTCCTCCAGCGGCACGGGCTCGTGGCTCTGGCGCCGGAAGTCGAGCAGGTCGCGCAGCGAGCTCGGCGGCAGGCTCTGCACGCCCTTGCTGAACTTCTTGTAGGCCGAGTAGGAGTCGCTGGCGACGGCGGCCTGCAGGGTGTGGATCAGGTCGGCGGCCCAGGCGTGGGTCTCGCCGGAGCGCCGGTAGCGGTAGAAGCCGCCGACCGGCAGCGCCACGAAGTCCTCGGTCCAGGCGCGGCGGTGCAGCTCGAGGATCTTGCGCTGCAGGCCGGAGATGCCGATGCCCGAGATCCGGCTCGGCATGCCGGGGAAGAACTCGTCGACCACGGTGCGCGACAGCCCGACGCTCTCGAAGTTGTAGCCGCCGCGGTAGGACGAGAGCACCGAGATGCCCATCTTCGACATGACCTTGAGCAGGCCGTCGTCGACCGCCTTCTTGAAGCGCTGCACGGCGCTCTCCAGGCTCAGCTCGCCGAGCAGGCCGCGGCGGTGGCGGTCGGCGATCGACTCCTGCGCCAGGTAGGCGTTGACGCTGGTCGCGCCGACGCCGATCAGCACCGCGAAGTTGTGCACGTCGAGGCACTCGCCGCTGCGCACGTTGATCGAGGAGAAGGTCCGCAGGTTCTGGCGCATCAGGTGCGAATGCACCGCGCCGACGGCGAGGATCATGGGGATCGGCGCGCGCTCCGCGTCGACCGCCTTGTCGCTCAGGAAGATGTGCTCGGCGCCGCCGCGCACGGCATCGTCCGCCTCGCGGCGAATCCGCTCGAGGGCCGCCCGCATCGCCCGCTGGCCGCCGTCCACCTCGAAGCAGCAGTCGATGTCGACCGCCGTCTCGCCCATGTGCGCGCGCAAGGCCTCGAACTCGGCGTTGGTCAGCACCGGCGAGTCGAGCTGCAGCACCTGGCACTGGCTCTCGTCCTGGTCGAGGATGTTGCCGAGGTTGCCGAAGCGGGTCTTGAGGGTCATGACCCGCCGCTCGCGCAGCGAGTCGATCGGCGGGTTTGTGACCTGGCTGAAGTTCTGCCGGAAGAAGTGGTGCAGGCCGCGGTAGCCGTCGGACAGCACGGCCAGGGGCGTGTCGTCGCCCATCGAGCCGATCGCCTCCTTGGCGTCCTCGACCATGGGGTGGAGGATCAGCTCCAGGTCCTCCATGGTCAGGCCGTGGCAGAGCTGGTGGCGGCGCAGGGCTTCGCTGTCGAGCTCGACCGGCTCGCCGTGGTCGGGCCGGATCAGGTCGTCGATCACGGTGATGTGCCGCTTCCAGTCGCCGTAGGCATGCTCGGCGGCGAAGCGGTCCTTCAGCTCGCGGTCGTGGTAGAGCCGGCCCTCGGTCAGCTCGACGCCGATCATCTCGCCGGGGCCGATGCGGCCCTTCTGCAGCACCTTGGCCTCGTCGATGCGCACCATGCCGGTCTCGGAGCCGGCGAACAGCAGGCCGTCGCTGGTGATGGTGTAGCGCAACGGCCTGAGCCCGTTGCGGTCCATGCCGGCGAGCACCCAGCGGCCGCCGTAGGCGCAGACTGCCGCCGGGCCGTCCCAGGGCTCCATCACCGCGTTGCAGTAGGTGTAGAGGTCCTTGTGGGCCTGCGGCATGGCCCGCTCGTTCTCCCAGGCCTCGGGGATCAGCATGGTCTTGGCCAGGGGCAGGTCGTGGTCGGTGCGCACCATCAGCTCGAAGACCGCGTCCAGCGCGGCGGAGTCCGAGCTGCCGGGCTGGATCACCGGCTTGACGTCCTCGATGTGCTCGCCGAAGGAGGCGTCGGCCATGCGGCACTCATGGGCGCGCATCCAGTTGACGTTGCCCTTGAGGGTGTTGATCTCGCCGTTGTGGGCCAGCACGCGGAAGGGCTGCGCCAGCCACCAGGTCGGGAAGGTGTTGGTCGAGTAGCGCTGGTGGAAGATCGCGAAGTTCGAGGCGAAGCGCTCGTCGAGCAGGTCGGGATAGAAGTTGTCGAGCTGCTCGGCCAGGAACATGCCCTTGTAGATGATCGAGCGGCCGGACAGCGAGCAGATGTAGAAGTCCTTGATCGACTCCTCCTCGGCCGCCTTCTCGATGCGCCGGCGAATGACGTAGAGGTCGACCTCGAACTGCTGGTCGCTGGTCCCCTTGTTGTTGGCGATCATGATCTGCTCGATCTCGGGGCGCGCGGCATTGGCCTTCTCGCCGACCACGCTGGTGTCGACCGGCACCTGGCGCCAGCCGTGGATCATGTAGCCGTAGTTCAGGATCTCGCGCTCGACGATGACCCGGCAGCGCTCCTGCGCGGCGAAGTCGGTGCGCGGCAGGAAGACCATGCCGACGCCGATCCGCTCCTCGCCCGGCTCGTGGCCGGCGCGGCGCACCTGCTCGCGGAAGAACTCCTGCGGGATCTCGATGTGGATGCCCGCACCGTCGCCGGTCTTGCCGTCGGCATCGACCGCGCCGCGATGCCAGACCGCCTTCAGCGCCTTGATGCCGGCCTCGACCACCCGCCGCTGCGGCGTGCCGTCCAGCGAGGCGACCAGGCCGACGCCGCAAGAGGCGTGCTCCTCGGCCGGATCGTAGAGGCCGTTCTCGGCGAGGTGTTCGGCGTTGCGCCGCCAGGTGTCGATTTCGTTCATGGCATCCGGCCTCTTGATGCTTGCGCCAGCGCTATTCCGGCAGGAAGTCGTCGTCGACGAGAGCCGCGACCTTGTAGGGGCAATCGTCGGGAAGGCTGTTCGAGCCTAGGCCAGTCTCTCTGATTGCCTGCGCCCGTGCCTTCTCGAACTCAGCATCAATCTGCTCTTCGAGGAAACTCTTGAGGCTTGGGCTGTCGGAGAGGATGTCCTCAATTTCGGCACGCGCGTTGCCGATTGACCTTAGCCAGCTATCGCTTCGACGCTGAGGCTGATACTGCCACTTCAGCAGATGCACCAGGAGATTCCTGAGGTGACTCTTGAGTGCTCGCCGATCCCGCCGTCCCAACGCCTCCAACTCCTCAGAGATATTCGACAGATCCAGTCCCTCGTCACCCTGGAGACGGATCTTCTCGACTTGATCTGCAATCCAGTTCGCGAAGTCGATTTCATAGCTCTTTGAGACGTCGACGAGTTCTTGACTACCGAGGATATCGAGCCAAACGCGTTCGGCCGCGACGAAATGGACCGCGGAGAAGCCTGTTAGCGCGATCGATGCCTTCCGAAGGCGATTCAGGTCGGCGCTCTTGTCGCGAAATCCACCAAACTCCGCATTCTCATAGATGATCAACACACAATCGTCGGTGCCGCGATAGGCACCTTCATCGAACTTCTTTCCCTTCTGTGCGATTCTCTTGGCAATCAGTTCCGAGATATCAGGAGCCGAAGCACTCTCGGTCAACAACGGGCCGCGGGCCTCGCGCTCTTCCGACCGAGTCAACTCAGCTTGCCATTCTGGCGTCGTAGCTTCGGTGACTTCGACTCCCATTGTGAAGCCGTCCGGCCACGCGATCGTGAAATCCGGCTGATTTGGCTCGTCGCGCGTGGCCTCGATCTTCAAAGGAAAGCGCAAGCGGTTGCTTCGCTTCAGTGCGACGAGGAATCGCCGGAGCACGTAGTCTTCCTTCTGACCCTTGTCGCGTCGGTCATGACCGGTTCGCGGGCCAACCCATGCGCCGAGTGTGCCAAGGTCGTCGTCGAACGAAGCCGGTTGCCCAAACTCGCGGACCCAGCGAGCTTCCGACGTGTTCTTGGCGATGACGCCCATCACGTCACTCCGCCGCGGCCGGCACGGGCTCGCCGGCGGCCTTGGCTTCGAGGTAGCTGTCGATCTGCTCGGCGGCGTCGCGGCCGTCGCGGATGCCCCAGACGACCAGGGAGGCGCCGCGCACGATGTCGCCGGCGGCGAAGACGCCGTCGAGGCTGGTCATCAGCCGGCGGAAGTCGACCTGCAAGGTGCCCCAGCCGGTGACCTCGAGGCCGGGGGTGCCGAACAGCCGCGGCAGGTCCTCGGGGTCGAAGCCGAGCGCCTTGATCACCAGGTCGGCCTCGATGGTGAAGCTCGAGCCCGGCACCGGCTGCGGCGTCTGCCGGCCGCTGGAGTCCGGCATGCCGAGGTGCACGCGCTGGGCGCGCACGGCCGAGACCGCGCCGTCGCCGACGAAGGCCTCGGGCGCCGAAACCCAGAGGAACTCGACGCCCTCCTCCTCGGCGTGGCCGACCTCGCGCTGCGAGCCCGGCATGTTCTGGCGGTCGCGCCGGTAGAGGCACTTCACCGACTTGGCGCCCTGGCGCACGGCGGTGCGCACGCAGTCCATCGCCGTGTCGCCGCCGCCGACCACCACCACGTGCTTGTCGCGCGCGTCGAGCCGGCCGTCCTCGAAGGCCGGCACCTGGTCGCCGAGGCCCTTGCGGTTGGAGGCGGTCAGATAGTCGAGGGCCTGCACCACCTGGCCGAGGCCGGCGCCGGGCAGCATGATCTCGCGCGCCCGGTAGACGCCGGTGGCGATCAGCACCGCGTCGTGGCGCGCGCGGATGTCCTCCAGCCCGGCGTCGCGGCCGACCTCGAAGTTCAGCCGGTACTCGACGCCGGCCTGCTCGATCAGCTCGGCGCGCCGCTGCACCACCTGCTTCTCCAGCTTGAAGTTAGGGATGCCGTAGACCAGCAGGCCGCCGACCCGGTCGTAGCGGTCGTAGACCGTCACCGCGTAGCCCTTGCGGCGAAGCTGCTCGGCGGCGGCAAGGCCGGCGGGCCCGGCGCCGATGACGCCGACCGACAGGCCGCGCTCGCGCAGCGGCTTGACCGGCTTGACCCAGCCCCGCTCCCAGGCCGTGTCGGTGATGTACTTCTCGACCGAGCCGATGGTCACCGTGCCGTGGCCGGCCTGCTCGATCACGCAGTTGCCTTCGCAGAGCCGGTCCTGCGGGCAGATCCGGCCGCAGATCTCCGGGAAGTTGTTGGTCGCCTGGCTGATCTGATAGGCCTCCTCGAGGCGGCCCTCGGCGGTCAGCATCAGCCAGTCGGGGATGTTGTTCTGCACCGGGCAATGGACCTGGCAGAAGGGCACGCCGCACTGCGAGCAGCGCGCGGCCTGCTCGGCGGCGGCGGCCGGGTCGTACTCCTGATAGATCTCCTCGAAGTCGGCCCGCCGGGCCAGCGCCGCCCGCTTCTCGGGCATCTGCTGGGCGGTCTTGACGAACCTGAGCATGCGCTGCGCCATGGTCTCGAGTCCCTGCGTCTAGCGTCGGGTCTAGCGTCCTTGCGGCCGGCCTAGCGGGGCACGTGGCCCCCTAGCTCTCGGGGCGCGAGGCCCTGTGGCCCGCGCCGCCTCTGCGGCCGCGAGCCCGCGTCGTTCCCCCGGCATCTCTGAAATCCCCCTCTTGCCCCGCCCAGCGGCCGGAGCCTCGGAGGCTCCCTTATAGGCCAAATGCCCCGCCCTTGCGAGCGGATTGTGGCAACAACGTCAATGTTGCTGACGTTATTCCTTAAGCCGCTTTACCGCAACGCCGATTGGAAAGATATCAGCAGAGTTACATGCAGAAATAAGGACCGATCCGGCCTCATATTGCCCATGGGCGACGCGGTGGCGGCTCTGCTATAAGCCGCTCGGTCGCCGCGCGACCCGCGCATTCGATTTCGCCTCGTGGCCCCCCTGGAGAGCCGTTTCGTGCCGCTCCTGTTCATTGTCGTCCTGGCAGTGGTTCAGGGCATCACCGAGTTTCTGCCGGTCAGCTCCTCGGGCCACCTCGAGCTGAGCTGGCGCGCGCTCGACCGGGCCGAGGTCGCGCTGCCGCCGGAGGAGCAGCGGCTGATCCTCTTCGTGGCGGTGCACCTGGGCTCGCTGCTCGCCGTGATGCTCTACTTCTGGCGCGACGTCTGGGCCATGCTGCGCGGCTTCTTCCGCCTGTTCATCGGCCGCGGCGGCCCCGACCTGAAGCTGCTGGCGATGGTCATCGTCGCCTCGCTGCCGCTGGTCGCGGTCGGCTTCCTGGTCCGCGGCGACCTGCTCGACACCGTCTACAGCCTGCAGGTGATCGGCTGGTCGACCATCGGCTTCGGCATCCTGCTGTTCGTCGGCGACCGCTTCGGCCTGACCGTCCGGCGCACCGAGCACATCACGCTGACCGACGCCCTCTTCATCGGCCTGGCCCAGGTGCTGGCCCTGCTGCCCGGCACCAGCCGCTCCGGCGTGACCATGACGGCGGCGCGCTTCCTCGGCTTCGAGCGGGGCGAGGCGGCGCGCTTCTCCCTGCTGCTGTCGATGCCGGCGATCCTCGGCGCCTCGACCCTGTCCGGCTACGACCTCTACCAGAGCGGCAACCTGCAGCTCGGCCTCGACGCCGCCATGGCCGCCGGCCTGGCCTTCGTCTCGGCCTGGCTGTCGATCGCGCTGATGATGGCCTGGCTGCGCTCGGCGGGCTTCACGCCCTTCGTGGTCTACCGCCTGGCGATCGGCGTGATCATCCTCTGGCTGGCCTACCAGAACGGCGCCGTCGCCGGCTAGCGCCGTCTCCGCTAACGCGGACGCTCGGCTCCAGCCCGCTCCCCCACCCGGCCACCTAACGCCAGTATCCTGTGGGTGGCCGGATGGAGGAGCAGGCTGGAGCCGCCTTTCTCGCGACTAGACCGCCCGGACTTCGGTGTTGAAGCGGCCGCCGACGCGATAGCGGTCGAGGTAGCTCGGCA
The DNA here is from genome assembly GCA_028280455.1 of Kiloniellales bacterium. Taxonomy (GTDB): domain Bacteria; phylum Pseudomonadota; class Alphaproteobacteria; order Kiloniellales; family JAKSDN01; genus JANQLT01. Next base: position 26,969 of record JANQLT010000062.1, read on the forward strand.
GCACGGCCTCCACCGAGGTGGCCTGGATCTCCAGGTCGGCCAGCTTGTAGGCCTGCGGGTCGACGACGTTGTCGTGGCGCAGCATCAGCACCTGGTCTCGGGTCAGCGGCGGCACCGGCAGCTTCTCGAGCAGGCTGCCCTGCCACTCGGCGATCCCGAAGGGCAGGGGCAGCAGCAGGCGGCGGCGGCCGATCTGCGCCAGCATCAGCTCCATCAGCTCCTTGAAGCTGTAGACCGCCGGGCCGCCCAGCTCGAAGGTCTCGCCGCGGCACTCCGGCCACTTCAGAGTGCGGGCGATCGCCTCGGCGACGTCGCCGACGTAGACCGGCTGGAAGCGGGTGTGGCCGCCGCCGATCAGCGGCAGGGCCGGCGACAGCCGGGCCATGGCCGCGAAGCGGTTGAAGAAGCCGTCTTCCGGCCCGAAGACGATGCTCGGCCGCACCACCACCGCCGCCGGGAAGACCCGGCGCACCGCCTGCTCGCCGTAGCCCTTGCTCCGGGCGTAGCCGGCCTCGGCCCCGCTATCGGCGCCGATCGCCGACATCTGCACCAGGCTCTTGGCGCCGGCCGCGGCGGCGAAGAGCGCGATCTGCTTGGCGCCCTCGATATGGACGGCCTCGAAGCTCTGGGCGCCCTTCTCGTAGAGCAGGCCGACCAGGTTGACCACGGCATCGGCGCCCTCGACCGCCGCCCGCAGGCTGTTCGGGTCCTGCAGCGCGGCGGCGATCGGGGTGATCTGGCCGACGTCGCCCAGGGGCTTGAGGAACTGGGCCCGGGAGGGGCGGCGCACCGCGACCCGGACCAGGCAGCCCTGCTGGGCCAGCCGCTGCACCAGGTGCCGGCCGATGAAGCCGGAGCCGCCGAAGACCGTGACCAGCCGTGCCGCCATGGGAGCGCTCCTCGATAGACCGGCCGCCGCGGGCGAGAGCCGCCCGCTCGGGCCCGATTCGCGGCTGTCTATATAGCCTCTCGGCGGGCCGCAAGACAGCGGAAAGCCGGCCCCCGGAAGGCCTTGGCCGGCCGCGGCGGGCCCGGGACAGGTGCCTTGACAGGCCCCGGCGGCGGATCAGAATGCGCCGGGCGCCGCAGGAAAGCGGCCAAGCGACTGGCCCCGGGCGAGCGGCCCCGGCCGGCCGGCGCGGCCCCGGTGGGAAAAGGCGAGCCCTTGAAGATCGAGTTGCACCACGGCGACCTGCCCGACGGCCTGGAGCTCGGGCCCAGCGTCGCGGTCGACACCGAGACCATGGGCCTGCAGCTCAAGCGCGACCGGCTCTGCCTGGTCCAGCTCTCCGCCGGCGACGACGCCTGCCACCTGGTGCAGTTCCGCGACGGGCGCTACGACGCGCCCAACCTGAGCCGCCTGCTCGGCGACTCCGAGATTCTCAAGCTGTTCCACTTCGCCCGCTTCGACGTGGCCATGCTGCAGCGCCACCTGGGCGTGGTCTGCCAGCCGGTCTACTGCACCAAGATCGCCTCCAAGCTGGTGCGCACCTTCACCGACCGCCACGGCTTGAAGGACCTCTGCAAGGACCTGATCGGCGTCGAGCTGGCCAAGCAGCAGCAGTCCTCCGACTGGGGCGCCGCCGAGCTGAGCGACGAGCAGCTCCGCTACGCCGCCTCCGACGTCGCCCACCTGCACCGGCTGCGCGAGAAGCTCGACGCCATGCTCGAGCGCGAGGGCCGCAGCGCCCTGGCGGCGGCCTGTTTTGCCTTCCTGCCGGCCCGCGCCGCCCTCGACCTCGCCGGCTGGGCCGAGGAGGACATCTTCGCCCACTGAGCGGCCGGCCGCGCCCCCGGGCCGAGAGGGCCGCGGCGCGGAGGGGAAACGGCGCCAAGGGCTTCGTATATAATGGGAACCATGGATCGCAATGATTGCAATTTACCGGATCTCGGCAGCCGGCCGACGGGGACGGGCTGAATGACCACGCGCCCCGACCGGATCGCCGCCGAGGAGGCGCCGGAGCTGAGCTCCGCCAGGCGCGTGCTGACCACCGAGTCGCGCAGCCTGACCGCCCTGGCCGATGCCCTCGACGCGCGCTTCGTGGCCGCGGTCGCGACGCTGGACACGGTGACCGGGCGGATCGTGGTGACCGGCATGGGCAAGAGCGGCCACGTCGCCCGCAAGATCGCCGCGACCCTGGCCTCGACCGGCTCGCCGGCGCAGTTCGTCCATCCCGGCGAGGCCAGCCACGGCGACCTCGGCATGATCACCCGGGCCGACGCCGTGGTCGCCCTGTCGAACTCCGGCTCGACCAGCGAGCTCGACGCCATCGTCACCTACAGCCGGCGCCACGCGATCCCGCTGATCGGCATCACCGGCCGCGCGGTCTCGCCCCTCGCCGAGCAGGCCGACGTGGCGCTGATCCTGCCGAGCGCCCCCGAGGCCTGCCCGATGGGCCTGGCGCCGACCACCTCGACCACCATGATGCTCGGCCTCGGCGACGCCCTCGCCATCGCCCTGCTCGAGCGCCGCGGCTTCTCGGCGCAGGACTTCCAGGTGCTGCACCCGGGCGGCAGCCTGGGCCAGAAGCTGCTGCGGGTCGCCGACCTGATGCACGGCGACGAGGAGCTGCCGCTCTGCCGGCCCGAGACGCCGATGGCCGAGGCGATCCTGATCATGACCAACAAGCGCTTCGGCTGCGTCGGCGTGACCGATCCGCAGGGCGAGCTGGTCGGCATCATCACCGACGGCGACCTGCGCCGGCACATGGCCCAGGGCCTGCTCGGCCACAGCGCGGCCACGGTGATGACCGAGGGCCCGAAGAAGGTGATCCGGCCGCAGGCCCTGGCCGCCGAGGCGGTCGGCCTGATGAACGCCGACGAGCCGCGGGTCACCAGCCTCTTCGTCGTCGAGGAGGGCCAAGGCGGCGGCCGGCGGCCGGTCGGCATCATCCACATCCACGACTGCCTGCGGGCCGGGCTGAGCTGAGGGCCGCGCCGATGTGGCTCAAGAAAGCGGACTCCGGACAGGCGGCGGCGAGCACCCGCGACGCGGAGGCGCCGGCCCGGACCGGGGCCGCGGCGCCGGGCGCGGCCGGCGGCGCGGTCCGTCAGCCGCCGCGCCTCTCCGGCCGCAGCGGCTACAGCTTCTTCGTGGTGCTCATGAAGCTGCTGCTGCCGGCCCTGGCGACGGCGCTGATCCTGCTGGTGGTGGTCTGGCCGCAGCTCACCCCCGACGACGACCGCTTCCGCATCTCGGTCTCCAGCATCTCCCTGGAGCAGGCCGACAACCTGACCATGCTGAACCCGCGCTTCGACGGCATCGACAACCAGAACCGGCCCTTCCGCGTCACCGCCGACCTGGCGATCCAGGACAAGAGCAACGACAACCTGATCGACCTCGAGCTGCCTAAGGCCGACATGACCATGGAGGACGGCACCTGGCTCGCCATCATGGCGAAGTCGGGCCGCTATCATCGCGAAGCGGAGACCGTCGACCTGACCGGCGACGTCGTGGTGTTCCACGACGAAGGCTTCGAGGTGAAGACCGAGTTCGCCCACATCGACCTGACCGCGGGCACGGCCCAGGGCGACCAGCCGGTCGAGGCGAGCGGCCCGGTCGGCACGCTCAACTCCGAGGGCTTCCGGGTCGAGAACGAAGGCGAGCGGATCTTCTTCACCGGCCGCGCGCAGATGGTGATGTATCGATGATCCGGCCGGCCGGACGCCCGCTCACCGCCGCGCTCTGCCTCGCCTTGTCGCTCACCCTGTCGCTTGGGGGCCTGGCCGGGTCCGCCCGGGGCCAGGGCCTCGGCGGCCTGCAGAGCGGCGACGGCCCGCTCGAGATCAACGCCGACGACGGCATCGAATGGCGGCGCGACAGCCAGCAGTACATCGCCCGCGGCAACGCCCGCGCCGCTCAGGGCGACCTCGAGGTCTTCGCCGACGTGCTGACCGCCTACTACCGCTCCGGCGCCGAGGGCGACAACGAGATCTACCAGATCGACCTGCTGGGTAACGTGCGCATCGCCTCGCCGGGCGAGACGGTCTACGGCGAGGTCGGCCGCTACGATCTCGACCAGGCCGTCATGGTGCTGCGCGGCAACAACCTGAAGATCGTCACCGCCCAGGACACGGTGACCGCGCGCGACAGCCTGGAATACTGGGAGGAGCTGCAGGTCGCCGTGGCCCGCGGCAACGCGGTGGCGCAGCGCGGCAACGAGCGGATCCGGGCCGATTCCCTGACCGCCCACCTGCGCGAGGACGCCCAGGGCCGGATGGAGATGCGCCGGATCGACGCGGTGGGCGGGGTCGAAATCGCCACGCCCTCGGAGTTCATCACCGGCAACAAAGCCGTGTATTATGTCCAGCGGCGATTCGCCACACTGACCGGAGGGGTCAAGGTGACCCGGGGCGAGAACCAGCTGAACGGCGAGTATGCCGAGGTCGACCTGGTGACCGGCGTCAGCAAGCTGATGGCGGGCCCGCCGGGCTCGGCCTCGAACCAGCGCGTGCGTGGCCTGCTGCTGCCGCAGCAGGAGCCGCAGGCCGAGGGGGCCCAGTGAGCGAGCGCGGCGACGGCAATCCCTGGGCCGACAACGCGGCCGGCCAAGCCGGTTCCGAGGCGGGGTCCGACGGGGGGCCCGAGACGCCCCGGCAGCACGGCACGCCGGAGCTGGTCGCCAGCAACGACGGCCTGGCGGCGGTCAACGTCGGCAAGTCCTTCAAGAAGCGGCCGGTGCTGCGCGGCGTCAGCCTGTCCCTGCAGCGCGGCGAAGCCGTCGGCCTGCTCGGGCCGAACGGCGCCGGCAAGACGACCTGCTTCTACATCATGATCGGCCTGATCGCGCCGGACTACGGCTGGGTGACGCTCGACGGCCACGAGATCACCGACCTGCCGATGTACCGCCGCGCGCGCCTGGGCATCGGCTACCTGCCGCAGGAGGCCTCGATCTTCCGCGGCCTGACCGTCGAGCAGAACATCCGCAGCATCCTCGAGGTGGTGGTGCCGGAGCGCGAGGCCCGCGAGACCCGGCTGACCGACCTGCTGGCCGAGTTCTCCATCTCGCACCTCCGGCAGACGCCGGCCCTGGCGCTCTCCGGCGGCGAGCGGCGGCGCGTCGAGATCGCCCGCGCGCTGGCGGCCAATCCGAGCTTCATCCTGCTCGACGAGCCGCTCGCCGGCATCGACCCGATCGCCGTCAGCGACATCCGCGACCTGGTGTCGCATCTCAAGGACCGCGGCATCGGCGTCCTGATCACCGATCACAACGTGCGCGAGACGCTGGAGATCGTCGATCGCGCCTACATCATCCACGACGGCATGATGTTGATGGAAGGCAGACCCTCGGAAATCGTCTCGCACCAGGACGTGCGGCGCGTTTACTTGGGCGAAACGTTTAGCCTCTAAGGCTGCCGATCATGGCGGTTTCGCAACGGCTCGACCTCAGGCAAAGCCAAACGCTGGTCATGACGCCGCAGTTGCAGCAGGCGATTCGCCTGTTGCAGCTGTCGAATCTCGAGCTCGCCAACTTCGTCGAACAGGAGCTGGTGCAGAACCCGCTGCTCGAGAAAGAGGAAGCCGACGAGCTGCCGCCGGCCGAGCAGCCGGCGCCCGACAGCGGCGAGCCGACGCCGAACGACAGTCTCGAGTTCTACGAATCGGGCAGCCTGCCGGACGCCAACGAGGCGCCGCTGGACACCGGCGAGAGCAGCGTCGAGGGCGGCTACGACGAAGTGGCCGAGTGGCCGCAGGACGGCGCCACCGCCTTCCAGAGCAGCAGCCGCGGCCCGGCCGGCGACGAGGACGGCGGCTCGGCCGTGCAGCGGCTGTCCGACGAGACGACGCTGCGCGACCACCTGCTCAATCAGGTCCAGCTCGACCTGAGCGATCCGGTCGACCGGCTGATCGCCCTGCACCTGATCGACATGCTCGACGAGGCCGGCTACCTGAGCGAGCCCCTGGACAACGTCGCCGAGGTTCTCGCCTGCGACGTCGCGCGCGTCGAGGCGACCTTGAAGCGGCTGCAGGCCTTCGACCCGCCCGGCCTCTTCGCGCGCGACCTGAAGGAATGCCTGGCGCTGCAGCTCGCCGACCTCGACCGCTACGACCCGGCGATGGTCTGCCTGCTGGACAACCTCGACCTGGTCGCCCGCCGCCAGTACGACGACCTGATGGCGCTTTGCGGCGTCGACGCCGAAGACCTGACCGAGATGCTGGCCGAGCTGCGCGCGCTCGACCCCAAGCCGGGCCTGACCCTCGACCAGCGCGTCGCCGAGCCGGTCATCCCGGACGTCATCATGCGCCCCGCGCCGGACGGCGGCTGGCTCCTCGAGCTGAACGCGGAGACCCTGCCGCGGGTGTTGGTCAACCAGAGCTACCACGCCCGGCTCTACGCCGAGGCGCGGAGCAAGAAGGACCGCGAGTACCTGACCGAGCAGATGCAGTCGGCGACCTGGCTGGTCAAGGCGCTGCACCAGCGCGCGACGACCATCCTCAAGGTCGCCACCGAGCTCGCCAAGCAGCAGAACGCCTTCTTCCGCAAGGGTGTCGAGCACCTGCGGCCCCTGACCTTGCGCGACGTCGCCGAAGAGATCGAGATGCACGAGTCGACGGTCAGCCGCGTCACCTCGAACAAGTACATCGCCACGCCGCGCGGCACCTACGAGCTGAAGTACTTCTTCACCGCCGCGATCGCCGGCACCGACGGCGAGGCGCACTCGGCCGAGGCCGTGCGCCACCGCATCAAGGCGCTAATAGACGACGAAGCCCCGAAGGCGATCCTGTCCGACGACAGCATCGTCACCAGGCTCAGGGCCGACGGCATCGACATCGCCCGGCGCACCGTCGCCAAGTACCGCGAGGCGATGCGCATCCCCTCATCGGTCGAGCGCCGGCGCGTCAAGAGCGCCCAGGCCTGACAGCCTGCCCAACCTTGTCATTGCCGGGCTTGACCCGGCAATCCATTGAGGTCCGAGAACGCGAAACGATGGACCCTCGGATCAAGTCCGAGGGTGACTGTGGGGGTGCGTCTGGATCTCGCTAAGCCGTTGGAAAAGGGTCTCTGATTTCGAGTCAGACTCTGCGAGCCGGAAACGCCCGGCATTTAGTCAGCAGTTCTCCGCGAGGGCCCGCGTGTAGGCGCCCTGGCCTTGCATCACCTGGGGCGGAATGGGACAGCCGGAGGCATTCGCCCGCGAGATGATCTGCTCGCCGCGCTGGCCTTCGCGGAACATCTCGCAAGCCTTGGCCCGGATGGCAGCCTTGTTGTCCGAGCGTCCCACCGCCTGATACTCCCGCACCAAGCGGTTCATCCGCGCGGCATGCTGATTGGCCTCGCCCTGGAAGGCCTGGCAGGCGTGGCTGCTCGCGCCGCCGCTGCTGCTGCCGCCGAACTCGTTGCCGCCGCAGTGGAACTGCGTCGTGCCGGGCCGGCAATGGCAGCCCGCCGGCGGGTTGGCACAGCTGTAGCCGCCACCGCCGGCCCCTTGCCGGCTGAGCCCTTGCAGGGCCTGGCCCAGGCCTTGCAGCGCCTGCGCCGCCTGCTGCGCATCGCGCCGCGCCTGGTTCTCGTCGATGCAGCGGTTGCTGGCGGCATCGTAGCGGGTCGTGCCGCTCGGGCAGCAGACGTAGTCGTTCGGCCCCTTGACGTGGGCGGCGACCAGCCCGTCGCGGGCGCACTGCGCCTGGGCGTCGGCGAGCATGTCGTCGCGGCCCCAGCAGCTATCCGTCCGCTCGTCGTAGCGCGGTGCGCCCGCGGGACAGCAGGAGAAGTCGCCCGGCCCCGCAACCCTGGCTACCGTCCCGCCGTCGCGCCGGCAACTCTGCTCGGCCGCCGCGACGACCTGATTCCAGGTTAGGCAGGCGCCGCGTCCCTCGTCGAGGTAGCGGCCCTGCGGACAGCCGCAGCGGTAGCTGCCGCTGGCCGTGACGCCGAGGACGACGCCGCCCTCGTAGACCGCGGCGCAGACCATCTGGCCGGTGATTCTCGGGTCGGTTCCGGTGCTTCCGCCGCCGCCTTGCCGGCCGCGATCGTCGCTCGGTTGGGCCGCCGTCTGCGGACGGCAAGGCTTGCCGTCGCAGACGCAGTGGAAGCGGCCGCCCTTCTGCGCGGCGTAGGCCTGCCCGCCGAACTCGGCCTGGCAGCTTCGGGTCGCGGCGATGTGGCTTTCCGCCTCGCCGCCCGCACCGCCCGTCTCCGGCGCCGGCTCGCGCTGCTCTTCGGCCACGGGCGGCGGCGCCTCGCAGGTCTCGAGCGCCGAGCGCAGCGCTTGCACCTTGGCCTCGATCAGCCGGTGACTCTGCCCTTCGGCCTTGGCGATGAAGGCCCGCATGGCGTCCTTGTCGCAGGCCTGACTGGCGCGCTCGGCTTGGGCGAGCAGGCTGCGGAGACGCTGGATCTTGTCGAGCCGGCCGGCGATCGTGCTGCGCAAGCTTGGACAGGATCCGGACTCGAGGGACTCGAGGGCTCTGCTGGCCGCGTTCAAATGGCCTTCCGCCTCGCCGAGCTGCCCGGCGGTGTAAGCCGGCTTCGAGCTCTCGTTCTCTTGGATCGCCGTCGAGAGCGGGCCGATCGCCGCATCGGTCCGCGCCTTCGCCTCGACTAGCAGCCTGTGCTTGCGGCCCTCGAGCTTGCCGGCCAGGGCCTGCATCTTGCCGAGATCGCAGGACTCGATGGTCGCCTCGACACGCGCCAGCACGGCGCGCAGACGCTCGATCTTGTCGAGCCGCTCGGCGATCTCTTCCAGCCGCGTCGGGCAGCTCGTCGCCTGGGCGGCGGCAAGCTGCCCGGCCGCGCCCTCCAGGTCCCCCGCGCGATAGGCCGGCCCGGCCGCCCGATAGGCATCGTCGGCGGCGATCTGCTGATCGAGCCGCGACAGCAGGGCCAGGGCCACGTCGCTCTTGTCGTTCGCCGCGGCGAGGGCCTCGCGCGCCTGGCGCATGGTGGTGAAGTCGCAGGACTCGAGCGCGGCCCGCGCACTCGCCAGGTCGCTCTCCGAGGCCTTGTCGCGGGCCTCGGCGATCTGCGGTCCGAGCGCCGCGACCCGGTCCTGGATCTCCGGACAGTCGGACTCGGCTGCCGTCGCGAGCGCCGCCTCCGCGCCTTCGATGTCGCCCGAGGCCAGCCGGCTGCGCGCCGCCCGCAGGCTGACCTCGGCCCGGTCGTGGGCGAACACGGCTTCCTCGAGCTCGGCCTTGAGAACATCGCGCCGCGGGTCCTCCGGCGGCAGCTTCTGGATCAGGGCGAAGGCCGTGCTGAAATCGCAGGCAGCGATGCGGTCGCGGGCGCTTTCGGCATCGTCGGGCCGGCGCACGGTGATGGTCAGCTTCGGCGTGGTGACGTCGAAGGCGACGTCCGCGGCGGCGTTGACCTTGACGGCCAGCGTGCCCATGGCGCCCTCCGGCGCGTCCTCGGCGATGGAGAACAGGGCAACGAAGTTCACCACCTCCAGCGGCTCGAGCGAGCGGCCCGCCGGCTGAATGCCGCCGAGCGTGACGAATCCCGGCTTCTCCAGCAGCGCGACACTGACGCCCTCGAGCTTCCGCGTTTCGGAAAGATTCTTGACCCGCACGGTGAGCTGGTGGCCGCTGCTGCCGGCATAGAAGGTCTCGCTCATCAGCAGCTCTTTGGCCGCCGCATGGGGCGCCGCCCAGACGGCTGCGAGCAGCAAAGTGCAGAAGGCGAGAAGGCGAGGCCGGCCGACGATGGTCATGGGCTCGCTCCTCAGCGCGGCGTGAAGCCGCTGTAGGCATTGCGGAAGACCTGATCGTCTAGCCGGCCGCGCGTCACCCAGGCGTCGACATGGGCGCCGCTCTTCGAGTCGGTCACCGTGACGGTCGTCGTGCTCGAGACCTCGCCGCCGCCGCAGTTGTCGGACACGCGGTAGCTGGCCGTGAGCTGGTGCTTGCCGGGCTGGTTGGACCAAAAGGTCTTGTCGCGAATCGTCCCGCCGCTGGCCGTCAGCGTCGGCGCGAGAGGACTGAAGCCCGGCACGGCGCCCGGCGGCTCCGGGAACTTGAGGTCGGTCTCGACGGTGATCCTCTCGCCGGCTTCGAACCTGCGCTTGGAGGGGCTGAGCTCGATCGAGGTCGGCAGCATGTCGACGACCTCGAAGGTGGCCACGCCCGGCTTCGCCGCCTCGCCGCTGCCGCGCACGCGGGCGGAGACGCTGTAGGTGCCGGCCGCCCGGAAAGAGGCATTGAGGACACCGACGCCCTCGCCGCCCTTGCCGGCGTACCAGACCCTGTTGACGCCGCCGGGGCCGTCGAAGTCCCAGTCGAGAGTCACGTTGTCGACGCCCTTCAAGGCCCGCGCGGCATCGAGGGCGGGATCGAAGGCCAGGGGGTCGGTGACGATGGGCTTGCCCGAGGGCGTGGTGATGCTCGGGATGACCTCGAGCGTGCCGCAGACGTCAAGACGCTGCTTGTCGAGCGCCAGGGAGACGACCAGGTCATCGCGTTCCTCGACGACCAGGCTCCTTTTCGCCTCGTAGCTTTCGCCGCTGTGGCTGTCGGTCCAGCGCGCCGTGATCTCGACCGGGCCCGCCTCGGTCGCGTGGTAGACGTCGCCCTCGAAACGCCCCTTGCTGGCGCTCCAGGCGATGCCGTAGCGGATCTTGTCGATACGGCGGCCGGCGTCGCCGCCGCAGGACGCGGTCCGGGTGCCCCAGAGCGAGAAGCCCTGTTTGTCGCCGACGCTGAGCGCGATCTCCTGGAGCGGCCGGATGACGATGGCGCCCGGCGGCGGCGTCGCGACATCGACGACGACGCTGGCCATCTTCGGCTCCGACAGGCTCTCATGCTCGAGAAAGACCTTGATGGTGTGACGGCCGAACTTGGTCGCCTCGAAGCTGCGGACCTCGAAATCGCGGCCCTCGTCGTCGCCCGAGGCGCCGAGCAGCGTCGCGGCCTTCACGCCGTGGCCCGGCACCCAGCGTACCGGGGCCACGAAGCTGCCCTCGCCGGCACCTTCGGCCGTCACCAGACTGACCCGGGCGCCGACGGAAAACGGCCGGCAAAGCTCGACCCGCAGCGCGGACGGCGCGACCGAGAGCTGCAGCCCGTCCTCGATGTCGCCGGTCCCCGTGAGCTGCATGTGGCGGATTTGCACGCATTCGCCCTGGCGGTCGGGTGCCGGCGGCGGCTTGTGGACCGCGCCCAGAGTCCGGAAGCGGTAGGTCGCGACGCAGATGCTCGAGTTCATCGGGCTTGGGAAGAGCTGGTCGTTGGCCGGGCAGGCGAGGCGGTTCGGCGAGCCGCTCTTGTTGCCGTAGAGCACCGTGGCCTCGACCCAGAACTTCGTGCCCTTCGGGTACTTCACTCTTTCCCTGTTGTAGTAGCGGATGGCTTCCAAACTGAACTTGCCGGTGGTCAGGGCGCAGATGGCGTCGATCAGCAGCGCCGGGCCCTCGCCGCGCGTGAAGACCGCCCGATGATAGGTCGCGGGATCGACCACCGGCAGCGGCACGCGCGCGCCCGGTCCGTCGCTGGGCGTCGCCACCCGCGACCGCGCCCGCCCCCGGTCGCGCTCCGGCACCGAGCGCTGCTGCAGATTGGGCGCCTTCTGCGTCGCCGGCGGGACGAAGTGCGGCAGGCTGTCGAGGCTCGGGCCCCAGCCGTAATCCCACAAGCTCTTCATCGGCGAGGTGTTGAGCTGGCGCCAGGCGTCCAGGTCGTAGGCCGGTGTCGCCGAGTAGGGCGCATCCTCGGCGCGCGTCTCGGCCGATCCGTTCCATAGCACCGTCGCGCACAGCAGGGCGGCGGCGAGGGCGCGGCCGGTCCCGAAGCTCGGCTCAGAAGTCATCCAGTTCCTCCAGATCCTCGAGCTCGGCCGGCAGCGGCTCCGCCGTCGCGGCGGCTTCGCTCGGCGTCGGCTCGGAGACGATCACCGCCGGCGCAGCGTCGGCGGCGACGGACTCGCGCAGACGGCTCAAGAGTGCGGTCGTCGCTTGGCCGTCGCGGCCCAAGCCTTCCCGCTGCTGGTAGGCGCGGATCGCCTGGCGGGTTCGACCGCCCATCAGGCCGTCGGCGGGGCCGGGGTCGAAGCCCAGGCGCGCGAGCTGCCGCTGGATCTCGCGAACCAGGCCGCGGTCGGCGCTCGCTTTCGCCGGCGTCGCCGGCGATGGCGTAGCGATCTCGGTCTGCGCGGCCTGCGCGCCGGGCTCGATCCTATCGGGCATCAGCGCCGCCAGGGCGGCGGCCTGCTCGCGCCCGCCGCGACCGAGCCGCGCGGCGAGCCGGTCGCGGTCGGCCGCCGCCGACTCGGCGCCGTTGCTCGCCGCGCGCTGGAACCAATAGAAGGCGCGCACCGCATCCCGCGGCACGCCGAGGCCGGCCTCGTAAAGCCGGGCCAGGCCGACCTGCGCCTCGGCCAGGCCCTGCTCCGCCGAGAGGCGATACCAATCGGCGGCCCGCTCGATGTCCGCCGCCAAGCCCTGTCCGGTCTCGCGCAGATAGCCGACGAAGTAGCGGGCGCTGCGGTGACCCTGCTCGGCGAGCGCGCGCATGATCTGCGCGGCCCGCGCCGAGTCGCCCGCCTGGTAGGACTCGAAGCCCTGTCGATAGGCGCGCGCCTGGGCATCCTCGTCGGCCTCGAGGCGCCGGGCCGTCGCCCGCTCGGCGAGCCGGACCGTGGTTTCTTGGCGCGCGCCGCCGCGATAGTGGACGACGGCGACCGCCTGCGACGGGTCGCGCGCGCCGATCAGGAAGACGACCGGCTCCATCCGCGCCACGGGCCGCTCGTCGATCTCGACGACGATGTCGCCGGCCCGCAGCCCGGCACTGGCCGCCGGACCGCCGGGGACGACGGCGCTGACCAGGACACCGCTCTCGCCCGGGAAGCCGCGCGCGGTCGCGGACTCCCGAGTCAGGTCCTGAATGCGGATGCCCATCCAGCCGCCGGTCGCCTGGGCGAGCTGCCTTTCGGCGGCGATCGAATCCCTGCCGGCAAGACCGCCGGCCAGGCCAAAGAGCAGCCCGGCCAAAAGGCATATGCGCACGAATGGCGCGGCGGCTGCTCCTTGCCGTGCCGTCATTGTCATCGCCCCAAGCACCCCCAAATGGGCCTCCCCAGCCCATCATGATTGTGCCACCGCCCGGCTTTTGCGAATACCCCCAATATCTTAGGGTCTTTCCCGGCAAGTGCTTGAACGACATTGCCTCTTGGTCACGAATGGGTTGCGCGGGGCGGCCTCGAAAGGCCCGGAAATCGGCTCCGAAAAGGCCCTGGGAGCGGCTATTGACAGGTCTCAGGGCCGTCACTAAGGTGCGCCCGCTTCGCTGCCGGGAGGGCTCGAACGAGCGTCCAGAACAGAGCCCGGCGCGGCCGACTTGGAACCCACAATTCGACGCTGATGCAGCTCTCCGTCAAAGGGAAACAGCTCGACATCGGCGAGGCTCTCAAGACCCACATCGAAGGGAGCCTCGACCGCGTCTTGAGCAAATACTTCGGCAACGTGATCGAGGCGCAGGTGACGCTGTCACGAAATGCGCATCTGTTCCATGCCGTCCTGTCGGCGCACGTCGGCCGCAACATCCACCTCTCCGCCCAGGGCGAGTCGGATGACCCCTACCGCGCCTTCGACGGCGCGCTCGACCGCCTGTCCAAGCGCTTGCGACGACACAAGCGCAGGCTGCGCGACCACCACAAGGAACAACAGGAGGCGGAGAGCGTCTCGGCGCAGCAGTACGTGCTGGCCGCCGAGGACGAGGCCGCCGACGAGGAAGAGGAGATCGGCGCGAGCGAGTCGGCGAAGCCGACCGTCGTGGCCGAGATGGTCACCGAGATCCCCAGCCTGACCGTCAGTCAGGCGGTGATGCGCATGGACCTGGCCGAGCTCCCGGCCATGATGTTCCGCAACTCCGCGCACGGCGGCCTGAACATGGTCTATCGGCGCGCCGACGGGAACATCGGCTGGATTGACCCGCAGGGCAATCCCAACTCTTAAGCACCCAGTATCGATAAAGGTTCGTCATGGAGATTGCGGATATGATCACTGCGGAGGGCGTTATCGCCAACCTCAAGGTGACCAGCAAGAAGCAGGCGCTGCAGGAGTTGGCGAAGCGGGCCGCGCAGCTCACGGGCCAGCCGGAGCGGACCATCTTCGAGGTTTTGATCGAGCGCGAGCGCCTCGGCACCACCGGCGTCGGCAACGGCATCGCCATCCCGCACGGCAAGCTGCCGGGCCTCGATCAGCTCCACGGCATCTTCGCGCGCCTGGAGAAGCCGGTCGACTTCGAGGCCATCGACGAGGAGCCCGTCGACCTGATCTGCCTGCTGCTGGCGCCGGAGACCGCCGGCGCCGACCACCTCAAGGCCCTGGCCCGCGTGTCGCGCCTGCTGCGCGACAACAGCATCTGCGAGAAGCTGCGCGGCACCGACAAGGCCGACGCCGTCTACGCCCTGCTCACCGAGTCGGCGACCAGCCACGCCGCCTGAGCGGCGCTCTAGCCATCCAAGCTTGAAGGGAAGAACAGCGGTCGCGAGCGCGCCCGCTGGGCCTCAGTGCACGCTGACGGGCTCCATGTCGTGGCTGCGCACCGCCGCGAAGGCGACGTCGCGGTCGGCGAAGTAGGCCATCTGCGTGCCGTCGGCGGCATGCACGGCAAAGACCTCGCGGCCTTCGACTTCGTCCGGCCTGACGTAGGCGATGTCGTTCAGGCCGAGAGCGACGAAGTCGCGCGTGTCGATCGTCTGGGGCGTGGTCGGGTTGGTATTCATCACCGTTCCCTCCTGGACTGCATGAACCGTCCTGACGTCGGTCCCCTGCGGCGACAGGCTCTCGCTAGACATGATTCGTAAGTCGGCGGGCTTTCGTTCAGCCCTTGGCGCTCTGCTTGATCGTCGGCTGCGCGCTGCCTGACGGCTGGCCGTCCGCGTTCGCGCCGGAGCGGATCGCGATGTTCTTGACCTGCGGCTCGATCGTCGGGCGCTCCAGCTCGACGTGCAGCAGGCCGTTGTCGAGCGACGCGCCGGTCACCTCGATGCCCTCGGCGAGCACGAAGCTGCGCTGGAACTGCCGCGCGGCGATCCCCTGATGCAGGTAGATGCGCCCGGTCTCCTCGGCGCGCCGGCCGCGGATGGTGAGCTGATTGTCCTCGAGCTGGATGTCGAGCTCCTCGATCGCGAAGCCGGCCACCGCCACGGTGATCCGCAGGCGGTTCTCGGAGAGCTGCTCGACGTTGTAGGGCGGGTAGCCGTCGCTGCCGGCCTTGGTGATCCGGTCGACGGCGCGCTCGAACTGGTCGAATCCCAGTAGGAGCGGCGAGTTGAAAAGCGACAGGCGAGTCATCGTCTGGGATCCTCCTCCTCAGCGCGAGCAAGGACATCCGATTGTCTGCGCCAGGGCCCCAGCCAGGGGCTGCCCCGACGCCTGCGGCCCGGCACGGCACCGCATGAAGCTTATGTGGGAGGCCGGCCTCGGCCGGTCAAGCGTCCGCCCCCCGGCCGGCCGCCGGACGCGCTATGCTCGGCGGATGGCTCGCGACGGTCGCTCTCCCTGGCTCCGGGCAATCTGCATCCTCCTGCTCGCGGTGCCGGCGCTCGGCCGCGGCGCCGAGGCGGCGGACAACGAGACCCGGGCGCGGCTCGCCGCGCAGCTCGTGGAGATCCCGGGCGGCCGTTTCCGGATGGGCGACGCGAGCGGCGAGGCCGACGAGACGCCGCGGGTCATGACCCTCGGCCCCTTCCGCATCATGCGCTTCGAGGTGACCCGCGGCGCCTTCGCGGCTTTCGTGGCGGAGACCGGCCACCTGAGCGATCCGGAGCGCAGCGGCGTCGGCTGGGTCTGGCCCGGGCGCTGGGAGCAGCGCAGCGGCGCTACTTGGCGCGACCCGCAGGGCGACGGCTCCGGCGCCCCGGGGGCCGATCACCCGGTGGTGCAGGTCTCGGCGCGCGACGCCGAGGCCTTCTGCCGGCACTACGGCCTGCGCCTGCCGAGCGACGCCGAATGGGAGCTGGCGGCGCGCGGCTTCGACGGCCGGCGCTATCCCTGGGGCGACCGGCCGCCGCAGGACTTCGCCCGGCGGCCGGCCAACTTCGGCACGCCCGACTGCTGCGCCGCCGACGAGGCCGACGGCCATCGCCTGACCGCCCCGGTCGGCAGCTACCCGCAGGGCCGCTCGCCCTTCGGGCTCTGGGACATGGCCGGCAATGTCTGGGAGTGGACGGCCTCGCGCCGGCCCGACCGGCCGGAACGGGTCATCCTGCGCGGCGGCGGCTGGGGCAACAATCCCTACTGCTTGAGGACCAGCTATCGGCACGACAACCGGCCCGACATCGGCCTCGACATGGTCGGCTTCCGCTGCGCCGCCGACCCGGGCTAGCCCGGCGCGCACCGGCCCGGCCTCGCGTCACGGGCCTGGCCGAAGGGGATGGCTCAGTTGACGCCGATCCTCGGCTGGCCCTCGACATGGGGCCCGAAGCTGCGCTTCAGGAGCTTGCTGCTGGCGTCGGCGATATGCAGGCACTCGGTCAGCAGGCCGATGATCCTGATGTCGTTCTCCAGAACCTCCTGCGCCTGCGGCCGCGGGTCGTCGACGATCTTGGTCGACTTGACGATCAGCTCGCGGCGCACGACCGATATCAGCTCTTCCAGGCTGTATCCGTCGGGCTTCTGGTCGCTGCTGAGGAATCCGGTCATGGCAACACCTACGACTGCTGGTCTAATCCGGTCGCCAGACTAGGCAGAGAGTGTTGACGCAGTCTAAAGGGCGCGCCGGCACGCGGGCGCAAAGCCAGGCCGGCCGCAGATCACCGGACCGGCGGCTTGCTCGATGTCTCGATAGAGATCGGTGCGCTCAGGGCCATTCGTCGCGCCCAACCGGGCTGCCGGCCTTGCCGGCAGCGCCTAAGCCAGCGATAGGACGAGAAGGCTAGCCGGGGGCCTCTCGGGCCCCACGGGTCGTGCTAGGCCGCCAGGCTGCTGTCTTTCCAGGCCGCGGTCTCTTTGCACGACTTACAGACGCGCTCGCCCGGCCAGGAGCTCATGAACTCAGAGCTGCACATCAGGCATTTGCGCGCCTTAGCAACGTAAACGCGGTCCGATTCCGGTTTCTTGTTCGCGGAAGAGCTACTCATGTGACGTCTCGATCAACCCAGCGTTCCATGTCTCAAGGGTGAAGGTCGTGTGACAAACCTGGGGAAGAAATGCCACAACCCGAGAAAAAGTCAACTGCATATGTTGCAGCGCAGCATCCCGCATAGCGCAAGACAGTTAACATTCCGTGAACATTTCTGGTCACGAATGCCTTAAGGGGCCGCGAAAGCAGCCGCCTCGCCGGGGGATGTGCATGCTATAGTGGTCGTAAAATAGCAGGTCGAGGGGGCGCGGGCACTGGCAAAATTGCGGATAGAGGCTATGGCAAAGGCATCTCCCGCGGCGCTTGGCGCGCTCCTCTCCCTGGCCCTCAGCGGCCCCGCCCTGGCGGCCAACGATTTCCGCGACGTGGCGGTGATCTCCGCGACCATCAACATGGTCCTGGAAAGCGAGCGCAGCGGGGTCAAGGTCAACTGGTCGAACCCCGATACCGGCAACAGCGGCTATGTCGTGGCCGAGCGCACCTTCTTCCTGGATCCGCGCTCGCCCTGCCGCGACTACCGCCGGAGCATGCGCTCGGCCGGCGGCGAGACGGTGATCGTCACCGGCACCGGCTGCCGGACGTCCGACGGCCGCTGGGAGCTGGACGAGCAAGCCCAGACCAAGCCCGCCGGAGCCGAGCCGCCCCGGGGCACGGCCACGGCCAGCACCGGCTCGCGCCGCAGCGCGGTCGGCGGCTCGCCGGCCGGCGACGAGCGCCCGGAGCCGCCGACACCCCTGCTGCGGGGCGGCGGCGAGACCACGCGCAGCGCCAGCCGGACCACCCGGGTCGGCGAGCCCGACGAGCCGCGGCCCGAGCCCGCGGCCCCGCCGGCCGCCCCCCCGGCGGCCGAGGTTCCCGGGCGGACCCCGACCGGCAGCGGCGCGACCGCCGCCACGGGGCGGCAGCCGCTGCCCTCCACCCCACCGCCGCGCACGATCTCGCCGCCGCCCGAGCCGGTGGTCCTGCAGCCCCAGCCCGCCGAGCCGCGCCGCGCCGCGCCCGAGCCCGAGCCCGAGCCTGAAGCGGTGGCGGCACCGGCGCCCACGGCCCGGCCCGAGCCGCCCGCCCCCAAAACGCCCGCCGAGGAACGCGAGACCGCCTCGAGCGCGGCCTCATCCGCCCCGGCAGGGCCGAAAGCCGGCCCCAAAGCCACATCGAAGGCCGAGCCGCGGGTCACCCTGCGCCTGCCGAGCAAGTCCGAAGGCTGAGCCCGGGATGGCCGATCCGAACGCTTTCGAGGTCGAAAGCGACGCGCCCGAGCCGGCGCGTCCGGACCTGCTGCTGGCGCCCGGCGACCGGCTCGGCCAGTGGGAGATCCTCGGCCTGCTCGGCCGCGGCGCCCAGGGCATCGTCTACGAGGCCCGCGACGCCGAGGGCGGCCGCCTGGCGGCACTGAAAGTGCTGCGCGAGGCACCGGAGCCAAGCGCCGGCGCCGAGACCTCGCCCGGCCTGGCCGGTGCCGAGACCCTGCGCCGCGAGGCGGCGATCCTGGCCGCGCTCGACCATCCCAACCTGGTCTCGGCCCGCGGCCTGGAGTCCATCGACGGCCGGGCGGTCCTGGTGCTCGAGCCGATCGACGGCCTCTGCCTGGCCGACCGCCTGTCCCAGGCCGAGCGGCCGATCACCGAGGACGAGCTCTTCGTCCTGCTGCTCGGCCTGGCCGAAGCGCTGAAGGCCGTACACCAGGCCGGCTACCTGCACCGCGACATCAAGCCCGGCAACGTCTACCTGCGCGACGACGCCTCGCCGATCCTGATCGACTTCAGCGCCGCCGGACGGCCCGGCGAGGAAAGCGAGGCGGAGCACAGCCAGTCGCTGGTGACCTCGCGCTACGCGCCGATCGAGCAGTACCAGATGGACGGCAAGGAAGGCCCCTGGACCGACCTCTACGGTCTGGCCGCCCTGGCCTACCGCATCGTCACCGGCCGGCCGCCGCCGCCCGCGCCCGCGCGGCTCGCCGGCGAGGCGCTGCCTTCGGCCCGCGACCTCGCCAAGGGCCGCTATTCGGCGGTGCTGCTGGCGGCCGTCGACCGCGGCCTGGCGCTCGACCCGGCCGGCCGGCCCGCGGCCATGACCGACTGGATCAACCTGCTGCAGTGGGCCAACCGGCAAAGGCAGGGGCAGCCGAGCCCCCCGGCAGAGCCCGCCGCCAGCGTCGACACCGCCGCGCCGCCCGAGCCGGAAGAGCCGGACAGGGTCCCGCCGCCCATCGAGCCGGTCGTGGCGGCCAGGCCCGCACCGCCGCGGATCGTCGAGCCCGCGCCGAAGCCGGTCGAAGCGCCGGCGGCGCCACCCAAGAGCGAGGCGAGCGAGCCAGACGAAGCGCCGCGCCGCGCGCCGCCCAGCGCCCCAGCATCGTCCGCGCCGCAACTCCCCACCGCGCCCCTCGACGACCTGCCGCCGACCGAGAAGGTGACCCGCATGCCCCTGAGCCTGCAGGCCGAGGACGCGCCTGCCGACGTCCAGCTCCGCGCCGAGCGACGCGAGCTGCGGCCGCAGCGGCGCAGCGGCGCGCTCGGCTTCGTGCTCACCGCCAGCCTCCTGGCGGTGCTCGGCTGGGGCGGCTGGGAAGGCTACCTGAGCTTCGTCAAGAGCGACTGGAGCGTCGACCCGGCCGGCGGCGGCGACGCCGTCTCGATCGCCCAGGCCATGGCCCGCGCCCGCGACGGCGCGACGCTGCACCTCGCCGCCGGCACCTACAAGGAGAGCGTCACCCTGGCCCGGCCGCTGATCCTCGCCGGACCGGAGGACGACAGGACCCCGGCGATCATCGAGCCCGCTGTCGGGCCCTGCGTGCTGGCCCAGGCGGACGGCGCCAGCCTGCGCAATCTGGTGCTGCGCCGGCCCGCGCCGGTCAGCGGCACGGGCGCTGGCCCGGCGCCGGCCGGCGGCCCCTGCCTCGACATCGCCGCCTCGACCCGCATCGAGGACAGCGAGGTCTCCAACGCCGCGGGCCCGGCGGTGACGATCCGCGACGGCGCCGATCCGGCGCTGACCCGGGTCACCGTCTCGGCGGCGGCCGGCGCCGGCCTGGTGATCGAGGGCGGCGCGCGCGGCAGCTTCACCGAGGGCGCGATCCGCGAGACCGCCAAGGCCGGCGTGCTGGTGCGCAGCGGCGCCCGGCCGACGGTCTCGAACAGCCTGATCGAGAAGACCGGCCAGGCCGGCATCCTCGTGACCGGCGGCGGCCAGGGCCTGTTCCAGGGCAACGAGATCCGCGAGGCCGGCGCCTCGGCCGTCGAGATCCGCGGCGGCGCCGACCCGGAGCTGCGCGACAACCGCATCACCGCCGCCAAGGAGGCCGGGCTCTACGTGCACGACGGCGGCGCCGGGCGCATGACCAACAACGAGATCGCCGGCAACGCCTACTCCGGCGTGGTGATCGGCCCCGGCGGCACGCCGGCCCTGACCGAGAACCAGGTGACCGGCAACGGCGAGCACGGCCTGGCGATCCTCGCCGGCGGCGGCGGCCGGATCGAGCGCAACCGGATCGTCGACAACGGCGGTCACGGCATCGCCCGCTCGAGCGAAGCGAGCGCGATGGTCGGCGCCAACGAGCTTAGCGGCAACCGCGAGCCGCAAAGCCAGACCGGCCGGCTGGAGGGCGAGTGAGCGCGCGTCGCGACGAGCGGCCGGGAGGTAGCCGATGCGCAGCTACGTGATCGGCCGTAGCCCCTATGCCGACGTCGTGCTGCCCGATACGACGGTGGCGCGCCGCCATGCCGAGCTGGTGGTGACCGACGACGGCCGCTTCTACCTGACCGACTGTGCGACCGAGACCGGCACCTGGCGGCGCAGCCTCGCCGCCGACGGCGAGGAGTCCTGGGAGCGCCTGCGCCAGGCCTTCGTCACGGCCGAGGAGCCGCTGCGCTTCGGCGAGCAGCGCGCCACCCTGGCGGCCCTGGTCGGCCGGCCCGATCCGATGGCCGCGGCGGGCGACGGCCGCTGGCAATGGGACGGCCCGCCGGAGCCGGCCGCCGAGAAGCCGCGCGGCCGCGTCGAGCGCGACCCGGTCACCGGCGAGATCGTCCCGAAGAGGGTCTAGGGGCCATTCGCCATGACGAGGACATCATCCGTGGTTCAGCGCTCGCAGTTCTCCCAGTTGTCATTGTCGGGCGGGCGGAGCCCGAGCGCTGCGCGCTCCCGGCAATCCATCGGCAACCGAGTCTCGGACCTCGATGGACCCTCGGGTCAAGCCCGAGGGTGAAAGACGGAGTGTCGGCGAGTGGTCATGAATACAGTCCTCAGAGCCCTTGAGGCATAGAGCATGGACGCCACCCTCGACAACGGCACGGCGCCGCGGAAGCCGCGCATCCGGCGGATCACCTCGCATCCGCTGATCCTGCTGGCCTGCCTCGCCGGCGCGGTCGGGCTGATCTACCTCTTCGAGACGCAACTGCCGGACAGCGCCGCCTCGATCCTTATCGACCGGGAGCGCGAAACCTATCCCTTCACGGTGCAGAACCTCATGTGGCTGGTCTTCGCGCTCGGCCTCGGCGAGCTGATCGTGCGCCTGCGCGACGCGCTGGCCGAGCGCGCCGAGCTGCGCCGCGGCTACCTGCCCGAGGACGAGCGGACCATCCTGCAGCTCCCGGAGCTGCGCCACATCCACGCCCGCGCGCGCGAGGCCTCGGCGCTCGGCGGCGGCGCACAGGGCCGCTTCCTGCCGCGGCTGATCCAGCGCATCGTGCTGCAGTTCCAGACCGGCCGCTCGATCGGCCAAGCGAACTCGGTGCTCGATTCCAGCCTCGAGCTGTTCCTGCACGAGATCGACCTGCGCTACAGCGTGATCCGCTACGTGGTCTGGGCGATCCCGACGCTCGGCTTCATCGGCACGGTGGTCGGCATCTCGCTGGCCCTGGGCTACGCCGGCGCGGTCGACGTGCAGGACCCGAGCCTGCTGGCCGAGCTGACCAAGCGCCTGGCGGTCGCTTTCAACACCACCCTCTTGGCGCTGGTCATGTCGGCGGTCCTGGTCCTGCTGCAGCACATCGTCCAGGCCAAGGAAGAGCGGGCGCTCAACGAGGCCGGGCAGTACTGCCTCGACAACCTGATCAACCGCCTCTACGAGGAGTGAGGCCGTGCTGGCGAAGCGCCGCCGCTCGCTCGAGGTGCTCAGCATCTCCGCGCTCGATCTCTTCGCTTCGGCGCTCGGCGTCTTCGTGCTGCTGGCGGTGCTGCTGTTTCCCTATTACCTGCGCGAGCCCTCGCTAGAGCAGGACCTGCTCGGCGCCGAAGCGGAGCTGGCCAAGCTCGGCGCGGCCATGACCCTCGCCGAGCAGCGCGCCGGCGAGGCCGCCAAGGAGAAGGCCGAGGCCGAGGCCCTGCGGCGGCGCGCCGCCTCGGAGCTGGAAGCGGCCGAGCAGGCCATGGCCGAGGCCGACCGGAGCTTCCTCGACGCCGCCAGCCGGGCGCGCGAGACCATGCAGCGCAAGGGCTCGGTCGCCCGCGAGCTGGCCAGCCTGGCGATCGACGACCTCGACCTGGTCTTCGTCATGGACGCCACCGGCTCGATGCGCGACGAGATCGCCGACGTACAGGCCAACCTGCTCGGCATCGTGCGCATCCTGCACCGCCTTTCGCCGACCCTGAACGTCGGCTTCGTCGCCTTCAAGGACCGCGACGCCGAGTACATCGCCCGCGACTTCCCGCTGCGGCCGATGGAGGGCGCCAACCTCGGGCGCATCCAGCGCTTCGTCGAATCGCTCTCGGCCAGCGGCGGCGAGGACTATCCCGAGCCGGTCGGCCAGGCGCTCGACAAGGCCCTGGCGATGAACTGGCGCGAGGGCGTCGAGGCGCGCATCGTGCTGATCGGCGACGCCCCCGGCCATCGCCGCAACTGGAGCCGCATCTTCCAGTCGATCGGCGCCTTCCATGCCAGCGACTCGCGCGGCGCGCGGCGGGTCTCGGCGATCTTCACCGGCAGCCGGGACGAGGGGCGCAGCTTCTATCAGCGCGTCGCCCAGGCCGGCGGCGGCGACTTCGTGACCCACCGCGGCCGGATCATCGAGTCCGTGCTGCTGTCGGTGCTCGACGACGAAACCACGCGCAAGCGCGCCGGCTGACGGCGAGGGAGGCGGCCTTGGCGGACGACCTGGAGAGCGGCTGGTATCTCGAAGGCAGCGACGGCCGCGGCCGGCGGGTCCGCCTGTCGGTCGGCGAGACCGAGCTGGCGCGCAACTATCTCGGCGTCACCTTCGGCCGGCACCCGGCGCTCTGCCAGCGGGTGATCGAGGACGGCAGCGTCTCGCGCCGGCATTTCCGGATCGGCCGCAACGCCGCCGGCGCCTTCATCGAGGACGTCAACTCGCTGAACGGCACCAGCCTCGACGGCGTGCTGCTGCAGCCCTTCGAGCCGGCGGCGCTGGCGCCGGGGCAGACCATCATGCTCGGCCGCGTCACCTTGAAGCTCGCCCGCCTGCAAGACGCCGGCGGCGGAGCCTGAGCCTTGCGCCGGCGCTCCCGCGAGGTCTCGATCTTCAACCTCTCGGCGCTCGATGTGCTGGCCATGGCGACCGGCGCCTTCGTGCTGCTGGCGGTCATGTTGCTGCCCTATTACCGCAAGACCTTCGAGGCGAACGCCGCCGTCGAAGGCCTGCGGGTCTCGGTCGAGAGCCTCTCGGCCGAGCTCGACGAGACCCTGCGCGCGGCCAGCGCCGACGAGGCAGCGGCGGCCGAGCTGCACGCCCAGGCCGAGTCGATCTTCGAGAAGGCCGCCGCCGCCAAGGCGGCCGCGATCAGCCGCCGCGACGAGGCCGCCAGCGCCGCCGGCCGCGCCGCCGACAACGAGCGCCAGATCGCCGAGTTGCAGCAGATCGTCGACCAGAAGGTGATCAAGCAGCTCGACCTGATCTTCGTGGTCGACACCACGGCCAGCATGACCCGCGTGCTGCGCGACATGGCCTTCTCGATGTCCGGCATCATCCGCGTGCTGGAGCGCCTGGTGCCCTCGCTGCGGGTCGCCGTCGTCGCCTACCGCGACCACGACCTGCGCGGCCAGCTCCTGCAGATGCTGCCGCCGACGGCGACCGACCGCGGCGCGCGCCAGGTGCAGAGCTTCGTCGACGGCCTGCGGCCCGCCAGCCGCGGCGGCAACACGCCGCAGGAGGCGCTCTTCGACGGCCTGGAGCGGGCGCTCTCCCTGCCGCTGCGGGCCTCGGCCAAGCAGAGCGTCATCGTCATCGGCGACGCCGCCTCGCACAGCCACCAGCAGAGCGCCACCCTGTTGCTGGCCCGCCGCTACGCCGACAGCGGCCGGCGCCGCAGCGTCTCGACGCTCTTCGTGCCGACCGAGTCCTACCGCCGCTTCGGCAGCGGCGACCGCGGCTTCTTCGCCGAGCTCGCCAAGGCCGGCCGCGGCGCCTTCAACGACCACGGCGGCCAGCTCACCGAGTCCGTCCTGCTCTCGGTGCTGGAGGACTGACCGGAACCTCCTAACGCAGGGCACCGCTTTGCCCGACTCCGGGCCGGCACGGCAGTCTGTCGTTAACATCTTGTTTACCCTAACGGTCGTTTAATGACCGATGGGATCCGTTGAGATTCGGCCGAGACGATGGCGGTCGGAACCGGCTGGAGACGCCTTCGCAGCCCGAGCGGGAGCGAAAGAGATGATCGAGACAGGACGATTCGCCGAGGCGCTGAAGGTCAACGACAACGCCTTCGAGAAGCTCCTGCCGGAGCTCCTGCAGACCGACCGGGGCCGCTGCGCGCTGCTGCGCGACGGCGTTCTCGTCAGGACATTCCCGAACATGAGCGAGGCGGCGAGCAGCGCCCAGGAGTCATTCCCCGACGGGCTCTACATCCTGCGCAAGGTCGCGCCGGAGAGCTGACCGTCGGACAGCGAGGTCCAGGCCGTGCGCCGGCGGCCGCGACGTCTCTTCATCGGCGACACGACATCGGGGGCCGGCCATGCCGGCCCCCGACGCGTTTGCAGCTTCAATGCCATGGTCACCTGGCGCGAGCGACTCGACCGCGGGCTCGAAGCTCTAGAGCGTTTTCCGATCGGACGGGACCGGACCGCTCCCCCTCCCGGCCACCCAATAGGATACTGCCGTGGGTGGCCGGGAGGGGGAGCGGGCCGGTGCCGTGTTCCCGCGGAAGCGGAAAACGCTCTAGAGTATCGGACCATGCTCTGGCGGACTTTCATGGTCGCGCTGACCTTGGCGCTCCTGCCGCTGCCGTCGCACGCGCAAGACGACGTCGAAGCCTTGAACCGCGCCTTGATGGAGCATTACCAACAGGGCCGCTACGACGAGGCCGCCGCGACGGGCGAGCGACTCCTGGCGGTCATGGAAGAGGCCCTGGGGCCCGAGCACCTCGAGCTCGCGCCCATGCTGAACAACCTGGCGACGCTCTACAGCCTGCAGGGCCTCTACGAGCGGGCCGGCCCGCTCTACGCGCGCGCGCTGGCGATCCGCGAGGCGGCCCTGCCGCCCGACCATCCGGACCTGGCGAACAGCTTGAACAGCCTGGCGGCCCATCACCGCGACCAGGGGCGCTACGACGAGGCCGAAGCGCTCTATCGGCGCGCCCTGGCCATCCGCGAGGCGGCGCTCGGCGCGGACCATCTGGACGTCGCGAACAGCGCGAACAACCTCGGCGCCCTGTTGCACGGCCTCGGCCGGTACGACGAGGCCGAGGCCTTCTTCCGGCGCGCCCTGGCGATCCGCGAGGCCCAGCTCGATCCCGAGGATCCGCTGATCGCGACGACCCTCAACAACCTGGCGACCCTGTCTCAGGACCAGGGACGCTACGAGGAGGCCGAGCGGCTGTTCGAGCGCTCGTTGCGGATCCGCCGCAGCGCTCTCGGCGACGATCACCCACATGTCGCCAACAGCCTCAACAACCTCGGCTATCTCTACGACACGCTCGGCCGCTACAGGGATGCGGCGCGCGCTTACGAGGACTCCTTGGCGATCAACGAGCGCGCGCTCGGGCCCAAGCATCCGCTGGTCGCCGGCAGCTTGAACAACCTGGCCGCTCTCCATGTCTTCCTCGGCCGCTTCGACAGAGCGGAGCCGCTCTACGCACGGGCGCTGGCCATTCGCGAGGAGAGTCTCGGGCCCGACCATCCGGACAGCGCCCAGAGCGTCAACAACCTGGCCCTGCTGTTCGACAGCCAGGGGCGGTACGACGAGGCGGAGACGCTCTACCGGCGCGCGCTCGAGGTCTGGGAGCGGGCGCTCGGGCCCGAGCACCCGGAGGTCGCCCACGGCCTCAACAACCTGGCGACCTTGCTCAGCCTGCGCGGCCGGTTCGACGAGGCCGAGGCGCTGTTCCGCCGCTCGCTGGCGATCCGCGAGCGGACCTTCGGTCCGGAGCATCCCGCGGTGGCCCTCGCCCTGCTCAACCTGGCCGGCTTCTATCAGGACCAGTCCCGCCCCGCGCCGGCCGAGCCGCTGCTGGAGCGCGCGCTGGCCGTCCTGGAATCCGCGCTCGGGCCCACCCATGCCGCCGTCGCCCGGGCGCTCAACAACCTGGCCTCGCTCTATCAGGAGACCGAGCGCCACGCCGACGCGGAGCCGGCTCTGCGCCGGTCCTTGCAGATCCGCGAGGCCGCGTTGGGCGCCGAGCATCCCGACGTCGCCGAGAGCCTCAACAACCTGGCCCTCTGGCACGAGCACAGGGGCGAGCCGGCGGAGGCGGAAGCGCTGTTCCGGCGCGCCCTGGCGCTCGTCGAAAGCGCGCTCGGCCCCGAGCATCCGGACGTCGCGACCGGCTTGAACAACCTGGCCGCCGCCTTGGACGCGCAGGGCCGGCACGAGGAGGCGGAAGCGCTCTATCGCCGAGCGCTGGTCATCCGCCGCCAGGCCCTCGGGCCGGCGCACCGCGACGTGGCGGTCACCTTGAACAACCTGGCGGCGCTGCTGCGGGAAGCGGGCCGCTTGCCGGAAGCGCTCGAAGCCATTCGCGAGGCCTCGGCGATTCTGGCGCGGCGGGCGGCGCAGACCGCCGGCCGCCGCGGTGCCGACAGCCTGGCGGAGGCGCGCGCCAATCGCTTCGCCTTTCTGCGCCACGTGCGGCTTCTCGCGCTGACCGCCGACGCGGCGCCCGAGCGAGGCTCGATCCTCGCCGCCGAGGCCTTCGAGGCGGGACAGCGCGCCCGCGCCTCGCTCGCCGCCCAGGCCGTCGCCCGCATGGCGGCGCGCTTCGCCGCCGGCTCCGACGCGCTGGCGGCCGCCGCGCGCGAGCGCCAGGATCTCGCGGAGCGCCGGCGCGCCCTGGAGCGCGCCCTGGTGCAAGCGGCGAGCCGGCCGAGCGATCGGCGGGACCCGGAGAGCGAAGCGGCCCTGCGCCAAGAGCTGCAGGGTCTCGACCGGCGCCTGACCGAGAGCGACGCGCGCCTGGCCCGCGACTTCCCGCGCTACGCGGAGATCGCCAGCCCGCGGCCGCTGCCCCTCGCCGAGGCCCAGGCTTTGCTGGCCCCCGGGGAAGCGCTGCTGTCCTGGCTGGTGGCGCGCGAAGAGGGCTTCCTCTGGGTCCTGCGCCACGACCGCTCGGCCTTCTTCACGCTCGACATCGGCGAGGCCGAGCTCGAGTCGGCCGTCGCGTCGCTCCGCGCCGCCCTCGATCCCACCAACCTCTTCATCGAGCGGCTCAGCGACATACCGGCCTTCGACGCCACGGCGGCCCATGCGCTCTATCGTCGTCTGCTGGCCCCGGCCGAGCCGCTGCTGCGGGACGCGCGCCAGGTCTTCGTCGTGCCGGACGCCGCCTTGCAGAGCCTGCCGCTCGGCGTGCTGGTCGCCGAAGAGCCCGACAGGCCGCTCGAGGACCTGACCGGCTACCGAAGCGTGCCCTGGCTCGCGCGGCGCCACGCCATGACCGTCTTGCCGTCGGTTGCCTCGCTCAAGGCGCTGCGGCGCTTCGCCGCCACCGCGCGCGCCGCCGTGCCGTTCCGCGGCATCGGCAATCCCCGCTTCGAGGAGGGTGGCGACGCGGGCGGCACGCGCGGCCTGCTGAGCACCGATCTGTTTCGCGGCAACCTGGCGGACGTCGCGCAGCTCCGCCGCCTGCCGCCCCTGCCCGACAGCGAGACCGAGCTGCGCCAGGTCGCCGCGACGCTCGGCGCCGGCGAGGGGGCCCTACTGCTCGGCGCGCAGGCGACCGAGGCCCGGGTGCGCGCCAGCGATCTTTCGGATGCCCGGATCATCGCCTTCGCCACCCACGGCCTGCTCGCCGGCGAGCTCGACGGCGTCGCCGAGCCGGCGCTGGTCCTGACACCGCCGGCGGTCGCCTCGGCCGAGGACGACGGCTTGCTGACCGCCAGCGAGATCGCCCGCCACCTCAGGCTCGATGCCGACTGGGTCGTGCTTTCCGCCTGCAACACGGCGGCCGGCGAGCGGCCGGGCGCCGAGGGCCTGTCGGGCCTGGCCAAGGCCTTCTTCTATGCCGGCAGCCGCGCCCTGCTGGTCTCCCACTGGCCGGTCGCCTCCGACGCGGCGACCCGGCTCACCACCCGCGCCTTCGCGCTCGAGGCCGAAGCGCCGGAGCGGGGACGCGCCGAGGCCTTCCGCCGCTCCATGCTCGAGCTGATCGAGAGCCCGGACGCGCCGCACTACGCCCACCCGATGTTCTGGGCGCCCTTCGTCCTGGTCGGCGCGAGCGCCACACCGCGCTAGAGCGTTTTCCGCTCGGACGGCACCGGCGCGCTCCCCCTCCCGGCCACCCAATAGGATACTGCCGTGGGTGGCCGGGAGGGGGAGCGGGCCGGTGCCGTGATTCCGCGTCAGCGGAAAACGCCCTAGCCTCCCGGCCGGCGACCCGCTCCGGCCGGCGGACCAGGGCGCGCACGGTGATGCCGGCATCGGCCAGGCGCGCCGCGATCGCGCCGCCCAGAAACCCCGAGCCGCCGATCACGGCGACTCTTCTCGGTTCGGACCGTTCAGCCATGCCAAGCTCCCCCGGCGCATTCTGGCCTCGATGCCCGGCGGCGACCAAGGGGAGTCCGGTGACAAAATCGGCACGACCGTCGCCTGCGGCCCAGCGCGTTGACCCCGGGCGGCCGGCGCCCTACCGTCCGGCCGGCGTCAGCGGCGGCGAGGCAAGCCCATGGTCGACCCCAAGTTCATGAAGTTCGACACCCTGTCCTTGCATGCCGGGCAGCGGCCGGACCCGGCGACCTCGGCGCGCGCGGTGCCGATCTACCAGACCGTCGCCTACGCCTTCGAGGACGCCGACCACGCCGCCTCGCTGTTCAACCTGGAGCGCGGCGGCAACATCTACTCGCGTATCTCCAACCCGACGGTCTCGGTCCTGGAGGAGCGGATCGCCGCGCTGGAGGGTGGCGTCGGCGCCGTCGCGACCTCCAGCGGCCATGCCGCCCTGCACCTGGCCATCGTCACCCTGATGAGCGCCGGCGACCACATCGTCGCCTCGAAGTCGCTCTACGGCGGCAGCATCAACCTGATGAAGCTGACCCTGCCGCGCTTCGGCATCACCACCAGCTTCGTCGATCCGCGCGATCCGCAGGCCTTCGCCGCGGCGATCCGGCCGGAGACCCGGCTGCTGTTCGGCGAGACGATCGGCAACCCGGGGCTCGAGGTGATGGACATCCCGAAGGTCGCCAAGGTCGCCAACGACCACGGCCTGCCGCTGATGGTCGACGCCACCTTCACCTCGCCCTATCTCAGCCGGCCGATCAGCCAGGGCGCCGACCTGGTGATGCACTCGGCGACCAAATGGCTGGGCGGCCACGGCATCGCGATGGGCGGCCTGCTGGTCGACGGCGGCTGCTTCGACTGGGAGGCCTCCGGCAAGTTCCCGACCCTGACCGAGCCCTACAAGGGCTACAACGACCTGGACTACGTCGAGACCTTCGGGCCCCAGGCCTTCGTCATGCGCGCCCGCACGGAAGGCCTGCGCGACTTCGGCGCCTGCATGAGCCCGCAGAACGCCTTCTACATCCTGCAGGGCCTGGAGACCTTGCCGCTGCGCATGGAGCGGCACATGAAGAACACCGAGGCGGTGCTCGCGTTCCTGCAGGGCCACGACGCCGTCGCCTGGGTCCTGCACCCGCGCCTGGAGAGCCATCCGGACCACGCCCTGGCCAGCGAGCTGCTGCCGCGCGGCGCGGGCAGCATCGTCTCCTTCGGGGTCAAGGGCGGCTACGAGGCCGGCAAGCGCTTCATCCAGGCCTGCCAGCTCGCTTCGCATTTGGCCAATGTCGGCGACGCCAAGACCCTGGTGATCCACCCGGCCTCGACGACCCATCAGCAGGTCGGCGCCGAGGCGCTGAAGGCGGCCGGCGTCGGCGACGACATGATCCGCCTGTCGGTCGGCCTGGAAGACGTGGCCGACATCACCGACGACCTGGCCGGGGCCCTGCGGGCCTCGCAGCGCGCCTGAGCCGGCCCGAGCCGGAGCGAATCTGCCATGCATCTCGACGTCGATCGGCAGCAGATTTACGCGACGACCGCCGGCCGGGCCTTCGACCCGGCCAAGCGCTCGCTGGTCTTCGTGCATGGCGCCGGCATGGACCAGTCGGTCTGGGTCCTGCAGTCGCGCTACTTCGCCTTTCACGGCTACAACGTCGTGGCCCTCAACCTGCCGGCCCACGGCCCGGGCCGCGGCAACGGCGCGGGCCATGACGCGCTGTCGCAGGGATCGCTGCTCGAGTCGATCGACGCCATCGCGGACTGGCTGCCGAGAGCCTTCGACGCCGCCGGCATCGAGCGGGCGAACCTGATCGGCCATTCTATGGGCGCCCTGGCGGCCATGGCCTGCGCGGCGCGGCATCCGGACCGCCTCGAGACCCTGTCGCTGCTCGGCGTGGCGCCGAAGATGCCGGTGCATCCGGGCCTGCTCGAGGCGGCGAAGAACGACGACCCCCTGGCCTTCGAGCTGGTCAGCTCCTGGGGCCACGGGCCGGCCGGCCACTTCGGCGGCCATCGTGCGCCGGGCCTCTGGATGATGGGCAACGCGCTGCAGGTCATGGCGCGCGCCGCGCCCCGGGTGCTCTACAGCGACCTGATGGCCTGCGACGCCTTCCAGGACGGCCTCGAGACCGCGGCGGCCGTCTCCTGCCCGACCTTGATCGTCGCCGGCCGGGCCGACCGCATGACGCCGGCCAAGGCGGCCGCCAAGCTGGCCGAGGCCATGCCGAGCGCGCGCCTGGTCGTGCTGCCGGATTGCGGACACATGATGATGGTCGAGCAGCCTGACGCGACGCTCGACGCGCTCATCGAGCACATCGAGCAGAGAGGCGGCTGAGCCGGCCATGGATCGTCCCCCGAACAAGACCGGGCCCAAGCCCGCGCCGCAGAGTCGCGACGCCTATCGCCACTTCCTGGCGATCCCGACGCGCTGGATGGACAACGACATCTACGGCCACGTCAACAACGTGGTCTACTACAGCTACTTCGATACGGTGATTAACACCTACCTGATCGAAGCCGGCGGCCTGAACATCCACGAGGCCGAGGTGATCGGCGTCTGCGCCGAGTCCGCCTGCCGCTACCACGAGGGCCTCAGCTTTCCCGAGACGATCGACGCCGGCCTGCGTGTCGGCCACCTCGGCAGCCGCTCGGTCCGCTACGAGATCGGCCTGTTTCGGCAGGGTCAGGAGGAATCCGCCGCGGAGGGCCAATTCGTCCACGTCTTCGTCAAGCGCGCGAGTATGACGCCGACGTCGATCCCGGCGTCGATCCGCGACGCCCTGGCCCGCCTGACGACCGATTGAGCGCAGGCAACGGCGATTGGCCGGGCGACACTGGGCCGCCCGGCCGCTCACGACTTGACCGTTGGAGGGGCTGCCTCACACCAGCCTGCGATGAGTGGGGCTCATCACAAGCCGTATGGCGTTCAGACGCCACGCAGGCTTTCCTCGCTTCGCTGCGGACGCGCGGTCGCGCTTGCCAAAGCGCGATGAGTCGAGCTCATCGAGCTTTGGTGCTAGGCAGCCTTCTGGTCGATCACCTTGGTCTCGGAAGCCTTGCCGGCGGCGATCTTGATGCTGCGGGGCTTCTTGGCTTCGGGCACCTCGCGCACCAGGTCGACGTGCAGCAGGCCGTTCTCGACCTGGGCGGCGGTCACCTGGATGTAGTCGGCCAGCTCGAAGCGCCGCTCGAAGGCCCGCGTCGCGATACCGCGATGCAGGAAGCGGCCCTTCGCCTCGGACTCGTCCTTGGCGGTCTTGCCGGAGATGGTCAGGCGGTTCTCGTGGACCGTGACGTCGAGGTCGGCCTCGGTGAAGCCGGCGACGGCCATGGTGATCCGGTACCGGTCCTCGTCCAGCTTCTCGATGTTGTAGGGCGGATAGCCGTTGCTGCCCTGGTCGAGCTGGCTGCTGGCGTCGAGCAGATTCATCATCCGGTCGAAGCCGATCGAGGCACGCATGAGCGGGGAGGGATCGAAAGTGCGCATAGCCACATTCTCCTCATGAGCAATATGGATGTCGGCACCCACCACCATGGTCGGGCGCCAGTCTTCGCTGGACGGCATCGCGGACCCGCTCGGCGGCGTCCGCGCCGTCCGATTTTCGATATAGGGGCTCTCCGGGCGCCGTCAAGACCCGGAAAACACCCCGGAATCGGCTCGGAAGAGCATTGAAATCAAACGCATTTCCCCTGCCGCAAAGGGAATGTTAAGGTCGCGGCCTCTAGTCTATATGGGGTAAGCCGCTCGCCCGTGGCCGGGCGGCCGTCGTCTGGGGGCCTTGGCGTGGCTGAGCTTTGCGACAGCGTCGCGTTTCTCGATGCGAACTACGAGGAGGCCGTCGGCCTGGCCGTCGAGGCGCGCGACTACATGGCGCACCAGCAGGGCACGGACCGCAGCGACTGCCCGCCGCTGGAGCGCATGGCCATGTCCTGCGCGGCCCTCAGGGTGACCTCGCGGCTGACCCAGGTGATGGCCTGGCTGCTCGTGCAGAAGGCCGTCCAGGCCGGCGAGATGAGCCGCGAGGACGCGGCGACCGAGCCCTACCGCCTGGCCGGCCACGAGGTCTGCCTCGACGAGGGCCCGCTACCCGACCAGCCGCTGCCGGCCACCTTCGCCAGGCTCGACGAGCGCAGCCGCCTGCTCTACGAACGGGTCGCCCGCCTCGACGCCATGATCGGCGGCGCGCCGCACTGAGGATGTCGGGACGGTCCCGTGATTCCGAGTGAGCGGAAAACGCGCTAGTCGGTCGCGAAGAGATCGACGTAGGGCGCGTAGCGGAACAGACGGTTTCGCGCTTGGCCCGTGATCTCGGTCAGCAGACCCGCATCGACGAATCTCTGGATCAGGGCGTTGGCCGCGGCGAATGTCACCTCGAGCAGCTTTTCCACATCCTTGACCCGGATGATCGGGCGGCCAAAGAGCTGCTCCAGCACGACCAAGCCGTTGCCGGCAGCACGCCCGAACGCCTGGATGATCAGCATCCGGTGCGTCTCTCGCAGATCGACAATGCGTCGAGCTGTCTCGGTCGCCTCGTTCGACACCCTGGCAACACCTGCCAGAAAGAACTTCAGCCAGCTTTCCCAATCGCCTTGATCTCTTACCGCCTGCAGGAGGTCATAGTATTCGCTTTGGTGGCCTCGGAAGTAATGAGAGATATAGAGCACCGGGCGGATGAGCATTTCCCTCTGACAGAGGAGAAAGGTGATCAGTAGGCGGCCAACGCGCCCGTTGCCATCGAGAAACGGATGAATGGTCTCGAATTGCGCGTGTGCCAGTCCAATCTTGATGAGCGCTGGAAGGTCAGTTGAGTCCTCATTCAGGAATCGCTCGAAATCGGAGAGTGTTTCCGGAAGAGCCGAGGGCGGCGGTGGCACGAAGGTTGCTTCGGTCAGACTACAGCCACCTGGTCCGATCCAATTCTGCGTCGTCCTTATCTCACCTGGTTGCTGGTTCCTCCCTCGGACGCCTTCCAATAGCCTCGCGTGTATCTCACGAAGCAGCCTCGTGCATATCGGCAGTTCGGCTAGCCGCGCGAGTCCGTGGTTCATGGCCCGGACATAGTTCAACACCTCGTCGACATCTTTCGGCCTCCGGTGATCTTGGATCTTGGCCTCCAGTTCGAGCACGTCGTTGATGGACGATTGGGTGCCTTCGATTTGGCTCGATAGGACGGCCTCCTTTCTGACGTACATGAACACGAACAGATCCGGGTTGGGCAGTGTCTGGATCGAGCCGTCGAGGCGGCCCAATGCCCGGTCGGCGTTTGACAACAGCGTCTGCATCTCCCCATCGACACGGATTGGAGGGTTCGGTGGGAGAGGCTTGGGAACAAAGGCAACGTATCCGGTTGGCTGCGCCAGATACGCGCCTGAGCGGTTTTGCTTGCCCTGACTTTCGTTCATTTGTCCGGTGATCAGCGCCCGGCTGACATGTTCCCATATTAAATGTAGCGATTAATATAGAGCGATGGGGCTGCCATGTTAAGCGCTGCGTTTAACATGGAGGCGATCTGCCGCCATGTCTCGCCGTGCGTTTCATACAGCAAGGATTAACGCGAAAAGAGTGTTATTTGCGCCGCCGAATCCGGCTGCTGAGACCTGGACGACTAAAAACGCAGAGATGAGGCCCCCCGAGGGGCCGTCGCGCCCTAGCTCTTCAGGCCGAGGCCCTGGAAGCGCTTGTTGAACTTGGCGAGCTGGCCGCCGGTGTCGACCAGGCGATGGACGCCGGTCCAGGCCGGATGGGTCTTGGGGTCGATGTCGAGGCGCAGGGTGTCGCCCTCCTTGCCGTAGGTCGAGCGGGTCTTGAACTCGGTGCCGTCGGTCATGACCACCGTGATCTCGTGGTAGTCCGGGTGGGTATCCTGCTTCATCGAACCATCTCCTCTGGGCGGCTAGGGGGCCGCCCTCGCCAAGGCGCGCGCTCTATAGCCGAGCCGCGGGCCTGAGGCAAGCCCAGGGCAATCGGGTGGACCCGATTGCCCTGGGCTTTCAATTGCCCCT
>JANQLT010000085.1 GCA_028280455.1 Kiloniellales bacterium
GCCGGCCGAGGCCGCCGGGGCCATTGCGCGGCGGCTGCTCGCCGAGGAAGAGGTGGCGCCCATCGGTCTGGGTGCGCGGGATTCGCTCCGCCTCGAGGCGGGCCTGTGCCTCTATGGCGCCGACCTCGATGCCGCGACCACGCCGGTCGAGGCCGGACTCACCTGGGCCCTGTCGAAGGCCCGGCGGGCCGACGGGGCGCGGCCGGGCGGCTATCCCGGCGCGGAGGTGATCCTCGGGCAGCTGGCCGAGGGCCCGCCGCGCAAGCGGGTCGGCCTGAAGCCGGAAGGCCGCGCGCCGGTGCGTGGCGGGGCCGAGCTGGTCGACGAGACCGGCCGCCAAGTCGGTACGGTCACCAGCGGCGGCTTCGGCCCCAGCGTCGGCGGCCCGGTCGCCATGGGCTATCTCGAGACGGCCCTGGCCGCCGAGGGCACCCGGATCGATGCCCTGGTGCGCGGCAAGGCCCAGGCCATGCAGGTGACCCGCCTGCCGTTCGTCAAACCCAACTACTATCGTGGATAAAGGACAGAAGGGGGCTAGATCATGAGCCAAACGAAATTCAGCGAAGACCACGAATGGATCCGTGTCGAGGGCGACACCGGAACGGTCGGGATCACCGACTATGCCCAGGAACAGCTTGGCGACATCGTCTTCGTCGAGCTGCCCGAGGTCGGCAAGCAGCTGGCCAAGGGCGACGAGGCCGCGGTCATCGAGTCGGTCAAGGCGGCGAGCGAGCTCTATGCCATCGTCGGTGGCGAGGTGGTCGAGGTGAATGACAGCCTGGGCGACGACCCGGCCCAGGCGAACAGCGACCCCATGGGCGGCGGCTGGTTCTTCAAGGTGAAGATCGCCGACGCCGGCGAGCTCGACGGGCTGATGGACGAAAGCGCCTACACCGACTTCACGGCGTCGCTGGACTGAGCCGCAATCGAAGCCGGGCCCGAAGTAGGCCCGGACCGGGTTCGAGACTTTGCAAGGAGAACATGCCATGCCTGCCGACAGGCGGACACTGATAGACCTTGAGATGCGAAGCGACTTCGTACGCCGCCACATCGGGCCCGGCGAATCGCAGATTGCCGAGATGCTGTCGGCCCTCGGCCTCGAGTCGCTCGACGACCTGGTCGCCAAGGCGGTGCCGGACTCGATCGTCGACCCGGAGCCCCTCGACCTGCCGCCGATCAAGAGCGAACGGGCGACCCTCAGCTATCTCAGGGCGATGTCGGAGCGCAACCGGGTCTTCATCTCGATGATCGGCATGGGCTACTACGGCACGGTCATGCCGAAGGTGATTCTGCGCAACGTGATGGAGAACCCCGGCTGGTACACCGCCTATACGCCCTATCAGGCCGAGGTCAGCCAGGGCCGCCTCGAGGTCCTGCTCAACTACCAGCAGATGGTCATGGATCTGACCGGCATGGAGCTGGCCAACGCCTCCCTCCTGGACGAGGCGACGGCGGCGGCCGAGGCCATGGCCATGGCCAATCGGGTCCACAAGGGCAAGTCGAAAGGCTTCTTCGTGGCCTCGGACTGCCATCCCCAGACGATCGCCGTGGTCGAGACCCGGGCCCACTCCATGGGCTTGGAAGTGATCGTCGGCGATCCCTTCGAGGAGCTCTCCGAGCACGACGTCTTCGGCGTCTTGATCCAGTACCCCGGCACCTACGGCGACGTCCGCGATTACCGTGCCCTGGTGGACCAGGCCCACGAGCAGGGCGCCCTGGTCACCGTGGCCAGCGACCTCTTGGCGCTCTGCGTCCTGACGCCGCCCGGCGAGTGGGGCGCCGACATCGTCGTCGGCAACAGCCAGCGCTCCGGCGTGCCCATGGGCTACGGCGGCCCCCATGCCGCCTTCTTCGCCACCCGGGAGGCCTACAAGCGCTCCACGCCGGGGCGTTTGATCGGCGTCTCGGTCGACTCCCAGGGCCGGCCCGCGCTGCGCATGGCCCTGCAGACCCGCGAGCAGCACATTCGCCGGGAGAAGGCGACCAGCAACATCTGCACGGCCCAGGTTCTCCTGGCGGTGATCGCCGCGCTCTACGCCATCTACCACGGCCCCGATGGGCTCAAGATGATCGCCGGCCGGGTCCACCGCATGACCCAAATCCTGGCCGAGGGCTTGCGACGGCTCGGCTTCCATGTGGAGACCGAGGCCTTCTTCGACACCCTCGTCGTGCGCGTTCCCGGCCAGGCCGCCCGCATCGCCGCCAAGGCCCGGGAATCCCGCATCAACCTGCGCTTCATCGATGCCAACCGGCTCGGCATCTCTTTCGACGAGACGGTCAAGCGGGGCAATCTCGAGGCGCTGTGGCGAGTCTTCGCCACCAAGGCCGACAAGCTTCTCGACATCGACGAACTCGACGCCGAGGTGACGGACTGCCTGCCCGACGCGCTGAGGCGGACCAGTGACTACCTCACCCACCCGGTGTTCCAGCTTTATCACGCCCAGACCGAGATGCTGCGCTACCTGCGCTGGCTGGCGGCCAAGGACGTGAGCCTCGACCGCTCGATGATCCCGCTCGGCTCCTGCACCATGAAGCTGAACGCCACCACCGAGATGATCCCGATCACCTGGCGCCAGCTCTCCGCCATGCATCCCTTCGCGCCCCTGGAGCAGGCCCAGGGCTACCAGCAGCTCTTCGAGGAGCTGGAGGAATGGCTCTGCGCGCTGACCGGCTTCGACGCGGTCTCGCTGCAGCCCAACGCCGGCTCGCAGGGCGAGTACTCCGGCCTGCTCTGCATCCGCAAATACCACGAGAGCCGCGGCGAGGCGCATCGCAACGTCTGCCTGATCCCGGCCTCGGCGCACGGCACCAACCCGGCCTCGGCGCACATGGCCGGCCTGGAGGTCGTGGTGGTGGCGAGCGACGAGCAGGGCAACGTCGACGTCGAGGACCTCAAGGCCAAGGCCTCGGCGCACAAGGACTCCCTGGCCGCCCTGATGATCACCTATCCCTCGACCCACGGCGTCTTCGAGGAGGCCATCGTCGAGATCTGCCAGGTGATCCACGACCACGGCGGCCAGGTCTACATGGACGGCGCCAACCTCAACGCGCTCCTGGGCGTGGCGCGGCCCGGCAAGTTCGGCGCCGACGTCATGCACATGAACCTGCACAAGACCTTCTGCATCCCGCACGGCGGCGGCGGCCCCGGCATGGGGCCGATCGGCGTGCGCGCCCACCTGGCGCCCTTCCTGGCCGACCATCCGCTGGTCGAGGGCGTCAACCCGGCGGCCTCCTCCTCGCAGGTCGGCACGATCGGCACCATCTCGGCCGCGCCCTGGGGCTCGGCGCTGATCCTGCCGATCTCCTGGGCCTACATCGCCATGATGGGCGCGGAGGGCCTGAAGCGGGCGACCCAGGTGGCGATCCTCTCGGCCAACTACATCGCCCAGCGCCTGGCCTCGCACTACCCCGTGCTCTACACCGGCAAGAACGGCCGCGTGGCCCACGAGTGCATCATCGACCTGCGGCCGATCAAGCAGTCCTGCGGGGTCACCGTCGAGGACATCGCCAAGCGGCTCATCGACTTCGGCTTCCACGCGCCGACCGTGTCCTTCCCGGTGGCCGACACCATGATGATCGAGCCGACCGAGAGCGAAGCGAAGCGCGAGCTGGACCGCTTCTGCGACGCCATGATCCGGATCCGCGAGGAGATCGCAGCGCTCGAGAACGGCCAGGCCGACCCCGAGGACAACCCGATCAAGAACGCACCGCATACGCACGAGATGCTACTGGAGCAGGAGACCTGGACTAGGCCCTACAGCAAGGCCCAGGCCTTCTTCCCGCTGCCGGCCCTCAGGGAAGACAAGTACTGGCCCCCGGTCGGCCGCATCGATAACGTTTACGGGGACCGCCATCTGGTCTGTTCCTGCCCGCCGATGGAGGCCTATCAGCAAGCCGCCGAATAGCGGAAAGGCGCCCAAAAGCCCTTTGTTTCTGCGGGAGGTGCTTTTGTTTCAAATGATTCCCGGGCTTGTTTGACCTATGGTCGGTTCCCAGCTACCGGTTCTCGGGACGCAAGACAGGGAGATCAGTCATGACCGCCACCGATACCTCCGTTGACAATGGCGTCAACGTCGCTGCGTTGCTCGATGCCCGCGAAGCGCTGACCAACGCCCCGGAGGCTGCCCAGTTCAGCTGGCGGGCGACCTGCCAGTGGAAGAACGGCACGCACAGCCACTCGGAAGTCGAGGGCTTCTTCGGCCTCGGCGAAGAGCAGCAGCGCAAGACCACCTTCCATTTCGATTCCGATCATCCGGAGGTCTTCGCCTCTGAGGACAACGGCGCCACGCCCGTCGAGTACGTCCTGGTCGGTCTGGCGAGCTGCCTGACCGCCGGCGTCGCGGCCGTCGCCCAGCACCGCGAGATCCAGCTCCGCTCGGTCAAGGCCACGATCGAGGGCGACATGGACCTGCAGGGCATCCTCGGCATCGATAACGAAGTGCGCAACGGCTTCAAGGGCATCAAGGTGCACTACGACATCGACGCCGATGCCACCCCGGACGAGATCGCGGCCATCGTGGCGCAGTCGCAGAAGCGCTCGGCGGTCTTCGACATCGTCACCAACCCGACCAACGTGACCGTCGAGGTCAACTGACCTCACGTCGTCCGACAGGAGCAAGGGGCGAAGCCGTGCGCAAGACCACGACAGTCGTCGTCGGCGCCGGACATGCCGGCCTGGCCATGAGTCGCTGCCTCAGCGAGCGCTCGATCGACCATGTGGTCCTTGAGCGCGGTGAGGTGGCGAACTCCTGGCGGACCGAGCGCTGGGATTCGCTCCGCCTGCTCACGCCCAACTGGCAGAGCCGGCTGCCCGGCTTCGGCTACCAGGGCGACGATCCCGACGGCTACCGCACGGTGCCGGAGACGATCGACTTCATCGCCGACTATGCCCGCGTCATCGACGCCCCGGTGCGGACCCGGACCCGGGTCACCGCCTTGCGCCGCAATGGCGCGGGCTACTATGTCGAGACCGACCAGGGGGACTGGCATTGCCGCACCGCCGTGATGGCGACCGGCGCCTGCAACATCCCCCGGGTCCCGGCGGCGGCCGACGGCCTGCCCGCCTCGGTCGCCAGCCTGACGCCGATGCAGTACCGCAACCCCGCGCAGCTCGACGAGGGCGGCGTCCTGGTCGTCGGCGCCTCGGCGACGGGGACCCAGATCGCCTACGAGATCCAGCGCTCCGGCCGGCCGGTGACGCTCGCCGCCGGCGAGCACATCCGCGCGCCCCGGGTCTACCGCGGCCGCGATATCGAGTGGTGGATGGACGCCGCCGGCGTGCTCGACGAGCGCTACGACGAGATCGAGGACATCGACCGGGCCCGCAAGGTGCCCTCGCTGCAGCTCGCCGGCTCGCCCGAGCGGCGGACCTTGGACCTCAACGCCTTGAGCGACGTCGGCGTCAAGATCGTCGGCCGCCTGGCCGGGATCCAGGACGGCAAGGCGCAGTTCTCCGGTTCCCTGCGCAACGTCTGCGCGCTCTCCGACCTCAAGATGAACCGCCTGCTCGACCTCATCGACGAATGGGCCAGCGAGAACGGCCTGGACGGCGAGGTCGAGCCGCCGCAGCGCTTCGAGCCGACCCGCGTCGAGGACGACCCGCCCCTGGGCATGAGCCTGAGCGACGGGCGCATCAGGACGATCATCTGGGCGACCGGCTTCAAGCCCGACTACTCCTGGCTCGAGGTGCCGGTGCTGGACCGCAAGGGCCGCATCAAGCACGACGGCGGCGTGGTCGAGTCGCCGGGCCTCTACCTCATGGGCCTGCAGTTCCTGCGCCGCCGCAAGTCGGCGCTGATCGACGGCGCCGGCGACGACGCCCGCGATCTCAGCGACCACCTGGTCGCCAGCCTCGCCGACCGGAAGGTGCTGGCCGAGGCCTAGAGCGTTACCGGCCTAGGCGGGGTCGCCGGCCCTCTGCCGAAGGGAAACGAACCGCCCCCTCACCCAGCTCCGGCTAGGCTCGGCTGCGCCTCACCAAGCCTGCGCGTCCCTCTCCCCCGTCGGGGGAGAGGGCTGTGGAGGCTTAGCGAAGCCGAAGGCTGAGCTTAGCCGGAGCCGGGTGAGGGGGCGGTTCGTTTAGACGTCGACGGCTGCCGTGACGAGCAGGGGCCGCCGGAGCCCTCAGCCGTTGCGGTAGATGTAGCTGTAGCCGTTGATCGCCGGCACGCCGCCGAGGTGGGCGTAGAGCACTTTCGAGCCGGCGGGGAAGTAATCCTTCC
>JANQLT010000091.1 GCA_028280455.1 Kiloniellales bacterium
CCTGCGCATCCCTCTCCCCCGTCGGGGGAGAGGGCGTGGAGGCTTAGCGAAGCCGAAGGCTGAGCTTAGCCGGAGCCGGGTGAGGGGGCGGTTCGTTTCCCTTCGGCAGCGGGCCGCCGATGCACGACGCCGGCGGCGTGGAGAGACCTGGTGCCGGGCCGATCAGGCGTGGCCGCAAGTGTCGCTCTTGTGGCAGGCCGCCGCCTTCGCCACGGCGTCCCAATCGATCTCGAAGCCCAGGCCGGGCGCGCTGCCGACGGCGAGGCGGCCCTGCCTCAGGGCGAGGTCCGGCGACTCGATGATGTCCCAGGCCAGGAAGTGGTTCATGTACTGGTTGCCGTCGTCCAGGTTCGCAACCGTCGACGCCACCTGCAGGGCGGCGCAGGTGGTTATGCCGGATTCGTAGAGGCCGTGTATGCAGACATCGACCCCCGCGGCCTCGGCGATGTGGGCCGCCTTGCCGAAGCGCAGCAGGCCGCCGGTCTCGTGCAGGCCGAGCACGATCAGGTCGGCCGCCTGCGCGCGACAGACGTTGAAGGCATCGTAGGGCGTGAAGACGAGCTGATCGGCGGCGACGGCGATGGGGCTGCCGGCGCGCACGCGCGCCAACGCGGCGAGGCTCTCGGCGTTGGTCGGCTGCTCGATCATCTCGACGTCGAAGGGCAGCATCTTGCGGATCATCCGCGCGGCACGGGCCGCGTCCCAGTGCTCGTTCGGGTCGACCCGCAGCCGCGCGGCCGGGCCGATCGCGGCGCGGACCTGCTCGACGATGGCCAGGTCCAGGGCATCGCCCCGGCCGACCTTGACGTAGATGACCTCCGTGCCGGCGGCCGCCAGGGCCTTGGCCTCGCCGGCGATCTCCTCGGGGCTGTCGCCCTGCGCGAAGCCGAAGTAGCGGACCTCGTCCCGCTGCGCCCCGCCGAGCAGCTCGTGGACCGGCCGCCCGGCGATCTTGCCCGCGGCATCCCAGAGCGCCATCTCCAGCCCGGCCAGCACCTGCCCGGCGAAGCGTGGCGCGCTGCAGGTGCCCTGAGCCTGAAAGAGATGATGGTAGGCCTCGGCGATCAGCCGGCTGTTCTCGAAGGGGCTGCGGCCGACGCAGATCGCCTCGGCTTGCTCCAAATAGGCCTGGATCGCTTCGGCCGAGGGCGAGGCGATCGACTCGCCGTAGCCCGTGACCCCCTCGTCCGTGTGCACCTCGACGAGGACCACGGCGGCGCCGTGGGTGACGCCCTGCGCCCAGTAATAGGGCTTCTTGTAGGGAATCAGCAGCGGCGTCGTCGCAATGGCGGTGATCTTCAAGGGCTCGTCCTCGATTGTCGGTCAGCCTTGGCGGTCCGGCGCTAGGGGCCCAGCAGAAGCTCGGGCAGCCAGAGCGCGACCTCGGGGATGTAGGTCGTGATCACGAGGGTCGGCAGCCAGGCGAAGAGGATCATCAGCAGGGTCGGCCAGAGCATCTGGTTGACCCGCGTCCCCGCGACCCGCGCGCCGAGATAGAGCAGCGGCGCCGTCGGCGGCGTGATGTTGCCCATGCCGAGGTTGACCCCGATGATCGCCGCGAACTGCACCGGGTCGACGCCGAGGTCCTGCACGATCGGCAAGAGCAGCGGCGCCGAGAGCAGGACGCCGGAGACGTCGTCCATCAGCATGCCGATCAGCACGATCACCAGGTTGATCATGATCAGCACGACGATGGGGTTCTCGGAGATCGAGAAGATGAACTCCTGGGCGATGCCGGGTATGTCCTCGAAGACCAGCAGGCGGCTGACGATCATGACCGTGAAGAACATGACCATGACGACGCCGGTGGTCGTGGCGGACTGGACCATGGCCTCGATGAAGCTCTTGCGGTCCAGGCCGCGATAGATGAACCAGCCGACCGGTATGGCGTAGAGCACGGCGATGCCGGCCGCCTCGGTCGGCGTCATGATGCCGCCGTAGATGCCGCCGAGGATGATCACCGGCATCAGCAGCGCCGGCAGCGCCGTGACGCCGCGCTTCGAGGCCTCCCGGCCGAAGCTCTCCGGCGCGGGCTCGACGGCGATCTCCTTGCGCCGCGACATCAGCACGAAGTTCAGGATGCAGAGCAGGGCGATCAGGATCAGCCCGGGCACCACCGTCGCCAGGAAGCACTTGAGGACCGACTGCCGCGTCACCCAGGCGTAGATGATCTGGATCGAGCTCGGCGGGATCAGCAGGCCCAGGGGCGCGGCGTTGGCGATCAGGGCGGCCGAGTAGCCCTGCGGGTAGTTCGCGGCGCGCAGCCGCGGGATCAGGACCGCGCCGATGCAGGTCAGCGTGGCCGCCGCGCTGCCGGAGATCGAGCCGAAGATCGCGCTGGCGACGACCGCGGCCGCCGAGATCCCGCCGCGGACCCGCCCGACGATGAGCTCCGCCAGCGCGACCAGGGGCGTGGCGATGCGCCCCTTCTCCATGATGCTGCCGGCCATGATGAAGAGCGGGATGGCGAGGAGCACGATGTTGTTCATGCGCCAGTGGCCGGAGGTCAGGAAGGTCGTGGCGTCGGTGTCGGCGAAGATCGCCAGGTAGATCATCACGGCGCCGAAGGCGAAGGGCACCGGCAGGCCGAGCACCAGGACCAGGGTCAGCAGGAACAGCACGCCGAGCAGCATCATGACCGTGGCTCCTCGCGGTCCAGCGCGCCGAGGTCGGGCCGCTCGAGCAGCAGGCGCAGGAAGTGCATGGCGGCGTAGATCGTCATCAGCAGGAAGCCGAGGAAGATCGTGCCGCGCGGCACGGCGAGCGGGATCTTGTAGACCGTGGTCGCCGGCAGCTCCGGGTACTTGGCCAGGTCTTCCAGCAGCATCAGCAGGCCCCAGTAGGCCAGCACGCCGGCGATAAGCACCTCCAGGCCGAGAATGAAGAGGTTGAAGCGCCGCCGCAGGGCCGGCGCCTCGATCCACTCGTTCACCAGGTCGGCCTTGATGTGCGTGTTGTCGTAGCTGCCCTGCGCCGCGCCGATGAAGTAGAGGATGAAGGCGGCGACCAGCATCCACTCCTCGTAGGCGAAGAGGTTGGCCTGGAAGCCGTAGCGCAGCACGACCACGATCCCGAAGGTCACCGCGATCAGCAGCGAGCAGAGGACGATGATCGCCTTCTGGGCGGCGACGACGATCTGGACGAGCTTGGACATGGTCGGCGGCCGGATCGCGCGGTGACCGGCGCGGCCGGGGCTCGGGCGCGACCGAGCCCCGGCGGGCCGGCCTAGTCGATCACTCGATGTCCGCCTTGAGGTCGGCGAGCAGCGCCGCGCCCAGCTTCTCCTCGAGCAGGGGCCAGGTCTTCTCCTGGACGGCGGCCGCGATGGCGCCGCGCTCGGCATCGCTCAGGTCGATGACCTCGATGCCGGCCTCCTCGAGCTTGGCCGTAT
Source organism: Kiloniellales bacterium (assembly GCA_028280455.1). GTDB lineage: Bacteria > Pseudomonadota > Alphaproteobacteria > Kiloniellales > JAKSDN01 > JANQLT01. Next base: position 3,392 of record JANQLT010000091.1, read on the forward strand.
AGGTCTTGTCGAGCTCCTGGGTCTTGGCGAAGGAGTTGGCGGACGCCCTCTGGAAGGCCGCCTCGACGGCCTTCTGCTGGGCCTCGTTCATCTTGTCCCAGGTCTTCTTGCTGATGTAGTAGGCCGTGTTCTCGACGAAGGCGTTGTAGGGCACGTAGTACTTGATCGCGTCGCGCATGATCGTGAAGTAGGACTCCGCCGTGCCGCCGATCACGCCGTCGACCGTGCCTTGCTGAATCGCGGGCACGACATCGCCCCAGTTCATCGTCGTGGTGTTGAAGCCCATGTCCGTCGCGGCCGCGCGCGCCGCCTCGGCGCTCCAGACGCGGATGTTGACGCCCTTGGGTCCCGTCGTGGTCGCGTTGTCCGGCTTCTTGGCGGTCGCGACGCCGATGAAGCCCTCGACGAAGATGCCCAGGAGCTTGATGTCCTGCTTCTCCAGCAGCTCCCCGAAGGTCGTGTAGAACTTCGAGCCCGGCGAGAAGACCTTGGCCATCTGGTCGTAGTTGGAGACCAGGTAGGGGATCGAGTTGATCTCCAGCTTGGGGTCGTTGTGGCTGTAGATGAAGGTGTGGCCGACGTCGATGACGCCCTTGGAGACGTCGCCGAAGACCTGCTCGCCGTTGCCGAGCTGGCCGGCCGGGAAGAGCTTCACCTTCAGGCCGACGTCGGCGGCGTCCAGCTCCGCCTTGATCTGCTTCAGGGCCGTCGTGCCGTAGTGGTCGGCCGGGTGCTGGCCGGCGATGCGCAAGCGGACGTCGGCGCTCGCGGGAGCCACCAAGGCCGCCGCCAGGAGCGCGCCCGCAGCCAGGAATGCACTGCGACTGAGCGATTTCATGTTTCCTCCACTGGGTCGTGCCGTCCTTGCCGGACGGCTATCGACCCCCACGCTAGCCGCGCACTTGGCAACAATCTTGAACGAATAAGCTGAGTTGCATAATGTTTCGGACAAACCGGAATGGGGCCAGAAACGATGAGCCAGCGAGACGCGCTGTTCCCCGATCCGCCGGTCCTGCCGGACGTGGAGCCCGACCTGCGCGTCGGTTTCATCCTCTCGCCGCGCTTCACCCTCCTGCCCTTCGCCGGCTTCGTCGACAGCCTGCGCCACGCAGCCGACGTCGCGGACTACGGCCGGCAGATCTACTGCCATTGGACGGTGGTCGCGCCCGACCTGGCGCCGATCACCGCCAGTTGCGGCGTCGAGGTCCGGCCCCACGAGCGCTTTCCCGAGCCGGCGGCCTTCGACCACCTCGTGGTGGTCGGGGGCCAGCTCCCGAACGCCCTGGAGCACCCGGCGGCGACCCACGCCTATCTCCGCGCCGCCTACGACGCCAACGTCGCGATCGTCGGCCTCTGCACCGGCAGCTTCGTCATCGCCGAGGCGGGGCTGCTCGACGACCGGCGTTGCGCCGTGCACGTCGAGCACCGCAACCAGCTCAAGCGGCTGTTCCCCGCGACCCGCCCCGAGACCGACCAGATCTACATCAACGACTCGGAGGTGATCACCTGCCCCGGCGGCACCTCGGCGATCGACCTGGCCTTCTCCATCATCGAGACCCATTGCGGCAAGGCGCGCGCCATCAAGGGCCTGACCTCGTTGCTGGTCGACAAGCACCGCGCGGCCCATCACATGCCGCATCGGCCCTATGGCAACCTCGCCGCCTGCGGCAACCGGCGCGTCGAGCAGGCGATCGAGCTGATGGAGCGGCGCTTCTCGGCGCCCTACAGCATCGCCGAGCTCGCCGGCAAGCTGAACAGCTCCGAGCGGGAGCTCAACCGGGCCTTCAAGCAGCACGCCGGCGCGCCGCCGGCGACGGTCTGGCGCAACATGCGCCTGGCCCACGGCCATTGGCTGCTGCTCAACACCACCCGGACGGTGACCCAGATCGCCCTGGAATGCGGCTTCGCCGACGGCGCGCACTTCTGCCGCTGGTTCAAGCGCCTCTACAAGGAATCGCCGGTCGCTTTCCGGCAGCATCGGCGCAACGTCTGAAGCCCTACCCCTTCCCCCCACCGCGCTTGCGGTGATCCGACCGGCCCGCACCCGCGTAGACAGCGGGACTGACCCATCGCGTTGCAAAGTTTGGCACGTTACCGCCGGGGGTTGTGAAAGCTCTCTCGGCGCAGCGCTCGAGCTTTGCCCGGATCAACCCAATAGGAGCCCCTCTCTAATGTCCATCAGAAAGAGCTTCATGGCGGCCGTCGCCGCCCTGTTCCTGACCACGACCGCCGCCAAGGCCGGTGAGATGGCCAGCGCCGACATCGTCGACACCGCCGTCTCGGCCGGCCAGTTCAATACGCTGGTCGCGGCCGTCAAGGCGGCCGGCCTGGTCGAGACCTTGAAGGGCGACGGGCCCTTCACGGTCTTCGCGCCGACCGACGAGGCCTTCGCCAAGCTGCCGGCCGGCACGGTCGAATCGCTGCTGAAGCCCGAGAACAAGGAGCAGCTCGTCTCGATCCTGACCTATCACGTGGTGCCCGGTAAGGTCATGTCCAGCGACGTGACCGCCAAGCGCACCCGCGCCACCACGGTGCAGGGCGGCGAGCTGGTGATCGACGGCGTCTCCGGCGTCTTCGTGAACTCCACCGCCCAGGTCATCGCCGCCGACATCGAGGCGAGCAACGGCGTCATCCACGTCGTCGAGGAGGTCATCCTGCCGCAGTAGGCGCTGCGCGCTTGCGATAGGCGTGAGCCCGAAGGCCGAGCCGGCAGCGCCGCGCTCGGCCTTCTTCCTTGGCGGCTCAGTCGCCGCAGTCCTCCGATATCTTGGCGAGGTAGTCGCGCAGCATCGAGACCCGCCGCGGCCGGAAGGACCGGGCGGTCACCGCCATCGCGCGAATCCGATCGATGCGGAAGCTGCGATAGTCCCGGCGCAGCTCGCACCAGGCGAGCAGGACCAGGGCGCGGTCCATGTAGACGATGGCCAGCGGCAGCACCGAGCGCTCGGTCTCTCGGCCATGCTGATCGCTGTAGGCGATCTCGACGGCGCGTTCCTCGCGCGCGGCCCGGCGCAGGGCGGCGATGTCGATGGCGATCTCGGGACGCTGCACGAAGCGCTTGGCGTAGAGCACGGCATGCTCGAACTCCAGGCGCATGCGCGCCGGCAGGGACGCCCGGAGCTTCGAGAGGGCGTTGCCGGCCGCGCCGGCCAGCACCGGGTCGCCGACCTCGCGCACCTCGCGCAGGCCCAGGACCAGCGCTTCCATCTCGTCCCGGCTGAACATCATCGGCGGCAGCGCCGGGTCCTCCTGCAGCGTGTAGCCGAGCCCGACGGCACCGTCGATCAGCGCGCCGGAGCGCCGCAGCGCTTCGACGTCGCGGTAGATCGTGCGCAGCGAGACCCCGAGCTCGCCCGCCAGCCGGCTCGCCTACACCGGCGGCGGCAGGGTGCGCAGGCACTGCATGAGCTGGAGCAAACGGTCGCTGCGGGCCATGCTTCAGGCTAGACTCCCTTACTGCCAGGTTCTGTCAGTAGTACCAGGCTAGAAGCGGCCCGTCACACCGAGGGAAACAGCCCACCATGTTGAAGCTCGTCGTCTACCCCGGCGCCTTCGAGGAGCCGAGCGCCAGCCCCTTTTGCGTCAAGGCCATGTGTCTGCTGAAGCGGTCCGGCCTCGAGCACGAGGTCGAAGAGACCAACGATCCGCGCAAGGCGCCGAAGGCGAAGTTCCCGATCCTGATCGACGGCGACAGCGTGGTGCCCGACAGCGACCAGATCCGCGACTACATCGAGCGGAAGACCGGCTTCGACTTCGACGCCGGCCTCGACGCGGCGCAGCGCGCCACCTCCCGCGCGGTCATCCGCATGCTGGAGGAGCACGTCTACTTCGCGCTGGTCTGCGACCGCTGGGGCGACGACGCCAACTGGGCGCACGTCAAGCGCGTCTACTTCTCGCACATCGGCTTCCCGATGCAGGGGCTGGTGACCCGCATGGTCCGCAAGCAGGCCCTGGGCCAGACGGAAGGTCAGGGCATGGGCCGGCACAGCGACGCCGAGCGCTTCGCGCGGGTCAAGAAGGACATCGACGCCGTGGCGACCTTGCTCGGCGACAAGCCCTTCCTGTTCGGCGCCGAGCCCACGGCCGCGGACCTCTCGGCGGTGCCGATGCTCGCCGCCTCCGCCGTCGCGCCCGTGCCGACCGAGACCAGCCGCTACGTCAGCGGCAACGCGATCCTGACCGGCTACATCGAGCGCGGCCGGCGAGAATTCTATCCTTAGAGCGTTACCGGATGAGGTAGTATCGCCGGCCCGCTGCCGAAGGGAAACGACCTGCCCCCTCACCCAGCTCCGGCTAGGCTCGGCTGCGCCTCACCAAGCCTGCGCGTCCCTCTCCCCCGACGGGGGAGAGGGCTGAGCAGGCTTAGCGAA
>JANQLT010000094.1 GCA_028280455.1 Kiloniellales bacterium
CAGCCCAGCGGGCAGGGCACCATGATATGGATGTAGCGCGCGCCCCGGATCGTCATGGCCTTGGTGACCTTGGCCTCCAGGTCGTGCAGGTCGGCCACGCTCGCGGTCGCCACGTAGGGGATGTTGTGGGCCATGGCGATGAGCGGCAGGTTCTTGCCCGTGCCGAAGACGTTGCCCGGCGCGTCTCCGAGGGCCGGCGTGGTCGCGGTCCGCGCCGTCGGCGGCGTCGCCGAGGAGCGCTGGACGCCGGTGTTCATGTAGGCCTCGTTGTCGTAGCAGATGTAGAGCACGTCGTCGTTGCGCTCGAACATCCCCGACAGGCAGCCGAAGCCGATGTCGGTGGTGCCGCCGTCGCCGCCCTGGGCGATTACCTTGACGTCGTCGCGGCCCTTGACGCGCAGCGCCGCCGCGATGCCGGAGGCGACCGCCGCGGCATTGCCGAACAGCGAGTGGATCCAGGGGAGCTGCCAGGAGCTCTCCGGGTAGGGCGTGGTGAAGACCTCGAGGCAGCCGGTGGCGTTGGCGGCGATCAGCTTGCCGCCGGTCGCCCGCATGGCGGCGTCCAGGGCATAGCGCGCGCCCAGCGCCTCGCCGCAGCCCTGGCAGGCGCGGTGGCCGGAGGTGATGGCGTTGGCCCGCTCCTGGCTCGCCTGCACCGCGCGGCTCGCCGGATCGACCAGGCGGTTGCCGACCGTGAAGGTGCCCTTCTGGTAGAACTTGACCTTCTGCTCGGCGCTCATCTCGGACATGGACGGCCTCCTCAAACGGCCTTGGCGACGCCGGGGCCGAGCTCGCGCAGGATGTTCTCGGCGATCGGCCCGGCGGTGATCTGGTCGCGCTGACGGTCGATCTCGCGGCGCACGACGTCGAGATCGAGATCCAGGAAGTGCGGGTCCTTCAGCTCGTCGCGCTCGACGCGGCCGAACATGCGGACCAGGGACTCGCGGGTAATCGGCCGCCCGCCGAGGCCGGCGATCACCGTGTGCACGTGACAGTCGACGCCCTGCAGCGCCATGCGCACGTCGGAGGCGACCACGCCGCCGAAGCCGACGGCGAGGCTCTTCTCCAGCACCACCACCTTGCGCGCGCCGCGCAGGGCGTAGCGCAACTGGTCGAGCGGGAAGGGCCGGTAGCTGCAGAGCGAGACGACGCCCATCTTGGCGCCCTCCTCGCGCAGCGCGTCGACCGTGTCCTTGACCGTGCCGGCGACCGAGCCCAGCGTGACCACCACCGTCTCGGCGTCCTCGACCTTGTAGCTGTGGAACAGCCCGCCGGAGTCGCGCCCGAAGCGCTCCTTGAACTCCTGCTGGATCTCGGGGATCACGCCCAGCGCCTGGAGCTGCTTGTCGTGGGCCAGGTAGCGGACCTCCATGAAGGCCTCCGGGCCGACCATCGCGCCGATGGTGTAGGGATCGGCCGGATCGAGGCTCTGCCGCGGCTCGAAGGGCGGCAGGAAGGCGTCGACCTCGGCCTGCTCCGGCAGCGCCAGGCGCTCGTAGGCATGGGTCAAAATGAAGCCGTCCATGCAGACCATGACCGGCGTGCTCAGGCGCTCGGCCAGCTTGAAGGCCTGGATGTGCAGGTCGGCGGCCTCCTGGTTGGTCTCGGCGTGGAGCTGGATCCAGCCGGCGTCGCGCATCGACATGGAATCGCTGTGATCGTTCCAGATGTTGATCGGCGCGCCGATGGCCCGGTTGCCGATGGTCATGACGATCGGCAGGCCGAGGCCGGCGGCGTTGTAGACCGCCTCGGCCATGAACAGCAGGCCCTGGCTGGCGGTCGCCGTGTAGGTCCGGGCACCCGCCGCCGCGGCGCCGATCGCCACCGACAGGGCGGCGAACTCGCTCTCGACGTTGATGAACTCGCAGTTCCGGATCGCGCCCGAGCGGATCAGCTCGGCACAGCCCTCGACGATGTGGGTCTGCGGCGAGATGGGATAGGCGCAGATCACCTCCGGGCGGCTCAGGCCGACCGCTTCGGCGACCGCGCGCGAGCCTTCGATCTGCTTCAGCATGACGCGGACTCCCCCTTGGCCCCCACGGCCCCGTTGCCGCCCATGGCCTCGTAGGCGGCGCGGGCCGCGGCGACGTTGCCGTCGCCGATCTCGCCGGCGAACTTGGTGCGGATGGCCTGCTCCACCGAGTCGAAATGCAGCAGGCCGGTGACCGCCGCGAAGGCGCCGAGCAGGGCGGCGTTCGGCAGCGGCCGGCCGACATGCTCGCTGGCCAGCTCGCTGGCACCGATCCGCCGGACGTGGCCCGCCGGAAACTTGGCGGCGAAGTCGGCGAGACTCAGCTCTTCCAGGCTGCGGGTCGAGTTGATCAGGATCCGCCCGTCGGGCTTCAGGCCCTGGAAGACGTTGACCGAGTGGAACAGCGTCGGGTCCTGGATGATCAGGGCGTCGGGCGCCAGGATCGGCTCGCGCAGCCGGATCTCCTTGTCGTCGATGCGGCAATAGGAGACCACCGGCGCGCCGGTCCGCTCCGAGCCGAAGCTGGGAAAGGCCTGGGCGTAGCGCTTCTCCAGAAAGGCCGCGATCGACAGCATTTCCGCTGCGGTAACAACGCCTTGGCCGCCACGCCCGTGCAGGCGCACTTGGAACATCGGTCAGCCGCTCCCTGTCCGCGGGGCCTCTCTCGGGTCCCGATGTCGACAGGTTAGTCGGTGCCCTCGGGGCCCGACATTGACCCCGATCAAGTTGCCGACGACCGCCCTCGCGTCCCGGGGCCGGCGGTCAGGCGGAGCGGCCGTGGAAGAGCCCGTGGGTCTGCGCGGTCAGGCGCTGGCCGGGCCCGCGCTAGTCAACGGCGACTTCCGCGACCTCGTCCTCGGGGACATGCTCGGGGAAGGTCGGATAGAGACCCTGGGTGCGGCCGAGCTGCTGGATCAGCGAGAGCACGGAATCGATGTGCGGCGTCTCGACATCGACCATGCGGCCCATCTCCTGGACCACGGTCAGCAGGGCGTCGATCTCCAGGGGCCGGCCGCGCTCCAGGTCCTGCAGCATGGAGGTGCGATGGGCGCCGACCTTGGCGGCGCCGTTGATGCGCCGCTCGACGTCGACCCGGAAGTGCACGCCGAGGCGCACGGCGATGGTCTGCGCCTCGATCATCATGGACCGGGCCAGCGAGCGGGTGCCCGGCTCCGTGGCGACCACGTCGAGCGTCGCCCGGGTCAGGGCGCTGATCGGGTTGAAGCAGAGGTTGCCCCAAAGCTTGAGCCAGATCTCGTTGCGGATGTGCGGCAGCACCGGCGCCTTCAGCCCGGCGGCCTCCAGGGCGGCGCCGAGCCGCTCGCAGCGCTCGGAGCTGCTGCCGTCGGGTTCGCCCAGCGCGAACTTGTTGCCGTAGGTGTGGTTGATGACCCCGGGCTCGACGATCTCGGCGGCCGGGTAGACCACGCAGCCGATCGCCCGCTGCGGGCCGATGGCGTTCCACTGCCGGTCCTCGGGATCGACGCTGGCCAGGCGCAGGTCGGCGTACTGGCCCTCGAGGCCATGGAAGTACCACCAGGGCACGCCGTTCTGGCAGGTCACCACGGCCGTGTCCGGTCCCAGCAGCGGCGCCATCTGCTCGGCCACCTCCCAGGCCTGGTGGGCCTTGAGGCCGACCACGACGTAGTCCTGCGGCCCCAGCTCGGCCGGGTCGTCGGTCGCGGCCATCCGCCCGACCCGCTCGCCGTCGGCGGTGATCAGCTTGAGGCCGGACTCGCGGATCGCCGCCAGGTGAGCGCCCCTGGCGATCGCCGAGACCTCGACATCGCCGCTCTGGGCCAGCTCGACGGCCATGTAGCCGCCGATCGCCCCGGCACCGAAAATGCAAACCTTCATCGCAAGCCCCCTGCCCTCCAAGCCTCAAGCCCTAGCAGGCTGCTGAAAGAGCCCGGAGCGCTTGACCAAAGTCACCCTTCGTCAAGCTCAGGGTGAGGTGAAACGATCGAAAATGCTCGCCCTCACCCTGAGCTTGACGAAGGGTGAGGGTGGCCGCCGGTACGATTTCAGCAGCCTGCTAGAGGCTTAAAGGCTCCCGGCGGCGGCTTCAATCGGCCTTCTGCGGGCGGGGCCGAGCCCGAAACGACGGGGCCGGCGTCCTGCCGGCCCCACGGTCTCGGATAAGCGTCGCCTTGGCTAGTGAATCGTCTCGTCCGGCAGGCCGGCCGCGGCGCGCCGGCGCAGCCGCCAACTGAAGGGACAGTGCGGCTTCTGGGCGGTCCGCTCGATGGTCAGGGCGTGGGCCAGCGGGAACTGGCCGTCGCGCAGGGCCGCCTCGATCACCGTGCGGTGCAGGATGTCGCGCTGGGCGTGACTGCCGCCGAAGGCATGGGCCCGGTAACGCACGGGCATGAGCAGATCGACCGCCTCGCCGTAGGCCTCGCGGCCGAAGGCCTCGATCGCGCGGACGACCGGCAGGCCGACGGCCCGGGTCATGCCGGCGTTGGTGCCCGCCGCCTGGGCCGCCCGCTCGACGGCGCCGAGCAGCCGCGCCGCGGACTCAGCCCGGCCCGTGGCGACGTAGTTCATCATGGCGTGCATGTCGTTGAAGGCATAGAAGCCGTCATCGGCGGTCTTGTCGTAGGTCGCCGCCAGCTCCTCCCAGCGCGTGCCGACGTCGATGTCCTGCAGATGCAGGCGCCAGAGCATCGCCGTGGCATCGAGCATCTCGAGCTGGATCTCCGAGCCGCTCGGCCGGATCTTGCTGTCGTAGAGCGCGATGGCCTTCTCGGCGTCGCCTTCGTCCAGGTAGTAGAGCGCGGTGTGCCACCAGTTGTGGAAGGCGAAGGCGTTGTCCTCCTGCGCCCAGTGATCCTGCCGCGATTCCATGAAGGCGATGCCTTCGGCGTGGCGCGCCTGCATCTCCATCACGTGGGCGATGGCGTGCTGCGCCCAGCAGTCGTCGGGCTCCAGCTCGATGGCCCGGCGGCCGCTCTCCTCGGCGTGGACGTAGTCGCCGCACTCCTCCTGGCCGAAGGCCAGCATGCCGAGGGCGAAGCCGTAGCCCGGCGTCTCGCGCGACCAGGCCGGCAGGGCCCGGGCGATGCGGTTGCGCAGGTTGTCGCGGTCGCCGTGATAGAAGTCGGACAGGTGGCCGATCTGCAGGGCCAGGCCGTCGCGCGGGTGCTCGGCGAGGAGGCGGTCGAGACGGGCGCGGAAGCCCTCCCAGTCGCCCGCCGCCCAGTCGCGGATGGCCGCCGTATGGGCGCGCTCGCGCGCGTTGGCCTTGTTGTCGAGCTCGGTCAGGCGCGCCAGGCTCGACTCGATCTCGGGCAGGACGCTGCGCTCCCAAAGGGTGACGTGGACCTCCGCGCGCAGCACGTGGCCCATGACGAAGTCCGGGTCCTCGGCCAGCGCGGCATCGATGGTCGCGACCGGATCGCCGCAGTAGCTGTGGAGCTGTGCGAGCGCGGTCTCGAAGGCCTCGACGGATTTGGCATTGCCGGACGAGGTGATCTCGCCCCGGGCATCAGCAAGGGTCATGACGACGCCTCTCCTTCGTTCGGATAGCGACGGCGGCCAAGTCCCGGCCCCCGTCTTGCTGGCGATAGATGCGGCGCCGAGGCTTCAAGGCCGTTTCGCCGGCGCCGGCTTCGCGTTTCAATTGTTGCGGCAAGAGCGGCTCAGCTCTTGAGCTCGACCAGCATGGCGGCCGGATCGACGTTGAGCGGCCCGCTGCAGAGCGCCTGCCGGCTGTCGCCCGCCGCCGCGTCCTGCGGCGAGGCCCGGAGCGCGACCTCCAGGCGCACGACCTTCAGCAGCTTGGTGCCGACGTCCTCGAAGCGGCTGGCGAAGAAGTGGGCCTTGGGCTGGAAGGCGTCGTGCAGGTACCAGCCGGCGGCATAGGGGCTGTGCGGCGCGTCGCCGGTCAGCTCGGCGACCAGGCGCCGGAACAGGTCGGCGCAAGCGGGCCGCGTCCGCTGCCCCACCGGGGTCTCGGCGGCCAGGGACAGCAGCACCAGGCCCTGGCGCCAGTCGTAGATCGCGCTGGTCCGGGCCCGGCGGGTGGGGTCGTTGGCGAAGAGCCTTTCACCGGCCCGCGCCATGTCGCGCTCGAGCTGATAGAGGCCCCAGTCGAAGAGCGTCAGGGGCTCCTTCATGAGCCGTTGCAGGATCTCGGGCGAATTGGCCCGCGCCGGCGCCATGGCGCCGAGCGCGACCAGCATCCCCAAGACGGCGAGCAGACGAATCATCGCAATCCTCCGCAGCGCCCCGACCTCGACGACCAGGCTAGCATCCCCGGCGAGCGGGCGCGAGATCAGGCGAGCGGCCCGCCGGGGGTCAGCAGAATCTTGCCCTCGCGGGACTCGCGGTGGGCGTGGGCCAGGGCCTGGGCGATGTCCTCGAGGCCGTAGCTCGCCTCGACCGGCACCTCGAGGGTGCCGTCGATGAAGAGCTGCGCCATCTCGCCGTAGAGCGCCTCGACCTCGGCGCGGGTCGAGCGGCCCATGACCGCCATCAGCCAGAAGCCCGTCAGGGTCAGGCCCTCGACGATCAGGTGGTGCGGCGTCACCTTGCAGGGCTCGCCGCTGAGGAAGCCGTAGTTGACCAGGGTGGCGCCCTTGGAGAGGCAGTCGGCCAGGTGCAAGCAGGCATCGCCGCCGACGGCGTCGATGCCGAGGCGGACCGCCGCTTCGTCGCCGATCGCCGCGCGCAGCCGGGCCGCCAGGTTCGGCCCCTCCAGCAGCACGCAGTCGGCACCGATGGCTTTCAGCTCGTCAACCAAGGCTTCGCGGCGCACGACGTTGGCGCTGCGCAGGCCGCGGGCCCGGGCCAAGCGGATCACGTGGCGGCCGACCGCCGAGTTGGCGGCGTTCTGGATCACCCAGTCGCCGGGCTGCAGATCCACGTAGCTCTTCAGCATCAGGTGTGCGCTCGGCGGGTTGGCCTTGAGCATGGCCGCCTGGCGCACGTCGAGCTCGCCCGGCAGCTTGATCACCCGGCCGGCCTTGACCCGGATGCGCTCGGCCCAGTTGGCCCGCTCCAGGCTGAGCACCAGGTCGCCGGGGGCCAGGTCGGCGACGTCGGAGCCGACCGACAGGACCCGCCCCGCCCCCTCGATGCCGACCGCCGCCGGCAGCTCGACCGGGCCGGGATAGCGGCCCTCGAACATCAGCAGGTCGGCCGGGTTGATCGCCGAGGCCTGCACCTCGACGACGACCTCGTCGGGATCGGGCTCGCCGACCTCCTCGACCTCGACGCAGGCGCAAGCCTCGTCCGGCCGCGCGTGGCGCTGCAACTGTATGGCCCTCATTGCGAGCCCCTTCCCGCTTGCTTCCGACTGGTGGCGCCGCGGGAGTATGGCGGCAAGGCCGCGAGCCCGGCAAGAAAAGGGCGGCGGTCCGAAAACCGCCGCCCAGAGGCGAGGAACGATAGAACCCTCAGATGTCTTGCGGGTACTCCAGGGCCTTGAAGCTGATCTGGTCGGCCCCGGGCGCCCGGCCGATCTTGCGGATGTCGGCCCAGACGTTCTTGTAGTTCGGGATCATCAGCTCGTTGGTGTGCTCGCTGATGATGTTGCCGACCTGGCCGAGGGGCGAGCAGAACAGCATGAAGCACTCGCCGCGCCGGGCGGTGGCGATGGGATAGACCATCGCCTGGGTCGAGCCGACGTCGTTGAGGATCTCGACCAGGTCGCCGGCCTCGACGCCGAGCGCCGCCATGTCGTCCGGGTTCATCTCGATCGGCGGCGCCGGGAAACGCTCCCTGACGAAGGGCGTGCGAACGTCGTAGAAGGCGTTCTGCCAGATCATGTTCTTGCGCCCGTTGTTGATCAGGAAGGCGTACTTCTCCCGCTGCGCCTCGCGGCCCTTGGCCTGCAGGCCGCGCCACTCGGCGGCCATGAAGTGGGCCTTGCCGTCGCCGGTGCCGAACTTGCCGTCCGTGAAGAGGCGCGGCGTGCCGACCAGCTTGCCGTTCTCGTAGCCGACGCAAGGCTCCTGCACGCCGTTGGTGCCGGCTTCGCGAAGCCGCTCGTAGGTGACGTGCTTCCCGCCGTTGGCGTGCTTGTGGTAGCCGTCCATGAAGGCGTCTTCCTCGGTCTGCCAATCGTAGCCCTTGAACTGATCGGCATAGGCCTGGTTGCCCGCGGCCCGGAAGGACGTCTCCAGATGGTTGGCCAGCCGGGCCGCGATCAGGCAGTCCGGCATCGCTTCGCCCGGCGGGTCCATGTACTTCTCCGTCAGGCGCAAGCGGCGCTCGCCGTTCATCGAAGTCAGGTTCATCTCACCCGCGGTCGCCGCGGGCAGGACGACGTGGCAGGCCTCGCCGATCGGCGTCGGCAGGATGTCGACGTCGACGGCGAAGAGGCCGCCGCGGCGGATGGCGTTGACGATGGCCTCGACCTGGGCCTCGCGGTCGCCGTAGGGGATCGCCTCCATCGCCTCCTTGACGATGTTGGTCCGGCGCCGATAGACGCGGCGGAACTCCTCGGCGTTGAGCGTCGACTTGAAGTGGTCGGTCGCCCAGATGTGGTGGACGCCGCCCTCGCCGTTGATCAGGAGCTGATCGATATAGGCGGCCGGCCGGCCGACGTGGCCTTCGTTCGGGCGGACGTAGCCCTCCTGGTGGCCGCCGAGCCGCACGCAGCCCGTGCCCTCGCGCCCGACGTTGTGGGTCGCGAAGCAGAGGTTCGCCATGGCGGCGTTGGTGCGGTAGTTGTCGTTGCCCCAGATCAGGCCCTTCTCATAGCAGAGCATGGTCCGGCGCAGCTTGCCGTCGGCCTTGGGCTTGGCGATCCACTCGGCCGCCTTGCGGATGTCCGCCGCCGGCAGGCCGGTGATCGCCGCGGCCTCGTCGACGGAGGTGCTGTTGGCGGCGAGGGTCTCGTCGAAGCCGCTGGTATGCCGGGCGATGAAGTCCTGGGCATGCCAGCCCTGGGCGACCACCTCGGTCAGCAGGGCGTTGAGCAGCACCAGGTCGGTGCCCGGCTTGATCGCCAGGTGCAGGAAGTTCTCCTTGCCGGCCTCGATCTCGCAGACGTTGGCCGTCACCGTGCGGCGCGGATCGACGATGATCACCTTGGCCGAGGCGTGCTCCTCGCCCGCGAGCATCCGGCGCTTCTTGTCCAGGCTGGAGCCGCGCATGTTCGGCACCCAGTGGGCCAGGAAGTAGTTGGTCTGGTTCTCCAGCGAGTTGGCGCCGAGGCAGAAGATGGTGTCGGCCAGCTCCGCGTCCTCGTAGCTGTTGTTCAGCTCGCCCATGCCCATGTCGCGGGTCGCGTGGACCTCGGAGTTGTAGGCCGGGCGGTTGTGGATGCGGATGTTCTTCACCTTCATGCTCTCGAAGTAG
>JANQLT010000098.1 GCA_028280455.1 Kiloniellales bacterium
CCGCTCCCCCTCCCGGCCACCCAATAGGATACTGCCGTGGGTGGCCGGGAGGGGGAGCGGGCCGGTGCCGTCCGATCGGAAAACGCTCTAGGTGACGCAGCGGCGCGCTATCGACTCGCCCGCGATCCGTGCTAGGTCCAGCGCTCCTCGCCCCTGATCCAGAGCCCGATGCCGATGGCCGCGCCCAAGCCCCAGTTCGACTGCAACAACTGCCCCGCCTACTGCTGCAGCTACCCCGAGATCCCGGTCAAGAAGCGGGACATCAAGCGGCTCGCCAAGCACTTCTCGATCGACGTCGAGGTCGCGCGGAAGCGCTTCACCAAGTGGGACGGCGAGAAGAAAGAGCGGGTCATGCGCCACCGCGACGACGAGCACTTCGTCACCGCCTGCCGCTTCCTCGACCAGGAGACCCGCAACTGCACGATCTACGAGGCGCGTCCGCAGATCTGCCGCGACTTCCCCGGCACCCGGCGCTGCGGCTACTACGACTTCCTGATGTTCGAGCGCGACCTGCTCGACGACCCGGACTACGTCTCGACCACCGACAACGTAGACTGATACCGGCCTGCGATGAGTGCCACTCATCGCAATCCGTATGGCGTTCAAGCGCCACGCAGGCTTTCCTCGCTTCGCTGCGGGCGCGCGGTCGCGCTTGCCAAACTGCGATGAGTGCCACTCATCGCAGCTTGGTATGAGCTACCGAGGCCCCGCCTCGGTTGGCAGGGCCCAGCCGACCTCGGGCCGGTAGCTGATCTCGCGCAGCAGCTTGCGGCGCATGGCCGCGGCGACGTCCTCGTAGTCGGCCGCCGCCATGGTGAAGGCGCCGGGGCCGGTGACCACGTGGCGCCGGTAGTAGCGCTCGAGGTCCGGGTCGTCGTTGAGGATCGCCAGGCCGTTGACGGTGACGCCGAAGCTGCGGGCCGCCTGGGTCGCCTGCTGGGTCAGGACGCTCCACTCGCGCACCGCCGTCTCGCGGCCGTCGCCCGAGATGTCGACCACGCGGCGCGGCGCCCGGAAGCCGTTGTCGCGGATCTCGGTCAGGGAGAACCAGATCGCCTTGCCGATGCCGGTGCCGCCGGAGGCGATGGTCCGCGGCGTGCGCTCGACTAGGTCGGCGAAGGCCTCGGCCTCCTCGGGCGCGGCGATCAGGCGCCAGGGCAGCGCGAACTTCGGCCGGTTGGCCTCGGCCCAGATCGCCACCGTCACCGCGATGCGGCCGAGCGGGCCGCGGGCGATCGCCGCCTGCACCTCGGGGGCGCGGAAGCCGGCGGCGATGCCGCCCATCTGCAAGGCGAACTCGCGCTCGTCGACGCTGCCCGAGGCATCCACCGCCAACACCAGCTCGAGGTCGACCTCGGTCTCGGCACGGGCCGCGCCAGCCGCGCCCAGTGCGAGGGCGAGCAGCGCGACGGCGAGAGCGCCCCTCAGCGGAGCGCTACGCCGCGGCCGGGGCACCGCCGGCACGGGCCGCCGTCTGGTGAATCATGCCGAAGGCGGCGGCGGCGAGGATGTCGTCCTTGGTCGCCTGCGGCATGTCGAGCGCTTCCGGGTCGCAAAGCATGGAGGGCGCCGAGGATAGCCAGACACAGCGCCGACCGGAAGGGTCGCTCCGACAGTTCGGGACCGCATCGCCACCCGGCTCGCGGGGAATAACCCATCATTTAAGTCAATCTTTACACGTCTCGACTAGAACACCTGAGGCAGACAGGGGGCACTAAATTGGTCTGCGAGCCTTTGAGTAGATCCCAATCGCTGTGGTCTTCGTTCAAGTCGACGACTCGCTATGGGCGAGATCGGCGCCTTGTGCTGATCGTGCTGATCATCAGCGGTCTGGCGATCGCCGCCTGTACCTTCGGGATTCGCGAAGCCAGCCGCCACGTCCTCGTGGTCGAGGCGACCAACACCGCCGTCCATTGGGGCCGCTTCCTGCAGAATCACATCACCGACCTGCAGGACATCATGACGATCGGTCAGGCCTCTCAGCACGACCAACAGACCTTCGACTTCGCCAGCGAAGCCGGCCGCGTCGTCCGCTACCAAGTGATTCGCCCGGACGGCGTGATCGCCTTGTCGTCCCGGGCGAGCGACGTCAACAGGGCCTACCAGGGCCTGGACATTCAGGCGCTGTGGGCGACCGGCGAGCCCCGGGTCATGCTGGAACGGAAGTTCGACGCGCAAGGCGGCGAGACGGTGGTCGGCGTCGCCCTGGTGCCGATCGACGGCGCGCTCGGCGAGCGCGAGGCAGGCCTGCCGACCGGCTTCAGCGGCGCCATCAAGGTCCACGTCGACGTCACCGAGCGCGCCCACTTGCTCGAGAGCATGGGCCACTACGCGCTGGCCGGGCTGATCGGCTTCCTGCTCTTGCTCGGCGGCGCCCTCGGCAGCTTCGTCGCCTTCAACATCAAGGAACGCGACAGCGAGCTGAACGACGTCGTGCGCTCCAACCAGAAGCTCGAAGCGACGGAGACCGCCCTGCTGCGCGCCAAGGAGCAGGCCGAGGCGGCCAATCGCGCCAAGTCGCAGTTCCTCGCCAACGTCAGCCACGAGATCCGCACGCCCATGAACGGCGTGCTCGGCATGGCCGGCCTGCTTCAGGATACCGACTTGAACGAGGAGCAGCAGGAGTTCGCCGACACCATCTGCAAGTCCGGCGAAGCCCTGCTCGACATCATCAACGATATCCTCGACTACTCGAAGATCGAGGCCGGCAAGCTCGAGCTGGAGATCAGCGACTTCGACCTGGTGCCCGCGGTGGAGAGCGTGGTCGAGCTGCTCAGCTTCCGGGCCCACGGCAAGGGCCTCGACCTGCCCTCCTTCATCTCGCTCGACGTACCGACCAAGCTGCGTGGCGACGCCGGACGGATCCGCCAGATCCTCATCAACCTGGTGGGCAACGCCATCAAGTTCACCGACACCGGCGGCGTCTGCGTCGAGGTTCAGGTGGCACTGGCGGAGATCACCGAAAGCGACGCCGTGATCCGCTTCGAGGTGATCGACAGCGGTATCGGCATCCTGGACGAAGCGCTGGACCGGCTCTTCGAGCCCTTCACACAGGCCGATCTCTCGACGACGCGCGAGTACGGCGGCACGGGCCTCGGGCTGGCGATCTGCAACGAGCTGATCTCGCTGATGGAGGGCGACATCGGCGTCGAGAGCGTGCCCGGCAAGGGCAGCCGCTTCTGGTTCTCCCTGCGCCTCGAACGACAGGAAAGCGGCATCGACGAGGACCTCTCGGCGCTCCTGGCGCTGATCGAGGAGCGGCGCGTGCTGGTCGTCGAAGACAACGAGATCAACCGCAAGGTCCTCGACCGGCAGCTCACCGACTTCGGCATGGCGGTTCAGACCAGAGCCGATGCGGTCTCGGCCTTGGCCGCGATCCGCCAAGCGGCCGACGCCGGCCGGCCCTTCGAGCTGGTGATCGTCAACCACATGATGCCGCTCTGCGACGGCGTGGAGCTCGGCAAGCGCATTCGGGCCCTCGGCCCGGAGATCGCCGGCTGGCTGGTGCTGTCGTCTTCCTCCGGCATGGTGACCAACGACCAGCGGGCCCGCGAGCTGGGCTTCGACGCCGCGCTGCCGAAACCGCTGCGCCGCTCGGTCATGGCCCGTTGCCTGGGCAATCTCTTCGGCGAGGGCTCGAGGCGCGCGGCCGAAAGCGACGTACAGAGCCTACCGCAGCGGCCGGACAGGCCGCTGCGCCCGAGCGGCAAGCGAATCCTCGTGGTCGAGGACGTGGTGGTCAATCAGCGCCTGGTCACCGCGATCCTGCGCGCGCTCGGCCACCGCGTCGACGTGGTCGGCAATGGCCTGGAGGCCATCGAAGCGGTGGAAAGCCTGCCCTACGACGCCGTCCTGATGGACGTCCAGATGCCGAAGATGGACGGCCTGGAGGCCACCCGTCGGATCCGCGCCCTCGAGGGCTCGGAGTCCGAGATCCCGATCATCGCCATGACCGCCAACGCCATGCAGGGCGACCGCGAGACCTGCCTGCAGGCCGGCATGAACGACTACCTCTCGAAACCGCTGAACCGGCACAGCCTGGCCGACAAGGTCGCCTTCTGGTCCGGCGCCGCCGACGAGGCCGAGGCGGGCTTCGCCGGCGAGGACCAGGGCCCGCCGGCCGGCCAGGCGAGCGCCTTGAACGAAGACGAGATGAATGCCCTGGGCAACCTCCTCGACAAGCTCGCGGCGATCGACGGCGAGATCGAGGAAGAGGAGGAGACGGGCTTTCCCGCCGCCGAGGAGCCCCGGTCCGCGACCGGGCGCTAGCGCGTTTTCCGATCGGGCGGCACCGGCCCGGCGGGTCGACGAAGCGCCGGCAGGAGTAGCCCCGGGCCCGCCAGTCGGCGGCCACGGCCGCCTCGTCCGACGGGTCCGCGACCTTGCCGCGGACGATCAGCTCGCTCATGGCCGCCCCCTTCCCTCCCGGGCTTTCCTCCGGGGCGCTTTTCCTAGTGGTCGCCGGCCGGCTCTTGGTCTATAGCAGCCGCGCCCGCCGGTCGAGCCAGCCAACCGAGCCAGCCGGCAGCGAGAGGGACAGCGCCATGAAGATCACCGACTTCAAGACCTTCGTCGTCGGCAACCCGCCGCCGCACTACGGCGGCAAGTACTTCATCTTCGTCAAGCTGACGACCGACAGCGGGATCTCCGGCTACGGCGAGGTCTACTCGGTGCCCTTCCACCCCAAGACCGCGGCGGTCATGGTCGACGACATCTGCGAGCGCTACCTGGTCGGCTGGGACCCCTTCAAGATCGAGCGGCTCTGGCGGATCGTCTACTCCAGCGGCTTCACCCAGCGCCCCGACACCTCGATCATGGGCATCCTCAGCGGCGTCGAGGCGGCCTGCTGGGACATCGTCGGCAAGGCGCTCGACAAGCCGGTCTACGAGCTGCTCGGCGGCCAGGTGCACGAGCGCCTGCGCAGCTACAGCTACCTCTATCCCAAGCAGGGCGAGGGCGAAGAGGTCTACGGCGGCCCCGACCTCGCCGCGGAGCGGGCGGCGGAGTACGTCGAGCGGGGCTTCACCGCGGTCAAGTTCGATCCCGTCGGGCCCTACACGGCCTTCGACCCGCGCCAGCTCTCCCAGGAGTCGCTCGACCGCTCCGAGCGCTTCGTCAAGGCGCTGCGCGAGGCGGTCGGCACCCGGGCCGACCTGCTGTTCGGCACCCACGGCCAGATGACCACCTCCGGCGCCATCCGCCTGGCGCGCCGGCTCGAGCCCTACGACCCGCTCTGGCTGGAGGAGCCGACGCCGCCGGAGCGCCCGGAGGAGATGGCCCGGGTCGCGCGGCAGACCACGATCCCGATCGCCACCGGCGAGCGCCTGGCCACCAAGTACGAGTTCGCCCGGGTGCTGGAGAACCAGGCGGCCTCGATCCTGCAGATGGCGCTCGGCCGGGTCGGCGGCCTGCTGGAAGGCAAGAAGATCGCCGGCATGGCCGAGGCCCACTACGCGCAGATCGCCCCGCACCTCTACTGCGGGCCGATCGAGGGCGCAGTCAACGTCCAGCTCAGCGCCTGCAGCCCGAACTTCCTGATCCTGGAGTCGATCCAGGACTGGGGCGGCTTCCACGCCGAGATCCTCAAGACGCCGATGCGCTGGGAAGAGGGCTACGTGATCCCGCCGAGTGCCCCAGGCATCGGCGTCGAGCTCGACGAGGAGGTCGCCGAGCGGCACCCCTACGAGGGCCGGGAACTGCATCTGGACATGCTGGACAGGCCGCTTTGAGCCTGAGATCGGGCCCCGCCGCCCGGCGCGCCACCGCCTAACGAGGAAGCACGACCATGAAAGCTGCCGTCTGCACGGCCTTCGGCCAGCCGCTCGTCATCGAAGAGGTCGAGATCGACCCGCCGCAGCAGGGCGAGATCAAGGTCAAGATCGCCGCCTGCGCGATCTGCCACAGCGACATCGTCTACATGGACGGCGGCTGGGGCGGCACCTTGCCGGCGGTCTACGGCCACGAGGCGGCCGGCGTGGTCGAGCAGGTCGGCGAGGGCGTCACCGGCCTCGCGGTCGGCGACCACGTGGTGGTCTCGCTGCTGCGAAGCTGCGGCTCCTGCTTCTTCTGCGCCCGCGGCGAGCCCCACGTCTGCGAGAGCGACTTCCCGATGGACGAGCCCGGCCGGCTGCACCGCCCGAACGGCGAGCCCTTGAAGCAGGGCCTGCGCACCGGCGCCTTCGCCGAGTACGCCGTGGTCGACCAGAGCCAGGCCGTGGCGGTGCCCAAGAGCCTGCCGCTCGACAGCGCCTCCCTGCTGGCCTGCGGCGTCATCACCGGCCTCGGCGCGGTGGTCAACACGGCCAAGGTCGCGGCCGGCGACAGCGTGGTGGTGATCGGCGCCGGCGGCGTCGGCCTCAACTCGATCCAGGGCGCCGCCTTGTCGGGCGCCCATCCGATCATCGCCATGGACGTCGCCGAGGAGAAGCTGAAGGCCGCCAAGGATTTCGGCGCGACCCACGGCGTCAACGCCCGCGACAACGACGCCCGCGAGCAGGTCCGGGCCCTGACCGATGGCCGCGGCGCCGACTACGCCTTCGTCACGGTCGGCGCCAAGACCGCCATGGAGCAGGCCATGACCCTGATCCGCAACGCCGGCCACGTGGTCATCGTCGGCATCGCGCCGATCGGCGCCAAGATGGAGATCGACGCCTGCGACATCGGCGACCTGGCGCAGAGCGTCATCGGCAGCAAGATGGGCTCGACCCGCCTGCAGGTCGACGTCCCCAACCTGGTCGAGCTCTACGAGCAGGGCCGTCTCAAGCTCGACGAGCTGATCTCCGGCCGCTACCCGCTGTCGCAGATCAACGACGCCATCGACTCGGTGCGGCGCGCGGAGGCGCTCAGGAACGTGATCGTGTTTTGAGGGAGGCGTCGGCGAGTCAGAAGTTCCTGACCAGGAACCTCGCACACCATAGGATCGGACCCTAGCAGCAACTGTTTCAAGCTTGGTGAAAGCCGGGTCCGCGGCAGGTCTGGCACTGCCTTCATTGAGGCCGCTGGCGCCTCGTATGGATGACGCTCAGCACAAGGACCCGCTCGGCCTCGACGCGATAGACGGCGACCTAGGGAAGGCCAGCGATCGAGAGTTCCCTGGTTTCAGGCACAAGCCCAGGGCGGCCCAATGCGGGAAGACTCGCTAGGTGACCGATGCTCTGGAGAATCCGGGTAACGACGCGATCTGCTGCAAGCTCACTGTCTTCGCGGATGTAGGCGTGGATTGCTGTGAGGTCTTGTTCGGCGCTTCTGGAAAACTCAATGATCAAGGCCGAGCTTTTTCCACATCTCTTCGTGGCTCACGACGTCATCAGGATTCTTGTCTGCAGCCTCCATTGCCGCCCGGATCCTTGCCTTCTTCCACGCCAAATAGGCGGGGTCAGTCGAGTCCGGCTGCGGCGATGCGTGCTCTTCGAGAGCTTGCGAGCGGTCTTTCGTGTCTTCCATGCCATGAGTTAACCAGAGAGGCCGGGAACCCGCCACCTTACCCCTACTTCTTGAACCGTCTTGCCAACGCCGCCTCCCGACTCTCCACCAGGCTCCCCATCGTGATCAGAGGCTCAAAGCCGAACTTCGGCTCGATCAAGGCCGCCTATTCGGCATGCAGCGGATGCCGATCAGCAACCGACGACCGCAGCAATTGAGTTCGGCGGCTTGGCACTTGCGCTCCCCCAACAAGGTTCTATAATCCTGTTTAGTTATGTTATAACATAACAGTATCCAGCAGCGATCGGAACCGCGGTCGCTGCCCACCTGCTGGGGGAAGGAGAGACAGATGAGGGCTATGACATGGGGCTTGGTCGCCGCGGGGCTGCTCGCGGGGGCAGCCGACAGCGCGCAGGCGCAGGTGTTCGAAGTGATCCACCCGGACGTCGTGAAGCACGGCTTCGAGGTCGAGGTGCTGAACGGGGTCCGGCTCGACGATGTGCCGGACGGCGAGGAGCGCTCGGCGCACGAGTTCGCTCTCGGCTTCGCGCCCTTCTCGTTCTGGAAGACCAAGGCTGCGGTGGAGATCGCCAACCCCGAAGGCGACAAAGCCGAGTACGAGGCCTTCGAATGGGAGAACGTGTTTCTCCTGCCCTTCGGCAGCCATGGCAGCGGGCACGGTCACGGCCATGACCATGGTCATGACCACGGCCACGGCAACGGGGACTTCTTCAGCCTCGGCGCCCTCGGGATCTTCTTCGCCCTCGAGGTGCCCAACGAAGGCGGCATCGATTCCGGCGCCGTCGAGGTCGGACCGATCGCCGAGGTGTCTTTCGGACCGGTCGAGACCGTGGCGAACCTGCTCTTCGAGGTCCCTTTCACGGACGGCGAGGATCCTGGGCTTGCCTATGCCTTGAGCGCCGCGGTCCCCGTGGCCGAGTTCGACCCGATCGCGCTCGCCGCCGGCTTCGAGGCCCACGGCGGCGCGGAAGGGGCTCTCGGCGACGGCACGCCGATCAACGACAACAGCCATGTCATCGGCCCCGCGCTCTACAGCGAGGTCGACCTGGGCAACGACCGTATCCTGGAGCCGCGGCTGGCCTTCCTGTTCGGCTTGACCGACGGCAGCCCCGACGCCGTGCTCTCGTTCAACATCGAGCTGAAGTTCTAAAGCGGCCTCCGCCGAGCTCTTCTACTCCTTGAAGCGCCCCGCCAGCGCAGCCTCGCGGATCTCCGTGAGGCTGCGCATCGGCGTCAGCGCTTCCGGATCGATCTTCAGCTCGATCAGCGCCGGGCGCCCGGCGGCCTGGGCGGCTTCGAAGGCGGCGGGGAAGTCTTCGCTGCGCTCGACCGCAACGCCAAACGCGCCATAGGCCTCGGCGAGCTTGGCGAAGTCCGGGTTGGTCAGGTCGGTGCCGACGACCCGGCCGGGGTAGTCGCGCTCCTGGTGCATGCGGATCGTGCCGTACATGCCGTTGTTGACCACGATGACGATGATCGGCAGGTCGTACTGCACGGCCGTCGCCAGCTCCTGGCCGTTCATCAGGAAGCAGCCGTCGCCGGCGAAGGCGATGACCGGGCGCTCGGGATGCAGCCGCTTGGCGGCGACGGCGGCGGGCGTGCCGTAGCCCATGGAGCCGCAGGTCGTGCCGAGCTGCGTGCCGAAGCGGCGGTAGCGGTAGAAGCGGTGCAGCCAGGCGGTGTAGTTGCCGGCGCCGTTGCAGATGATCGCCTCGCGCGGCAGGTTGCCGCGCAGCCACTTGACCACCGCGCCGAGCTGCAAGGCGCCCGGGTTGTTCGGCAGCTCGGCGTTCCAATCCTCGTAGTCGCGCCGCGCCTCGCGGGTCCGGTCGGACCAGGCCGGCTTGCCGTCGGGCGTCATGTCGGCGACGGCCCAGGCGAAGGCCTTCATGCCGGCGTTGATCGCCAGGCTCGGGTAGTAGACCCGGCCCAGCTCCTCGGCGCCCGGGTAGACGTGGATCAGCCGCTGGCGCGGCTCGGGGCTGTCGAGCAGGGTGTAGCCGGAAGTGGTGGTCTCGCCGAGCCGCGCGCCGACTACCAGCAGCAGGTCGGCCTCCTTGATCCGCTTGGCGAGCTTCGGGTTGAGGCCGATGCCGATGTCGCCGGCGTAGTTCGGCCGGCCGTTGTCGATCAGGTCCTGGCAGCGGAAGGCGGCGCCGACCGGCAGCTCGAAGGCCTCCAGGAAGCGCATGAAGCCCGAGCAGGCGACCTGGTCCCAGCCGCGCCCGCCGACGATGACGAAGGGCCGCTCGGCCGCCTCCAGCAGGTTCTTCAGGCGCTCCAGGTCGTCGGCGCTGGGGTGCGCCTGCACCGGCCGGTGGGCGCTGACCTGGGTCGCCACCGCCGGCTCGCGCAGCATGTCCTCGGGCAGCGCCAGGACCACCGGGCCCATGCGCCCGGCCGTGGCCACGTGGAAGGCCCGGCCGACGTACTCGGGGATCCGCTCGGCCTGGTCGATCTGCGCCACCCACTTGGCCATCTGGCCGAACATGCGGCGGAAGTCGACCTCCTGGAAGGCCTCGCGCTCCAGCATGTCGCGGCCGACCTGGCCGACGAAGAGGATCATCGGCGTCGAGTCCTGATAGGCGATGTGCAGGCCGACGGCGGCGTTGGCCGCGCCCGGGCCACGGGTCACGAAGCAGATGCCGGGCTTGTTGGTCAGCTTGCCGTAGGCGTCGGCCATCATGGCCGCGCCGCCCTCCTGGCGGCAGACCGTCAGGGTGATGTCCTGGGCGTCGTGCAGGGCGTCGAGGGCGGCCAGATAGCTCTCGCCGGGCACCAAGAAGGCCTGCTCCACGCCCTGCGCGCGGAGCGCCTCGACCAGGATCTGGCCGCCGGAGCGCGTCTGCGTCGGCGCTGACATGCTGAGTCCACTTCCTGAAGGGCGCGCGAAGGGCATCTTGTAGCGAAACCCGCGGGTTTTGTCGCCTTTTCGCTGTCGCTAAGCCCTCAGACGCCGGGCGGGCGCATCCGCGCCCTTGGCTTCGCGCCCATGGGCGCGCGGGGCCTCAATGGCCCTGTTTTGTCGCTTGCGCGAGGCCCTCAGACGCCGGGCGGGCGCATCCGCGCCCTTGGCTTCGCGCCCATGGGGGCGCGGGGCCTCAATGGCCCTGTTTGGAAGCGAGGCTGGTGGCGGCGGATTGCCGCTACTGCACGACGCCGAGGCTGTCGGCCAGGCGGGTGATCTCGCGCAGGCCTTCGGGGGTGTCGGCGAAGGCGAGCTTGGCCTTGCGGACGGCCTCGTGGGCCGCCTCGGCGTCCTGCAGGACGGCATAGGAGCGGATCAGCATGAGCCAGCCCTCGAGGTCGTCGGGCTGCGCCTCCAGGCGGCCGGCCAGGCCGTCGACCATGCCGCGGACCATGGCATTGCGGTCGGACTCGCTCATCTCGGCGGCGGCGGCGATCTGCTCGTCGCTCGGGCCGCGGCGCGCGGCGGTCTGGGCCGGGGCGGCCAGGCCCAGCGCCTGGGCGGTCTCGTCGATCCGGGCCAGCACGAAGGGGGCGCCGGCGTAATGCTCGCGTGCCGCGGCCAGGGCCGCGCGGGCCCGGTCTTCGGCGCCTGCCTCGGCCTGCAGTTGGGCCAGACGGATCCAGCCCTGCCAGTCCTTCGGCTCGGCCTGCAGCGCCTGCTCCAGCGCAGCGATGCTCTCGGCGGGCCCCGAGGTAGCAGCGGGCCCCTCGACGGGCGCGCCGGCCCGGGCCAGCTCCGCCTCGCTGGCGTCGGGCAGCAGCGAGCGCAGGTCGAGCTCCAGGAAGCGCGCCATGTTGACGATGTCGCGCCGGACCATGGGCATCCAGGGCGCGTCTTCGGTCGAGTCGGCGCGCAGGGCCAGCCAGTCCTCGAGGGCGCCGGCGAAGTCCTGGGCCTGCGCCTTGGCCAGCGCCAGGTAGTAGCGCGCCCGCGGGTCGTTGGCGGTGTCGCGGGCCTGGGTGAAGATGATCTTGGCGGCGGTCGGCACCTTGTTGCCGTTGGCCAGGGTCATGGCCTCGGCATAGGCGGACAGCACGGAGGGCTCGTCGTCCGAGAGCTGCGCGGCACGGCGATAGGCGTCGGCGGCCGAGGCATGGTCGCCGAGGGCGGCGTAGGCGCGGGCCAGCAGCCACCAGTCCTCGAAGCTCTCCGGGTCCTCCTGGGTGCGCTCGACCAGCAGCATGACCCTGCTTTGGAGGTCGCCGGCATCGGCGCGGCGCTGCAGCAGGGCCTCCTGCCGTGCCGCCAGGGGCTGGTCGCTCAGCTCCGGCGCGCCCAGCAGGCCATAGAGGCCGAACGAGCCGCCGACCGTCAGCAGCGCCGCCAGGGCGGCATGGAGCGGCGCCCGGCGGGCCACGGAGATGCCGCCGTCGAGCAGGCGCGCGGCGCGCAGCGCCCGGCGCTCGATCTCCTGCTCGGCCGCCGCCCGCTCGCTTTCCGAGATCAGGCCGCTGCGGCTGTCGCGCTCCAGCTCGTCGCGCTGGTCGCGGTAGATCGAGATGGCGTGCTCCGCCTCGTTGGGCTCGACCCGGCCGCCGAACAGGAAGGGCCGGACCAGCCAGAGGGTCGCCAGCGAGGCCGCGCCGGCCAGGACGAGCCAGAGCGTCATGACCGCTCCCCGTCGAGCAGGCGCCGGGCCTCGGCGCGCTCCTCGCTGCTCATCGCCGCCGGCGGCGCCCGGCGCCGGCCGTAGCGCCAGGCCAGCAGCAGCGCCACGGCCAGCAGGACGAAGGGCGAGGCCCAGAGCAGGATCGTCTTGGCCTTCAGCGGCGGCTCGAGCAGGACGTAGTCGCCGTAGCGCTGGGCGATGTAGGCCACGACCGCCTCGTCGCTATCGCCCGCCTCGATCCGCTCGCGCACGACCAGGCGCAGGTCGCGCGCCAGCTTGGCGTTGGAGTCGAAGATCGACTGGTTCTGGCAGATCACGCAGCGCAGCTCCTTGCCGATGGCGATGGCCCGCGCCTCCTTGGCCGGGTCGTCGAACATCTCGGCCGCGGTGATCGCCGTCGCCGGCGAGGCGGCGGACACCAGGAGCAGCATCAGCCCGACCGCCGCGGCCGGCCGCAGCGCCCGGCGCGGCGCACCGATCCGCAGGCGCCGGTCGCAGACCGAGATCAGGCCGCCCAGCGCCATCATCAGGGAGCCGAGCCACATCCAGGCGACCCCGGGGTTGACGTAGAAGCGCGTCACCCAGCCGCCCGAGCCGTCGGGATCGCCGAGCACCGCGTAGAGATCGCTATGCCAGAGGGTCTCGATGCCGGCCTCGGTGGTCGGTTGGCGCTCGACCGGATACCAGCGCCGCTCGGGAAACAGCAGAGCGATGGTCTCGCCGTCGCGGGCGACTTCGACCGTGGCGATCGAGCTTTGGTAGTTGGGCCCGCGCGCGGCGCCGACCGAGACCAGGGTGAAGTCGTAGCTCGCCAGGGTCACCGACTCGCCGGGCCGCTGCACCTGGATCGCCTCCGCCTTCCAGACCGAGATCGCCGCGACGCCGGCGACCACCACCGCCATGCCCAAGTGGCCGAGCACCAAGCCCCAGGCAGACGTCGGCAGGCCGACCAGCCGCCGCAGGGCGGTGCCCGGCCCGGCCTTCGGCAAGCCGCAGCGGTTGGCCAGGTCGGCCAGGGTCGCGCTCGCCAGCCAGGTGGCGAGGGCCAGGCCGGCCAGGCCGAGGGGCGCGCGCCAGCCGAAGGCCGCCAGCAGGGCGGCGACCACAAGGGTCACGGCAAAGGCCAGGCGCAGTCGCTGCAGCACGCCCTTCAGGTCGGCCCGCTTCCAGGACAGGAAGGGCCCGGCGGCGGCCACGGCCGCGGTGACGGCGAAGATCGGCAGGAAGGTCTGATTGAAGAAGGGCGGGCCGACGGTCACCTTGTCGCCGCTCATCAGGTCGACCACCAGCGGATAGAGCGTGCCGACGAAGACCACGCCGCAGGCGCTGGCCAGCAGCAGGTTGTTGAGCAGCAGGCCGCCCTCGCGCGAGACCGGCGCGAAGAGCCCGCCGTCCTTCAGCGCCGGCGCCCGCCAGGCGAACAGCAGCAGCGCGCTGCCGACCAGCAGGACCAGCAGGCCGAGGATGAAGACCCCGCGCTCCGGGTCGTTGGCGAAGGCATGCACGGAGGAGAGAATGCCCGAGCGCACCAGGAAGGTGCCGATCAGGCTCAGCGCGAAGGTCAGGATCGCCAGCAGGATCGTCCACTTCTGCAGGGCGTCGCGCTTCTCGACGACGATCGCCGAGTGCAGCAGCGCGGTGCCGAGCAGCCAGGGCATGAAGCTGGCGTTCTCGACCGGGTCCCAGAACCAGAAGCCGCCCCAGCCCAGCTCGTAGTAGGCCCACCAGGAGCCGAGCGCGATGCCGAGGGTCAGGCCCGACCAGGCGACCAGGATCCAGGGCCGCATCCAGCGCGCCCAGCTCGGATCGACCCGGCCGCGGATCAGCGCGGCGACGGCGAAGGAGAAGGCCGTCGAGAAGCCGACGTAGCCGAGGTAGAGCATCGGCGGATGGAAGGCGACGCCGGGGTCCTGCAGCAGCGGGTTCATGCCCTGGCCGTCCATCGGCGGCAGCGGCAGCCGCGCGAAGGGGTTCGAGGTCAGCAGGATGTAGGCGAGGAAGCCGACGCCGATGGCCGACTGCACGGCCAGCACCGTCGCCCGCATGCTCGACGGGATGCCCCGCCCGAAGAAGGAGATCAGCGCGCCGAACAGGGTCAGCATGAAGACCCAGAGCAGCATCGAGCCCTCGTGGTTGGCCCAGACGCCGGTCACCTTGTAGAGCATCGGCTTGGCCGAATGCGAGTTGAGGGCGACGTTGGCCACCGAGAAGTCCGAGACGACGTAGGCGTAGGTCAGCGCCGCCAGCGCGCAGCCGGTGGCGACGAACTGCGCCTGCGCGCCGGCATCGGCGAAGCGCAGCAGGCCCAGCGAGTCGTTGCGCAGGCCGAGGATCGGCAGGACGCACTGCAGGACGGCGACGACCAGCGCCAGGCAGAGCGCGAAGTGGCCGAGCTCGACGACTACGTCCGGCATGACACCATCGCCTCGAGCTGATCTCGGCCGAGCACCTCCGGCCCGTGGGGCGCGGCGAGCGGCGCCCGGCTCTGCAGCGCCTCGATGTCGCGCACGAAGAAGTCGGTCGGCGAGATGAAGGTCGCGAGCTTGCTCTTCTTCACCCGGCTGAAGATGCGGCTGACGGTCTCGGCATTGAGGCCGAGATAGTCGGCGATGTCCTCGCGGCTGAGCGGCAGGTGGACCCGCCAGCCGCCTTCCGAGCGCACGCCGAGCCGCCAGACCATGTCGGTCAGGAACAGACAGACGCGCTCCATGCCGTCGAGGCGGCCGAGGGTGATCAAGTGGATCGAGGTGCAGGTGACCTGCCGCTGGACGATCCGGAACAGCTCGGCGCTGAGCGCGGCATCGTCGGCCAGGGCGCGCGCGTTCTGCGTCAGGTCGAGCTCGCAGAGCCGGCTGGCCGTCAGGGCCTCGACCCAGAGGTCCGCCCCCTCGCCGCCGACCATGGGGCAAAGCAGGTCGCCCGGAGTCGAGAGGCTGACGATCTGGCGCCGGCCGTCCGGCAAGGCGGTGCAGAGCGCCGCCAGCCCGTCGACGACGGTCCAGACCTTGAAGCTCGTCCCCGCGTCCAGGCGCGCGCCCCGCTGCAGCTCGCGCGGCCGCGGGGCCGGCGCCTTCTCGCTCATGACGCCGCAGATCCGATTGACGCAAGGCGGACAAATGGCCAGCGGCGGCTGTCCGGAGTCCGGAGCCGCGTATCTCGTGCCGTTGAACCCCACGGCCCCCTCTTTCCGTCCTTATCTCCCGGGGTCTATTGCCCCAGTCATTTCAGCCTAATCGCCACCCTCCGGAGTTCATTGATTGGGATCAACTTGGGGAAAACGGCAACCGCTCTGCTTGCCCGCGATGCGAATTCGGCAATTCCTGACCGAGGTCAGGGCGGCGACCGTCGAATCGCTCTAGCGTCCCGATCAGCGGGTCGCGCCTCGACCCGTGCTTGCCGTCCGTCGGCACGAGGGAGGTTGGGATGAAGAAAGTCCTCTTTGCCTTGATCACGATGAGCCTGGGAGTCGCGGTCTTCGCGGCCGACGGCAAGGCCCAGCAGGAAGGCTGCCTCTCCTGTCACGAAGGCATCGAGCAGTTCGCCGACGGCGAGATGATGGACCAGATCAAGACGCTCGCCGAGGACTACAACGATCCCGGCGGCTGCGTGATCTGCCACGGCGGCAACCCCGGCGCGACAACCGCGGAAGAAGCCCACCAGGGCTCGCCCGCCGAACTGGTCGAAGCCGGCGGCCCGCACGTCTTCTATCCCGACCCGGGCGCGGTCTGGATCGCCGATAACTCATGTGGCCAATGCCACGCCGGCTACGCCGAGCGTCTAAGCAAGTCGCTGATGAACACCGAAGCCGGCAAGCTGCAGGGCAATCTCTGGTCCTGGGGCGTGCAGGAAGATCACAAGGTCATCTGGGGCAACTACGACCTGGTCGACGAGGACGGGCCGGAGCCGATGGTCGGCACGGACGCCTACATCGAATACATGACCAAGTTCGTCGCGGACCACCCCGACCAGATGCCCTCCGAGATGAAGCAGGTGCCGCAGGTCGACGTGGATGCGATCGCCGAGCACCCGAACATGGCCGGCATCACCTATTCCCGGCAGCAGTGCCAGCGCTGCCACGTCGGCGTCACGGGCCGCGAGAAGCGCGGCGACTATCGCGGCGCCGGCTGCTCCTCCTGCCACGTGCCCTACTCCAACGAGGGCCTCTACGAGGGCAGCGACCCGACCATCGCCAAGGACCAGCCGGGCAAGCTGCTGGTGCACCGCTTGCAGGCCACCCGCAAGTCGAAGGTCACGGTCGGCGACCTGACCTATTCCGGCATCCCCTCGGAGACCTGCAACTCCTGCCACAACCGCGGCAAGCGGATCGGCGTCAGCTACCAGGGCATCATGGAGTTCCCCTACGGCTCGCCCTACACGGCGACCGGCGGCAAGCAGCCCAAGCTGCACACCAAGAACTACGTCTTCATCAAGGATGACCTGCATCACCAGGTGCAGTCGCGGCCGGAGAACCCGGAAGGCGGCATGCTCTGCCAGGATTGCCACACGACCGTCGACATGCACGGCGACGGCAACCTGCCCGGCACCACCCTGGCACAGGTCGAGATCGAGTGCGAAGACTGCCACGGCACGGTCTCCAAGTTCCCCTGGGAGCTGCCGCTGGGCCATGGCGAGGAGCACGCCACGGACATCGGCGACACGCCGCGCGGCCTGACCGACGAGCTGACGGCCGAGCAGGAGACCTTCGCCACGGTCTACGACGCCGAGGACGGCTACCTGCTGACCGCCCGCGGCAATCCCTTCGGCAACGTGGTCAAGAAGGGCTCCAAGGTGTTCCTGCACTCGGCCTCGGGCATCGACTTCGAGGTGCCGATCCTCAAGAAGATCGCCCAGGACGGCACCTGGAAGAGCCAGAACGCCAAGGTCGCCATGGGTAGCGTCGCCCGCCACATGGAATCGATGGAGTGCTACGCCTGCCATGCCGACTGGGCGCCGCAGTGCTACGGCTGCCACATCACGGTCGACTACTCGGAAGGCAAGACCGACATCGACTGGATCAACAATGCCAATGCGCGCGAGGAGAACGGCCTGACCGCCGACAACCCGCTCGGCACCAACGGCCTGACCAGCGCCGGCAAGGTCTCCGAGACGCGCTCCTACCTGCGCTGGGAGGAGCCGACCCTCGGCATCAACGGCGAAGGCCGCGTCTCGCCCCTGATGCCCGGCTGCCAGGTCATCACCACGGTGATCGACAAGGACGGCAACACGGTGGTCCACAACGAGACCTGGATGACGCCTGACGCGGGCGGCACCAAGGGCCTCGACCACGCCGCCGTGCAGCCGCACACCGCCGGACGCCAGGCGCGGACCTGCGAGAGCTGCCACGACAATCCCAAGGCGCTCGGCTACGGCATCTCCGACGGCCGCTTCATGAGAGGCTACGAGGACGGCTTCATCGTCGACCTGGAGACCGCCTCCGGCCAGATCATCCCGCAGAACACGCAGCTGCAGTCACAGCCGGTGCCGTCGCTCGATCACGACCTGAGCCAGATCGTCACCCGCGACGGCAAGCAGCTCGTGACCGTCGGCTCGCACTGGCCGCTGACCGGGCCGTTGCCCCAGGCGATGCGGGAGAAGATGGAGCGGACCGGCCTCTGCATGGGTTGCCATCAGAACATGACCGACGATGATCTCTGGTCGAAGGTGAACTCGCCGAAGTTCGTCAACAACGCCGAGCACCAGGCGGTGATGGACCAGGCCGTGCACGCCTTGGCCAAGGAAAAGGCCAAAAATCAATAGCGGTTGGAGCCGTCCTGGGCGCGGGGGGCGCCCAGGATCTCCGGCGCCGATAGTTGGGAGAGCCCCATGCGCAGCATTCTATTCGCCGCTCTCGGAGCCTGCTTGTTGGCTGGAAGCGCCATTGCGGCCACGCCCTACAGCGCATCGAACCTGCTGATCGCCTGCACCAATGCCGACAACGACGCGCGCGAGGTCGGCACCATCTCCGAGCTCGAGTGCGAGCAGTACATCATGGGCTTCATCCACGCCCTGGAGGAGACCGGCGACACCACCGTCTGCCCGCCGGAGCGCAACACCGCCGACGAGGCGCGCTGGGCCTATATGCGCTGGGTCCACCAGGACTACGGCAACCGCAAGGACATGGCCGCCGGCGCGGCGCTCATGGGAACGCTGCTCGACAACTTCGCCTGCAACTGACTGACGCGCTGCCGGGCCGCGTGCCCTGCTCGCACGGACTGGCACCTGTCCACTCGCCTGGTAGCCCTCAGGCGATCGCCGCTCGTGGCTGTAGCCGTCGACATCGAAACGAACCGCCCCCTCACCCGGCTCCGGCTACGCTCGGCTGCGCCTCACCAAGCCTGCGCAACCCTCTCCGCCGTCGGGGGAGAGGGCCGTGGAGGCTTAGCGAAGCCGAAGGCTGAGCTTAGCCGGAGCCGGGTGAGGGGGCGGTTCGTTTTCCTTCGGCTGCGCGCCGGCGATGCCATCTAATCCGGAGTTGCTATGGGGCCTGCCGGCCGGCGCCCTGGGCCTGCCCTCAGGCGATGTCGGCGCGGCGCAGCGGTGCCAGGCCGGCGTGCTGCTCGAGGCCGCTGCGGTCGAGGACCAGCACCCGCTTGGGGTGCGGCAGGCGAATGATCCCCGCTTCGACCAAGCGACCGAAGCTGCGGCTGACCGTCTCGATGGTCAGCGCGAGATAGTCCGCCATGTCCGCCCGGCGCATCGGAATCGCGATCGACTCGAGCCCGGTGTCCAGCCGCTCGGCGTCCTGGCCGGTCTCCGGGCCGTTCTCCGGCTGGCGGAGGCCCGCGGCCTCGATATCGAGCAGGAAGGCCGCCAGGCGGTCGGCCGGCGACGGCATGGCGAGGATCGCGGCATGGCGCTCGGCCCGTCGGGTCTCCTGCCGGGCCAGCTCGAACAGCCAGCGGTAGAGGCCATCGAGGCGCTCCCCTGAAAGGCGCGCCTTGCAGGGCTTGAGCGCGTAGAGCTTGCACTCGGTCACGGCCTCGACGTCGAGCGCCCAGGTCGTCTCGCTCTCGCCGAAGCAGACCAGGTCGCCGGGGTAGAGGAAGGCCGCGATGTGCCGGCGCCCATCGGCCTGACCGCGGACCAGCCGCAGGATGCCGCTCTCCAGGGCGATCAGCCGGTCGCGGCGGTCGCCGTAGCGCGCCACGCTGGCATCCGCCGCGAAGCCGAGCTCGGCCGCGATGCGGCAGAGCGGCGCCGGAACGCTGTCCGAGGCACGCGGCGCATAGGTGAGCCGGCCCAACTCGACATGCGATTCGGTGTGTTCGTCACAGTCCTCGCAGGCCTCCTGTCGGAGGTCCGCGGACTGGCTTGCGAGGGTTGTATGCTGCATTGCAACATTGTGAAGCGGCGGCGCCTCACGGACCTTGATCTGAGTCAAGCTCCAACTGCGATTGCAGCAACCAGCCCGGCCTTGTCTCCCGAGTGTCCAATGCGTATGGCTAGAGCGTTTTCCGATCGGACGGCACCGGCCCGCTCCCCCTCCCGGCCACCCAATAGGATACTGCCGTGGGTGGCCGGGAGGGGGAGCGGGCCGGTG
>JANQLT010000118.1 GCA_028280455.1 Kiloniellales bacterium
CCTACGCATCGCTCTCCCCCGACGGGGGAGAGGGCGTGGAGGCTTAGCGAAGCCGAAGGCTGAGCTTAGCCGG
Organism: Kiloniellales bacterium; assembly: GCA_028280455.1. Lineage (GTDB taxonomy): Bacteria > Pseudomonadota > Alphaproteobacteria > Kiloniellales > JAKSDN01 > JANQLT01. Next base: position 74 of record JANQLT010000118.1, read on the forward strand.
AGCCGGGTGAGGGGGCGGTTCGTTTCTTGGCAGCGGGGCGGCAATGCCGCCTGAGCCAGTGACGCCCTATACCGGACGGCGATGAATATGACTCATCGCCGTCCTTATGGCGTTCAAGCGCCACGCAGGCTTTCCTCGCTTCGCTGCGGGCGCGCGGTCGCGCTTGCCAAACGGCGATGAGTCCCACTCATCGCCGTCTGGTATTAACCCCGCTCGTCGATCCACGCGAGCACGGCGGAGTGCAGCCGCCGGCGCCACTCGGCGCGCGCATAGGTGTGGTTGGCGCCTTCCAGGCGCAGCAACGTGAAGGCGACGCGGTTCCGCCAGGCGGCGATGGCCTCGGTCTCCAGCACGCTCGCTTCGAACTCTTGGGCGGTCAGGTCGGCGCCGCTGAGAATCAGCAGCACGCGGCCCTGGTAGCCGGTCAGCGCGTCGGCCACGCGGGCGCTGAGCGGCTTCGCCGTCTCCGGCTGCGTGGCGGCGCCGGCCTTGCGGCGCGCCAGCCGGCCGAGGGTGCCGGCCAGGTCGCCGAGGGCGCGCCCGAGATCGAGCTTGCCCGTCAGGAGACGGCGCCAGAGATCGCCGGACAGCAGGCGGTCGCGGTAGTAGTGCCGGACCAGCGCCCGGTCGACCGTGTCCCGGTCGCGCACCCAGGGATTGACCAGCACCAGGCCGGCGAGGTCCTGGCGCCCGGCGGCGAAGTAGGCGATCGCCGAGGCGCCGTCGCAGAGACCGAAGAGCAGGGTCTCCTCGACCGCCGGCACGCGCGCCGAGAGCTCGGCGAGCGCGGCGGCGATGTCCTCGGAGACCGCTTCGAAGCTGCGGAAGCCGCCGTCGCTGTCGCCCATGCCGCGGTAGTCGAAGCGCAGCACGGCGATGCCCTGCGCGGCCAGGTCGCGGGCCAGCAGGACCGACTGCCGGTGGCTGCCGACCCGGTACTGCGGCGCGCCGGGCACCAGCACCAGGCCGCGGCGCCCGGGCCGCGCCGGCCGGTGCAGGATGCCGACCAGCGTCTCGCCGGCGCAGGTGAAGGTCAGGGCTTCCTCGGTCGCGCTCACCGCTCGGCTCCGCAGAGGATCTCGACGCTGGTCTCGATTAGCGCGTCGATCAGCACCGGCTCCTCGATGCTCCAGAAGGGCTCGCCGGCGAGGCGCCGATAGCCGATCGCGCGGCCGGCCTCGGCGAGCGCTTGCAGGGCCTTGGCGCTGGCCGGCGGCGGGTCGGCTTCCGGGTTTGCCGCGAGCTCGATCCAGTGCAGCGGCGGCAGGTCGCGCGCGGCCGCGGCCGCCAGGTCGAGACTCTCGATTTCATCCGCCAGGGCGGGGCTCACGCTGTAGCCGGCGACTTCCAGGGTCTCGCCGTCGCGCAGGCGCTGGCGCAGGCAGCCGGTCGTCTCCTTCGACTCGTCGCCCCCGGTGTCCGTGCCGCCGAGGCCGGCGGCGACGCGGATGCGCAGGAGCTGGTTGAGGAACAGCTTGCCGGTCAGCAAGGGCTGCCAGAGGACGAGGCTCTGCAGGTCGGGCCTCTCGGCCGCGGCCTCGAGCGCCAGGTTGGCGCCGGCGCGCAGGCCGATCACGTGCAGGCGCCGGTGGCCGCGCCGTGCCAGCCAGTCCAGCGCCGCCACGGCATCCTGCCGCCAGGCGGCCCAGCGCGCGTCGGCGACGTCGCCCGCGCTGTCGCCGGTACCGCTCGGATCGAGCAGCAGCGCCGCGCAGCCCCGCGCCGCCAGGGCCCGGCCGAGCAGGCTCGCCATGCGGCGCGAGCGGTTCATCTCCTCGCCGAAGGCCGGCAGGTAGAGCGCCGCCGCCTGCGCCGCCTGCGCGGCGGGCTCGAGGGAGAGGCAGAACAGGCGGCCGTTCGGGCCGTCGATGAAGTGGGGCGTCGGGACGGGCGGTCCTGTCTCGGGCGGCGCGGTCACTGGGCGAGCTTTTGCTCCACGAAGGCGGCCAGGCTGCCGACCGTGGCGAAGGTCTCGGCGCTGAGCTCGTCGTCCTCGACGAAGACGCCGAAGCGCTCCTCGATGCCGGCGATCACGGTGGCCACGGCCATGGAGTCCAGCTCGGGCAGGCTGCCGAGCAGGGCCGTGTCGGCGGTCAGGCTCTCGGCCCGGGCCCCGAGCTGCAGCACCTCGCCCAGAATGCTCTTGACCTCTGCCGTCGTGTCCATGAAAAGACCTTTCGCGATTTCAATGACTTGCGCCGCCGCGCGCCCTGGCCTCGAGGCGCGACGCTAGACTGGCCCGGGTGAATTGCCGCGATCTGCCGAATCCTGAGATTTGTCGTCGCGATAGTTCAGGAAAGTGATGCAAGAAGCCTTTACGATCAATCGGGTATCTATGGGCCCGGGCGGCCCTTGCCGGCCCTGAGCGCGCCCTGGCCCGAGGACGAGAGCCGAAGGATCCGATGTACTGCCGGGTTACCGACCTGATCACCGAGGCCGCCGCGGCGCGCCCGGAGGCGCCGGCCCTCAGCCTCGGTCCGGAGACCCAGTCCTATGCGGCGCTGGCGCAGGCGGTCGAGGCGGTCGCCCGGGGCCTGGTCGGGCTCGGCCTGGAGCGCGGCGACCGGGTGGCGGTGTTCCTGGAGAAGCGTCCCGAGACGATTGCCGCGCTGTTCGGCGCGGCCGGTGCCGGCTGCGCCTTCGTGCCGGTCAACCCGCAGCTCAAGCCGCGCCAGGTCGCGCACATCCTCGCCGACAGCGGCACGCGCGCCCTGGTCACCTCGCGGGCGCGTCTCGCGGCCCTGGGCGAGGCGATCGCCGACTGCGCGGCCTTGTCGCGCGTGATCCTGGTCGACGGCAGGGAAGACGCCGCCGCCGACGCGCGCTTGAGCCTCGTCGCCTGGGACGACTTGCTGACGGGCGCGCCGGCGATCGCCCGGCCCCATCCGGCGATCTTCGACGACATGGCGGCGATCCTCTACACCTCGGGCTCGACCGGCCTGCCCAAGGGCGTGGTGCTGTCGCACAAGAACCTGGTGATCGGCGCCCAGAGCGTCGCCGGTTATCTGCAGAACCGGCCGGACGACCGCATCCTGTCGCTCCTGCCGCTGTCCTTCGATGCCGGCCTGAGCCAGGCGACGACCGCCTTCTGCGCCGGCGCCGAGCTGGTGCTGATGAACTACCTGCTGCCGGGCGACGTGCCGAAGCTCTGCGCGGCGGAGAAGATCACCGGCATCACCGGCGTGCCGCCGCTCTGGATCCGCCTGGCGGCGCTCGATTGGCCCGCGGACGCGGCGGCGAGCGTCCGCTACTTCGCCAACACCGGCGGCCACCTGCCGCGCGCCGTGCTCGGCAAGCTGCGCGAGCGCCTGCCTTCGGCGAAGCCCTATCTCATGTACGGCCTGACGGAAGCCTTCCGCTCGACCTATCTCGACCCGGCGCTGGTCGACGCCAAGCCGGACTCCATGGGCAAGGCGATTCCCAACGCCGAGATCCTGGTGCTGCGGCCGGACGGCAGCCCCTGCGATGCCGACGAGCCGGGCGAGCTGGTGCACCGCGGCCCGCTGGTCTCGCTCGGCTATTGGAACGACGCCGAGCGCACGGCCGAGCGCTTCCGCCCCTTGCCGGCCCGCGCTTCTGGCCTGACCCGGCCGGAGATCGCCGTCTGGTCCGGCGACCGGGTGCGCCGGGACGAGGAGGGCTTCCTCTACTTCATCGGCCGCGACGACGAGATGATCAAGACCTCCGGCTACCGGGTCAGCCCGAACGAGATCGAGGAGGCGGCCTACGCCACCGGCCTGGTCGGCGAGGCGGTGGCGCTCGGCGTGCCGCACGAGGTGCTCGGCCAGGCGATCGTGCTGCTGGCGACGGCGGCCGGCGAGCAGCGGCTCGACCCGCAGGCCCTGCTGGTCAAGCTCAAGGCCGAGCTGCCGAGCTTCATGGTGCCGCTGGAGATCCTGCCGCGCGAGCGGCTGCCGCGGAACCCGAACGGCAAGTTCGACCGCAAGGCGCTGGCGGTCGCGCTGACCGAGCCGGCCCTGGAGCGCTCCGGATGAGCCCGCGCGGCGACAGCCTGCACGGCTTCCCGGTGGCCGAGGGCTCCTTGCAGGTCGGCGGCGTGGCGCTCGAGCGGCTCGCCCTGCGCGTCGGCCGGACGCCCTTCTATGCCTACGACCGGGCGCGGCTCGACGCGCGGGTCGCCGAGCTGCGCCGGCACCTGCCGCAGGCGATCCATCTGAGCTACGCGATCAAGGCCAATCCCATGCCGGCCCTGGTGCAGCACATGGCGGGCGCGGTCGACGGCCTGGACGTCGCCTCCGGCGGCGAGCTGCTGGTCGCCCTCGACACCACCATGCCGGCCGAGCGGATCTCCTTCGCCGGCCCCGGCAAGACCGAGCCGGAGCTGCGCCAGGCCCTGGCCGCCGAGGTCACGGTCAACGTCGAGTCGCCGGGCGAGCTGGAGACCCTGGCGCGCCTCGGCACTGAGATCGGCCTGCGGCCGCGCGTCGCGCTGCGGGTCAACCCGGATTTCGAGCTGCGTGCCTCGGGCATGCGCATGGGCGGCGGCGCGCGGCAGTTCGGCGTCGACGCCGAGACGGTGCCCGCGCTGCTGGACGACGTGAAGCGCCTGGACCTGGACTTCCAGGGCTTCCACATCTTCACCGGCTCGCAGAACCTCAGCGCCGAGGCGATCTGCGACGGCCAGAAGCAGACGGTCGAGCTGGCCCTGCGCTTGGCCGAGTCCGCGCCGGCTCCGGTTCGCCTGCTGAACATCGGCGGCGGCTTCGGCATTCCCTACTTCCCGCAGGACAAGCCGCTCGACCTGGCCGCCGTGGGCGAGAACCTGGCCGGCCTGGTGCCGCAGATCGAGGCGCGCCTGCCCGAGGCGCGGATCATCGTCGAGCTCGGCCGCTACCTGGTCGGCGAGGCCGGCCTCTACGTCTGCCGGGTGGTCGACCGCAAGGTCTCGCGCGGCCAGGTCTACCTGGTAACCGACGGCGGCCTGCATCACCATCTCGCCGCCAGCGGCAACTTCGGCCAGGTGATCCGGCGCAACTATCCCGTCGCGCTCGGCAACCGGGTCGGCGGCGGCGCGCCGGAGAAGGTCAGCGTGGTCGGCTGCCTCTGCACGCCGCTCGACCTGCTGGCCGACGGCGTCGAGCTGCCCAAGGCCGAGGTCGGCGACCTGGTGGTGATCTTCCAGTCCGGCGCCTACGGGCTGACGGCCAGCCCGACCGCCTTCCTCGGCCATCCGAAGCCGCTCGAAGTGATCCTCTAGGGGATGCTGGATCAGGCGCCCCGCGACTTCGTCGCCCTGCCGGCCGAGACGCCGCCGCTGCTGCTGGTGGTGATCGACACCGAGGAGGAGTTCGACTGGTCGAAGCCGCTGGCGCGGGAGAACCGCGCCGTCGCCTCGATCGCCGACCAGCCGCGGGCCCAGGAGATCTTCGCCGAGTTCGGCATCGTGCCGACCTACGTCATCGACCATCCGGTGGCCGAAGACGGCGCGGCCGCGTCGCTGCTGCGCGGCTTCGCCGACGCCGGCGCCTGCGAGATCGGCGCGCACCTGCACCCCTGGGTCAATCCGCCGCACGACGAGACGGTAACGCCGCGCAACTCCTACCCGGGCAACCTGCCGGCCGAGCTGGAGCGGGCCAAGCTCGAGACCCTGACCGCCCTCATCGAAGCGAACCTCGGGCGGCGGCCGACGATCTACAAGGCCGGCCGCTACGGCCTCGGCCCGAACACCGCGGCGACCCTCGAGGCGCTCGGCTATCGCATCGATGTCAGCGTCGTGCCGCACACCAGCTTCGCCGCCGACGGCGGGCCCGACTTCACGGCCTTCGATCCGCGGCCCTTCTGGCACGGCGAGGAGCGCCGCCTGCTCGAAGTGCCCTTGACCTGCGCCTTCTACGGCCTGCTGCGCGCCTGGGGCCGGGCGCTCTATCCGGCGCTGGCCGGCGGCCTCGGCATGTCCTTGCACCTGCCCGGGGTCTTCGCCCGCTCCGGCCTGCTCGAGCGCATCCGGCTGACCCCGGAGGGAGTCAGCTTCGCGGAGCAGAGGCGGCTCACCCGGAGCCTCCACGCCCGGGGCTGCCGGCTCTTCTCCTACAGCTATCACAGCCCCTCGCTGGCCGCCGGCAACACGCCCTACGTCCGCGACGCGGGCGAGCTGAAGGCTTTCCTGCAGCGGATGCGCGACTACTTCGCCTACTTCGTCGGCGAGCTCGGCGGCCGGCCGGTGGCGGTCTCCGCGCTCTACGACATGGTCAGCGGTAGCAGCCGCTAGAGCGACTTGCGGAACTGCTCCAGCAATCGGCGGACACGGGTGTCGCCCGGCCGCAGCACCTGCGCGCGCTCCAGGTCCGTCATGGCGTTCGCCCAATCGCCTTGCTTGCGATAGACCAGCGCGCGATTGACGTAGCCGCGGGCATCGCGCGGCGCCAGCTCGATGGCCTTGTCGAAGTCCTGCAAGGCCTCTTCCAGGGCGCCGCTCTGGTAGTACATGGTGCCGCGGTTGTTGTAGGCGTTGCTCCAGCCCGGCTGCAGCGCGATGGCCCGGTCGGCGTCGGCCATGGCGTCCTCGACCTCGCCCATGTGGAAGCGGGCCAGGGCCCGGGTGTTGAAGGCGCCGGCGAAGTCCGGGTCGGCCTCGATCGCCTTGCTGAAGTCGGCGATCGCCTCCTCGAACAGGCCCTTGCCGTGGTAGATCATGCCGCGGTCGAGGTAGCGCTGGGGGCTGGGCTCCAAGCCGATGGCGACGTTCAGGTCGTCGAAGGCCGCGTCCGGATCGCGGTGCGCCATGTAGGCCCGCGCGCGCTGGTGATAGATCTCCGGCCGGCCGGGCGTCAGCCGCAGCACCGTCGTGTAGTCGTCGATGGCGCGCACCAGCTCGCCGGCGGCGAAGTTCGCGTTGCCGCGGCGCAGGTAGAGCTCGGCGTTCTGCGGGTCGAGCCGCAGCGCCGCGTCGAGATCGCTCGAGGCGGCGACCCACTGGCCCTTGGCCCAGTAGGCCGCGGCCCGCTGGCTGCGCGCCTCGAGGAACTTCGCCCGGTACTCCACGGCCTTGGTCAGGTCGGCGATGGCCTGGTCCAGGTTGCCGACCACGCGATGGGCGGTGCCGCGGCCGAGGTAGCCGTCGGCGTTGCGCTCGTCGAGCGCCAAGGCGCTGCCGTAGGCGGCGATGGCCTCGCCCCGTCGGCCCTGGGCCATGAGGATGTCGCCGTGCAGCAGATGGCTGTCGACCTCGTCGGGGCGCCGTTCGAGCGCCGCGGTGACGTCCCGCATCGCCTGCTCGAGGCGGTTGCTGGCGAGGTGGGCGCGGCCCCGCTCGGCATAGGCCGGAGCGAAGTCGGCGTTCAGCGACAGCGAGCGGTCGAGGTCGGCGATGGCCGCGCTCCACGCGCTCTTCTTCGCCTGCGAGGCGCCGCGCCGGTAGTAGGCGCTGGCCAGCGCTTCCTGCGACAGGCTCTGGGATTCGATGGCCCGGGTGAAGAAGCCGATGGCCTCGTCGAACCTCAGGTTGCCATGGGCGCGGATGCCGGCGCGCAGGTCGTCGTCGGCGTCGGCCCAGGCCGGTCCGGCCGCCGGGCAGGCGATCAGGCAGAGGCTTGCGATCGAGGCCAGGAGGGCGCCGCGCAGCGGCGACCCGCCCGGCCGACGCGAGGATGTCATTGACCGAGGGTCTGCATCAGCGCTTCGGCCTTGTTGCGCTCGGCGAAGCTCTCGTTGGAGGCGAGGATGGTCTGCAGCACCTGCTTCGCCTCGGAATCCTGGCCGGCCTTGTTCAGGGCGTAGGCCAGGCGGTAGCGCACGTTGGGATCGGTCGGCGAGTGGCCGACCGCGTGGCGCAGCACGACAACGCCTTCGTCGAGGTGGTTGGCCTGCACCAGCAGCCAGCCGTAGGTGTCGGCGACCTGACCGGTGTCCGGGGCGATCTGATAGGCGCGCTTGGCGATGTCCAGGCCGTCCTCGTAGCCGAGCTCCGTGCGCACCCAGGCCAGGTTGTTGAGGGCCAGGGCGTCGCCGGCGTTGCCGTCGACCAGCGCCTGGTACTGCTCCATCGCCTCGTCGAGGCGGCCCAGCTCGATCAGGGTGCTGGCGGCGGCATGCCGTACCGCCCGGTCCCTGGGCGCGACCTCGAGGTGCTCGAGCAGGCCGGCGATGGCGGCCGTCTTGTCGCCGGCCTTGCGCCGGGCGAAGAAGAGATCGACGGCGATCGAAGAGACCGGGTTGCTGGCGTAGGTCCGCTCGAGGATCTCGATCGAGCCGGCGAGATCGCCGCTCTGCGCCAGGATGTGGGCGCGCAGGCCCTCGGACATGACGCGGTCGTAGGTGCCGATCTCCTCGGCCAGCTCGGTCGCCCCTTCGACGTCGCCGACCTCCAGGTGCATGCCGATCAAGGTGCGCACGATCTCGGCATTGTCCGGCGCCATCTCCTTGGCGTCGACCAGCGCCTTGCGGGCCTCCTCGCGCGCGCCGCTGGTGATCAGCGCGTTGGCCAGCTTCAGGCGATGCTCGACGGTCAAGGGCTCGATCACCATCAGCCGGCGGGAGACCTCGATGGCCTTCTGGTAGTCGCCGAGGCCCTCGAAGATGGCGCGCACGTAGCTCAGGGTGTTGGGAGACTCGGCGTGGGTGATCATCAGCTCGTCGAGGATCTGCAGCGGCCGGCCGGTCGAGCCGGCGCTCAGGTGGGCGGCGACCAGGCGGCGCGCCACGGCCACCGATTCGACGAACTCCAGGCGCTTCTTCTCCAGGAACTCGATGGCGATCTGCGAGCCCTTCTCGCGGGCCAGGAGGTCGGCCAGGCGCAGGATCAGGGAATCGCTGCGCGGCCGGCGCAGCAGCAGCTCGCGCAGGCGCGCCTCGATCTGCTCGTCGCGGCCCTCGAGCCGGTCGAGCCGGTCGAGGTTGTCCAGGGCGAAGAGGAACTCGGGCTCGAAGGACAGCGCCCGCTCGAAGCTGGCGCGCGCCGCCTCGGCGTTGCCGCGCTCGAACAGCACGATGCCCTCGATCGAGAGCATGAAGGGGTTGTCCGGATAGCGCGCCTTGAGGCTGCGTACCAGGGCGCGGGCCTCTTCCAGGTTGCCGGCCTCGAGCTCGTCGACGATCGGGAAGATCTCCTCCGACAGGCTCGCGGGGATGATGCGTTCCTCTTCGGACGGTTCCCAGCCGCCGATGCCGGCGCCCTCGGCGAGCTTCACGAGGCCGCGGCGCGCCATGTCGTCGGCCTCGCTGCGGCCCTGCTCCAGGATCCGCTGGAGCATGCGCGAGGCGGCGCCGTGGCGGCCGAGCTGCAGGTAGGCGGTGGCCAGGAGGTGCAGGGCGGCGCTGTCTTCGGGATGCTCGGCGACCAGCGGCTCCAGCACGTTCATGGCGGTGACGGAGTTGTCGCGCTTGATGAGGATGAGCCCGAGCACGCGCTGTGCCGCGGCGCTGCGCGGCCTGATGGTCAGGTAGCGGGTCAGCAGCCGCTGGGACTGCGCGAAGTCGCCGAGCGAGAACTTGATCAGCGTGCCGAGCAGCAGCACGGGCGGCTCCTCGGGCAGGATCCGCTCGAGGTCGGCGAAGTCGCCGTCCGCCCAGATGTAGTTGCCCTGGACGAAACGCAGGGCCGCGCGCAGGAACAGGACGTAGGGGTTCTTGCGCTGCAGGCGCCGGGCCACCTTGACGTCGGCCTCGACCTCTTCGAAGCGCCCGAGCTCCAGGTTGAGCCGGGCCCGCTCGGTCATGGCGTTGACGTTCTCGGGGTTGATGGTCAGCGCCTGCTCGAGGGCGTGGAGGGCGCGCTCGGTGTTGCGGTCGAGGATCGCCAGATCGGCGCGCAAGACCCAGGCGTCGCCGAAATCCGGATAGTCTTCGAGCAGCTCGTCGGTCAGCCGCTCCGCCGAGCTGCGCTGGTTGCGCGCCATGTGCAGGCGGGCGCTGCCGAGGCGGGCGTCGCGATGCTCGGGCCAGGCTTCGAGGATCTGGCGATAGAGGCTGTCGACATCGTCGAGCTGCTTCAGGCCCCAATAGGCATCGGCCAGGACCAGCAGCTTGGCCTGCAAGGCCTCGTCGGAGAAAGCGTCGCGCGAGACCGTCCTGACCACGTCTTCGAAGCGGAGCTGGTCGACCAGGGCCCGGCCGAGCAGGATCTCCGCCTCGTCCGTGTACTGCGACGCCAGGGCCAGTCGGAGCTCCTTCTCGGCGGCTTCCGGGTCGCCGGAGGCCAGCCGGATCTTGCCCAGCAGCAGGCGGGCCTTGGCGTTGGCGGGGTCGATCTGCAGGGCGTTGCGCAGCTCGATGATGGCGGCGCGGCCGCGGCCCCGCTCCAGTTGCTTGAGGGCCTGCTCGTAGAAGCGGTCGGCCTCTTCCTCGGCGCTGGCTGCACGACTCTCGGTTGCTGGAGCGAGCAAGGCCACGGCCATGGCGAGCACCATCAGCGCTGCACGCCAGGCGCTTGGCCGAGCTGGTTTCCACTTACCGGTCATGCAGGACAGCCTGCCGCAAAATCACCAAGAGATCCTCTATGGTTATGGGGCCTTTTTCGCCCAGAGCAAGGCCTTATCGGGGCCGCGATTCGGCGCCGACGGGCGGCAATTGTAAGGAAACCGCCAAGGGTCGAAGAAAGCTGAGAATTGCGCGATTTCGGCCGGCCAATCGGAAACCGTCAGTGGATTTTCCAACCCCTGTTCAGTGCTGTAAAACAGGCTTTACAATTTCGGCCATCACGGGTCGGGAATTCTCTGCTAAGCCATTGAAAAACAAATCTGTGACCATTTGGGCACGAGTCTTGCGTAAGAACTGGTTACCGGCCATGGTTCGGCAGGACAGCCCACGGGGTCTGTGCTAACATTTGGGTAAGCTTGGTGGGGAGCCGTCGTTCATGAGGTTTGCGGCAAGTCTCGGCGCAATAGTGTTGCTGCTCGGCCTTGCGGCTGCGCCGGCGCAAGCCGACGTGATCATCCTCGATTTCAACGATGATTTCGACGGAACCGGCAACGGCACCGGCAACGGCACGGTCAACGCTAACCACCCCTTGGTGAACGACCCGCCCTTCACCAACCACGGCTTCGTGGTCACCACCACGACCGGCTTCAACCAGACCACCGGCACCGCAGGCACGATTTCGGTCGGAATCACCGCGGACGACCCGCCGCCGGACACGCCGGCCGAGAACGATCTCGCCGTGATCTTCGACACGCGCCTGCCGAACACCTCGGACGGTGACCTCGAGGATCCGCTGGGCGCGGCGACTGCCGAGGGCCAGCCGGGATTCCTGCCCTATCCCGTGACGCCGGGCAACGGCAGCTTCGGCGCCGGCATTCGGCCGGGCCACGTGCTGATCCGTAACGCCAACAGCACCGGCTGCGGCGACGGCGTCTGCGACAACCCGAACGACGACAACAACGGCGCGGTCTTCAACGTCGACTTCAGCGCCTTCGCCGGCGGCGTCAGCCTGCTCACCATCGATGTCCTCGATCTCGACGACGAGTCGGCGACCGACGAGCTGCTGACCCTCGCGCTGTTCGACGAGAGCGACAACCAGATCGGCAGCGATCTGGAGATCCTCGGCGAGGACATCGGCAACGGCAACATCGCCCGCCTCGACCTGCAGCACTTCTTCGCCGGCAACGCCGGTGTCGGCCGGCTGCAGATCGAGCTGAGCTCCTCCGGCGCCTGGACCAATCTCGCCTTCGCCACGACGATGAGCCCGCCCACGCAGGTCCCGGAGCCGGGCAGCCTGGCGTTGCTGGCCTTCGGCCTGGCCGGCCTCGGCCTGGTCCATCGCCGCCGCCGCAAAGCCGAGGGCTGAAGCAAGCGCGCCACCGGTCGGCGGGCGTAGCCCCGCAAGTCGGCGAGGCTTGGGAAGGGTCGCTTCGGCGGCCCTTTTTCGTTTGCCGATGATGCCTTCCCGAAGGGGCGCTAGGAGCCTGCCGCCGCGGTGGCCGGCGCCGTCTGCTTGTGGCCTTCGAGGCGATGGCAGGGCTCGAAGCGCTCGACCGGCTCGGTGAAGAAACGGTCGCGCAGCCAGTCGATCTGCCGCTCGGCCTCCAGCACGCCGAGGTACTTCAGGTAGGGGATCGAGTCGACGCCGTCGAGCGGCACGTTGCGCAGCCGGCTCGAGGGCTCGACGCGCATGACCCGCTCCTCGCCCAGAAGCTGACGGCAGTTGACCGTGGCCGAGACCTGCTGGGCGTTGGTGAAGAGATTGGCCAGGGTGAAGCTCGCCTCGTAGGCGCCGATGTGCGGCGAGCGGCCCTTGCCCCAGGTCAGCTCCTCGGGCGGCGTGCCGATCGACAGGACATCGATCCCACCGCGCGGCCAGTCGAGCAGGCTGATCGCCTCGATCACCGCCAGCAGCGACGGGTTGTGGGCCCAGAGGCTGCCGTCGACCATGGCCGAGCCGTCGCGGGTCCGGTAGAGCGGGAAATAGGTCGGCGCCGCGACGGCGGCGAGCACGACCTCGACGGCGCTGGCGGTGATGTCGAGGTAAAGCGAGGGATGGTGCGAGGTCTTGTAGATGTGCACCCGGTTCGCAGAGACATCCAGTGTCGGGACCAGCAGCCGGGTCTGGCTCTCGCCGACCACCGCCGGGCCGAAGTAGTCGTTCAGCTCGCGGCGCAGCGGGGCGACGCTGTACTTGCTGGTCAGCACCCGGCGGATGTGACCGAACCAGCCGGAGCCGCGGAAGATCCTCGGCGCCGCCTCCTGGTAGCGCTCGACGGCGACGGAGGCTTCGTGGCCGAGCGCCAGGGACATGGCGATCATGCCGCCGGCCGAGGTGCCGGCGATCAGATCGAAGTGGTCCGAGGTCCGGCGGCCCAGGAGCTCTTCGATGCGGGCGAGGAAGCTGGCGGCGAACACGCCTTTGATGCCGCCGCCGTCGATGGCCAGGATCCGCCGCATGAGTCCAGCTACGCCCGCTCCAAGGTCCCTTGGGGCCGAGCCTATGGCGCCGGGGTTAACGAAGCTTTAGGCAGGGCGGGCCAGGTTGCAAAAGCTGCGGCCCTTTCCCGTGCGGCTTCTCGGCGGGCCTCGCCGCGGCGTCAATTGTCGTTAGAGAACATTGATTTACCACGGTCGAATCGGGGCCCGGTTAACTATTCATAAAGCACTGCCGTCAAAACTGCTCGCGTATTTGATACCGCGGTTCTTCGAGAAACGCCGAGCCCATGTCCCAGTGCAAGCGATGCCTTTTGCCGGCTGCGGTCCCCGGCGCGGACCTCGACGCCCAGGGCGTCTGCGCGTTCTGCCGGGCCTTCAGCGAAGAGAGCTACAGCGAAGCGGAGCTGGCCCGGGCCCGCTACGAGATCGAGCTGGAGCAGGCCATCGAGGACTGCCGCGGCAAGGGCGAGTACGACGCGCTGGTCTGTCTGAGCGGCGGCAAGGACTCGATCCTGCTGCTCTGGCGCCTGGTCAAGGACTACGACCTCAAGGTCCTGGCCTTCACCAGCGACATGAACATCCCGGACATCGCCTGGGACAACATGGAGCGTACGGTCAAGGCGCTCGACGTCGACCACCTGACCTACACGCCCTCGCGCGCCTTCTACAACAAGATGTACCGCTACCTGCTGCAGAACCAGAACGACAAGGGCGCCGTCCGCACGGTCTGCTACGCCTGCGCGCCGCTGTTCGAGAGCGATGCCCTGCGGATCGCCGTCGAGAAGGGCATCCCGCTGGTCCTGGCCGGCTACTCGCCGGGCCAGCCCGAGCCCGAGCGCATGGTCTTCGAGTTCTCGCGGGAGATGATCTGCGAGACCGACTGGACTCCGCCGGAGCTGCGCGAGGCCAGCAGCTTCGACCGGCGCGAGCTGGCCCGCTACTGGAACCCCATGAGCTACCCGCAGGGCACGGTCTTCCCGCGCTACATCGCGCCGTTCCACGCCTGGCCCTATGACCAGGACGAGAACATGCGCAAGGTGGTCGAGCTTGGCCTGGTCTCCAGCCGCAAGAACGCCAGCCCGGTGCACAGCAACTGCCCGCTCAACTGGCTGCTGATGTACTCGGACCTGAAGAACCTCGGCTACAATCCCTACGCGCCGGAATTCGCCACCCTGATCCGCACTGGCCAGGCGCGCCGCGCGACCTGGCGGGTGATGCAGCCCCTGGTCAACTTCATGATCCGGCGCCGCATCTTCTGGGGCAGCCAGGTCAGCCGGTCGCTGCAGGAGCTGGAGCTCACGCCCGAGGAGCTGCGCATCACGCGCAAGTCCGAGGAGCCGGCCGAGGCCAAGCACCTCACCGTCGCCGCCGAGTAACGGACCTTGAACGGCCCGCCGCTTCAGACTGCCACAGAGATCGACCTGCCGTCTGAGCGCCGGGCGCTGACGATCCCCGACCTCGTCGCAAGCCGCGCCGCCCTGAGCCCCGAGCGCGTCGCCTGGCGCTACCGCGGGCCCGACGGCGACTGGCAGCCGGTCACCTGGGCCGGCTTCCAGCGCGCGATCCTGGCCACCGCCGCCGGCCTGCAAGGCCTCGGCCTCGCTGCCGGCGATCGTATGGCGATCATGATGCCGACGGGCTACCGCTGGGAGCTGCTGGAGAAGGCGGCGCTGCGCCTCGGGGCCGCCGTGGTCGGCGTCGACAGCCACGCTGGGGCCGCGCAGAAGCGGCACATCCTCGGCCATTCGCAAGCCAAGGTCCTGTTCCTGAGCGACGCCCGCGACCTCGCCGTCCTGGAGGGCGGCGACCTGACCGGGCCGAGGTGCCTGGTCCTGGCGGATGGCAAGGCGCCGGACAGCAGCGGCATCGAGCTCCGAGACTGGGACGGCTTCCTGAGCCTCTGCGACGAGGCGTGCGACCTCGGGCCGGGGCCAACTCCCGACAGCCCGGCGGCGATCACCTACACCTCAGGCACGACCGGGCCGCCGAAGGGCATCCTCTACAGCCACCGGCAGATGGTCCTGGCCTGCGACAGCCTGCTCGAGGCCTTCGGCCCGATCGGCGAGTCGGACTCGGCGATCTGCTGGCTGCCGCTGAGCAACCTCTTCCAGCGGGTCATGAACCTCTGCGGCATCGGCGCCGGCGCGACCTGCGCCTTCGTCGAGGACCCGCGCCGCATCGTCGAGGAGATCGCCGAGATCGAGCCGACGGTCTTCATCGGCGTGCCGCGCTTCTACGAGAAGCTGCGCCACGGCGTGCTGGCCAAGGTTTCAGCCCTGCCCCGGCAGCAGCGCTGGCCGGTACAAGCCGCCCTGGCCGCCGGCCGCGAGGTGGCCCGCCGCCGCCGCTTGAGCCTGGCGCCCGGTCTCCTGCTCGGGCCGTGGCACCGCCTGCTGCGCCGGCTGGTGCTGCGCAAGCTGCCGCCGATCATGGGCCGCCGCCTGCGCTTCATGATCACCGGCTCGGCGCCGACGCCGCCGGCGGTGCTCGACTTCTACGAATCGCTCGAGCTGCCGCTGCTCGAGGCCTACGGCCTGAGCGAGAACATCGTCCCCGTTGCCGCGAACCGGCCGCGGGACCGCCGCCCCGGCAGCGTCGGCCGGCCGCTGGCGCCCAACGAGGTGCGGATCGCCGGGGACGGCGAGGTGCTGGTGCGCGGCCGCGGCCTGTTCGAGGGCTACCTGGGCGACGGCGAGGCGGCGCCGAGCCGGGAGGGCTTCTACCCGACCGGCGACCTGGGCAGCCTCGATGCCGATGGCTATCTGCACCTGACCGGCCGTCGGCGCGAGATCATCAAGACCTCGACCGGGCGCCGGATCGCGCCGCAGGCCGTCGAGGCGGCGCTGCAGGACATCCCGGGCATCGAGCATGCGCTGGTCGTCGGCAACGGCCGCAAGGCGCTGGCGGCCCTGGTCGCGCCCGCCGCGCAAGAGGGGCCGGCCGCCGCGTCGGCCTTCGAGGCGCGACTCCGGCAGGGCCTGGCGCGCCACAACGAGCGCTGCACGAGCTACGAGCGGATCGCCGCCTGCCTGCTCCTGTCGGAGCGCTTCACGGTGGCCGACGGCCACCTGACGCCGAGCCTCAAGCTCCGCCGCTCCTGGCTGGAGCAGCGTTTCGCCGAGGCCATCGACCGGCTCTACGATCGGCTCGAGGGTGACGGCCCGGAGGTCGCCGAGGGCACCCGCGGGCCGCTGCTGATGGGGCCGGTCTGATGAATCGGGTGCTGATCACCGGCGGCACCGGCGTCATCGGCAGCGCCCTGGCGCCGCTCTACCTGAACGACCCGGACTGGCAGGTCTGCCTGCTGCTGCGCGCCGAGTCCGAGGCGCACCTTCGGCAGCGCGTGCAGGCGCTCTTCGCCTTCTGGGGCGACGACATAGCGGACCCCGCGGCACCGGCGCGCCTGCAGGCGCTGCGCGGCGACGTCTCGCTGCCGCGCTTCGGCCTGGCGGAGGCGGACTACGAGCGGCTCTGCGGCAGCCTGACCCACATCGTCCACGGCGCGGCCAGCGTGAAGATGAACATGACGGCGGAGCAGGCCCGGCGCAGCTCCGTCGTGCCGGTCCGCGAGGCCTTGGACCTGGCCGAGGCCTGCCGCCGGCGCGGCCAATTCCGCAAGCTCGATTACATCAGCACGCTGGGCGTCGCCGGCGGCCAGCCCGGCTTGGTGCCCGAGGCGCCGCTGGTCGAGCCGCGACCCTTCCACAACACTTACGAGTCCTCGAAAGCCGAGGCCGAGGAGCTGGTGCTGGCGCGCATGGCGGAAGGGCTGCCGGCGACGATCCACCGGCCGAGCATGGTGGTGGGCGACTCGCGCAGCGGCAAGATCGTCAGCTTCCAGGTCTTCTACTATCTCTGCGACTTCCTGAGCGGCCGGCACACCAGCGGCTTCGTGCCGCGGCTGCGCGACAAGCAGCTCGACACGGTGCCCGCCGACTACGTGGCGGCGGCCATCCATTGGTCGAACGGCAGCAGCGAGTCGACGGGCCGGATCCTGCACCTCTGCTCCGGGCCGGAGTCCGCGATCTCGATTCTCGACCTGGTGCGGCAGGTGCGAGCGGCAAAGGTCGCACAAGGCGCGCGCCTGCCGGCCCTCCGCCTGGTCTCGGTGCCGCTCTTCAAAACGGTCTTTCGGCTGCTCAAGGCGCTGTCGCGCGGCCGCCGGCACAAGCAGCTCTCGAACCTCGGTCTCTTCCTGGACTACATGGAGGAGTCGCAGAGCTTCGACAATCGGCGCTCGCGCGCCTCGCTGTCGCAGGCCGGCATCGCGCTGCCAACGCCGGAAAGCTACCTGCGGCAGCTCTTCGGCTATCAGGCCGCAGCCGAAAAGCCCACACCCACTGCCACGCCCGCAGCCGCCGCCGGCGACGACGCCCGTTCGGCCTCGCCGGCCGCGCGCTGGCTGCACGACACGACCGGTCCGGCTCTGCCGGCCGCTGAGGCGCCGGCGCCCGGCTCCGCCAACGCCTTGCCACCCAGGAGGTGACTGCCATGTCGAACCAACCCATGCGCCCGTTCTTGGAGGCCGGCCTCGCGCGGATCAGGGAGATCGTCGGGGAGGCTCATGTCGTTGCCGATCCCGCGGAGGTCGACCGCCGGGCCCGCGACATCATCGCCGAGGTCCGCCGGCCGACGGCCTACGTCTATCCGGGGGACCGGGAGGAGGTCCGCTTGATCGTCGAGGCGGCCGCCGAGCACGGGCTTTCGCTCTGGCCCTGCAGCCGGGGGCGGAACTGGGGCTACGGCGGCTCGACGCCGGCGGTCGACGGCTCGATCGTCGTCAACATGGAGCGGATGAACCGGGTCCTCGAAGTGAACGAGGAGCTGGCCTACGCCCGCATCGAGCCCGGCGTCAGCTATCGCCAGCTCAACGAGCACCTCAAGACCATCGGCGCCAAGCTCTGGGCGGATTGCACCGACGGGCCGCCGGAGGGCAGCGTCATGGGCAACGCCCTGGAGCGCGGCATCGGCGAGACCCCCTATGGCGACCACTTCGGCCAGCTCTGCGGCATGGAGGTCATCCTCGCCGATGGCCGGGTGGTGCGCACCGGCGGCGGCGCGCCGGACTGCAAGACCTGGAACACCCACCGCTGGGGCTGCGGGCCGGTCCTGGACGGGCTGTTCAGCCAGTCGAACCTCGGCATCGTCACCGAGGTCGGTATCTGGCTGATGCCGGAGCCCGAGTGCTGCCGCTCCTACATCTTCGAGATCGCCGACGGCGTCGAGGTCGGCCAGGTCGTCGACGCCGTGCGCAAGCTGGCGCTGACCAATGCGATCCAGACCAACATCCACCTGATCAACGACGTGGTCTCGCTCTCGGTCGCCACCCAGTTCCCGCGCGAGCTGCTGGGCGGGGAGCCGCGGCTGACCGAAGAGATGATGGCCGGGCAGCGCAAGAAGTTCGGCATCGCGCGCTGGACCTTCGGCGGCGCGCTCTACGGCTCGCGCGAGCAGGTGCGGGCGAACCAGCGGGTGCTGCGGCGCGCGCTGCGCTCCCTGGGGCGCCTGACCTTCGTCTCGGATCTCCAGGTGTGGGCGGTGCGCTTGCTGCTGCGCATGCTGGAGACCCAGCCCGAGGACGGCCTGGTCTGCCGCACGCTGGACCAGGCGATCCGCCTGACCACCGGCAAGTCGCTGCCCCTGGTCCGCAGCGTGCCGCACTTCCACGGCATCCAGAAGGGCATCCCGAGCGAGTACTTCCTGCGCCACGCCTATTTCAAGTGTGCCGACCGGCGGCCCGAGAGCGACGTGAACCCGGCGCGCGACGGCTGCGGCCTGATGTGGGTCGCGCCGATCCTGCCGATGACCGGCCACCACCTGGACGAGATCATCGAGCTGACGGCACCGCTGTTCGAGCGCTACGGGTTCGAGCACTACATGGCGCTGATCCTGCAGAACCCGCGCTCGATGATTAACCTCATGTCGATCTTCTTCGACCCGGAGGACGCGACGGAGCGCGCCCGCGCGCTCGAGCTCTATCACGAGCTGGTCACCGCCACGTCGAACGCCGGCTACCAGCAGTACCGGACGAGCGTGCTCTGCATGGACCGCATCTTCGAGCGCGCCGGGGATTTCCAGCGGCTCGCCGAGGCGCTCAAGGGCGCGCTCGACCCCGACAACGTGCTGGCCCCCGGCCGCTACGGCATCGGCGGGGGCGAGCGAAAGGAAGCGACGCTCGACGAGCCGCCGCGGGCCGCGACGACGGTCGCTTAGGACAAGGCTCGCTTGGTGGGTGGGGTCTGCGCGGCGAGGCCGCCGGCCCGGCCGTTCTTATGCGGTTCCGCAAAAGAGAAAGCCGGGGACTTTCGTCCCCGGCTCTCTTTCTAGATGGAGAGTATCCGGTCGTTCGAGAGCTGTCGCTCCCGCGTTCTAGGCTCAGCTCTGGCGACGACGGCGCCGGACCGCGAAGCCGAGGCCGAGCAGGCCGGTGCCGAGCATCGCCAGGGTGGTCGGCTCCGGAATGCCCTGGAAGGTGATCGAGCTGCCCTGCACGACCGCGTCCTGGAACACGCCGGCAGTCAAGCCTTCCTGATCGGCCAGATCGCCGACGAAGTCCGCGAGCACGCTGCTGAAGGGAATCTCGCTACCGTTGAGGAAGAACTGCAGGACGTCGTTCGCCGAGCTGCCATCGGGGATCAGATCACCAGAAGCGTCCAGGTCCGACGTGAAGGTGAAGGCCGCGCCGATCTGGCCGGTGGTGAAGCCGCCGTCGATGTCGATCTCGCTGAAGATAAGATCGGTACCGGTCGCCGAGGCGATCAGGATGTCATCGCCGGTCATCCCGAAGGTGAAGGCCGGGGTGAGGCTCGACAGGGTCCCCGTATCGCTGTTCAGGCCGGAGAAGCCATCGTTGTCGGTCCCGGTGTCGCCGGACGGCGTGACGAACGGCCCACCTCCAACGCCGGCGTCCGAGGTGATGGCCGCGGTCGTGTCGTTGTTCACGTCGAGCCAAAGCTCAGCGACGAAACCCGCCGTGTCGAAGCCGCCGACCACATTGCCGCTGCTCAGGTCCACCGTACCGGTCGCCTGGAAGGTGAAGTAGAGATCGTAGGCGCTATCGATGTCGGGGTTTTCCGTACCGAGGCCGCCCGTACCGGTGTCGTTGACGAAGCCGGCGCCGTACTCCTCGAAGGAGAAGAGCGAACCCCCAATGAACGTCTGATCGATGACCGAGGTGACCGTCAGGTCGATGATCGTGAAGGGACCGTTGGGCGAAGTGCCGCCGGCGCCGACGTTGCCCGGGATGATATCGAATTCCACGGTCTGCGCGGAGGCCGGGGCGCTGATCGTCAGGGCGCCGATCGCCGCGACAACCCCCGCCATCGCTGTCGCCCTGAGGCTGGTGAACTTCATCTCTCCATCTCCTTGGTTCGTGATCCTCGCCACGTCGGCGAGGTTGGACGTTCTGTTTCAGCGATAATCTTGCAGGAACCGTGCCAAGATATAAATCGCTTTAGTTTGAAGAGGTTGATTGACAGGTGGTAGGGCCCAGTCCACGGCCTGTAAAGAATCTCGACGCCCCCTGTCAAAGTTTTTGACAGTCCGATCCGGGGCCTAGCGGCTCAGCTCGTCGAGCAGGGCCCTGGCATCCTCGATCTCGTGGAAGGCGCCTCCGGAGAGGGCGCGCTCCAGCTCTTGCCGAGCCAGCTCGCGCTCGCCCTGGCCGGCCAGGGCCCTGGCGTAGCGGTAGCGGATCGCCGGTTGGCCGGGGGCCTTTGCGGCGGCCTCTCGAAGCATCTCCACGGCCTCGCCGCCGCGGCCCTGGGCCAAGCGGACCAGCCCTAGCGTGCTCATGACCTCGGGATGCCCCTTGGAGAGCTCCAAGGCCCGCTCGGCATGGCTCTGCGCGTTCTGCAGGTCCTCTTTCCGGAGCTGCGTGACGGCCAGGTTGTTATGGATCGACCAGCTATCCGGGTTGCCTTCGAGCAGGCCTTGAAACCCGTCCTCCGCCGAATCCAGATCGCCGGCCAGGAGCTGGTAGAATGCGAGCTGGAAGCCGGATCTGGTGTCGCCAGGAGCCCTCTCGGTCCAGGCCTCCAGTGTCCGGACCGAGGCACTCTGGTCTCCGACCTGCCAGTGCGCGAGCGCGAGCTGAAGCGCCAGGGCAGAGTTCGGTCGAACTTCGAAGGCTTGTTGGAACGGCTCGAGCGCGTCGCCAGGCCGTCCCTTCATCAGGGCGACCATGCCTTTGATCTCAAGGATGGTCGGATCGTTCGCAGCGGCACCCGTCAGGCCTTCGATCAGCTCAGCGGCTTCATCCGGTTCGCCGTCGACGATATGCAGGCGCGCGCGCAGAACGACGGAGCGCGGATGGTTGGGATTGATGGCCAGCGCCTTGTTCAGGCTGACCTTGGCATCTTGGGCATTCCCCGCCCTGAGCAAGGCGGTGGCGAGTAGCCTGTGGGCCTCCTCCACCGCTTGGCCCTTCGCGTTCTGCACCAGACTGCGGAAGGTAAGCACGGCGTCCGCGTTGTTCCCCAGCGCCAGTTGGGAACTGCCGACGATCTCGAGCAGGGCGGGATCGCTCGGATACAACGGGATCAGGTGATGCGTCGCCTGCAGCGCCTTCTCCGGCTCGCCGCGCAGCAGCTGGAGCCGGCCGAGTTGGATTGCCGCGCTCGCCGCCTTCGGCTGGAGCTCGATGGCCTGCTGCAACAGCTCGACGCTTCGCTCCTCGTTGCCGGCGCGGTCTTCGAGATCGGCCAGGCGTTTGAGGTTCTGAAAGTGACCCGGGAAGTGCTCTAGAGACTCCTGGAGGACCCGGCGGGCTTCATCGAGGTCGCCGCCGCGTAGCGCCAGGCTGGCGAGGTTGTTGCTCGCGTCGGCTGCGCCGGGCCGCAGTTCCAGGGCCTTGCGGAAGGCCTGCTCCGCCTCGCCAAAGGCCTGGAGCCCGATGAGAGCCATGCCCTCGATGGTGAAGCCGTTGTGGTCGTCGGGGTTGGTTTCCTGGAAGCGCCGCGCGGCATCGCGGGCGCCTTCGAAGTCCTGAGCGTTCAGCAGGTCCAGGATCTCCTGCAGCCGGATCGCCAGCGATTCGTCGTCGGTGGCGATCTCCATGGCCTCGGACTTGGCGACCTGGGCTTCTTCGACGTCGCCGCGCGCCTCCAGCGCGCGACCGAGGAGATAGACCGGCTCCGGATCGTCCGGGTTCAGCTTGGCCAGTTGCCGGAAAGTCCGTGAGGCTTCGGTGTAGCGGGCTAGCCGAAGCTGGGCCTTGCCCATGGTTTCCAGCAGAGCGGCGGAGCGGGAGAAATGCGACAGCGACCGGTTGGCCACGCCCAGGGCCTCCTCGGGCCGGCCGGCCTCCAGATAGAAGCCGGCAAGCTGGGTGACCGGGCCCTCGGCGTTGGGATTGGCGTCGGACGCCTGCTTCAAGTATTGCTCCGCCTTGTCGACCTGGCCTCTCGACTTGGCGATCTCCGCCAGCCGCAGGAGCAGCGCCAGGTTGTTCGGCAAGTGCTCGAGCGACGCCTCGAGCAGCTCGGTCGCTTCGTTGCGAAGGCCGAGCCTCTCGAGAGTCGTGGCCAGGTAGACGATCGATGTCAGGTGCGCGGGCTCGGCCTCGACGGCCTGCCGGAAAAGCCCGACCGCCGCCTCGTCGTTGCCTTTCCGGAGCAGGGCCATCCCTTCGAGGTTGTAGCCGATGGCCGAAAGCGGCAGGTCCGCCTGAACCTCCTTGGCCAGCTCGAGCGCCTTCTCGATCTCGCCCTGTCTGATGTACTGCACCGCGAGTTGCGAGCGGGTCTGAACGCTGTCGGGGTCGAGGTCCTTGGCCGCTTCGAGGTCGGAGATCGCCGCCTCGGCCTCGCTGGCATCACCGGTGGCGATGCGAAGCAGCCCGAGCTTGGCGCGGATTCGGGCGTCCTCCGGGAAGCTCACGACGGCTTGGCGCAGGGCTCTCAGGCTGGTCTCTTGGTGGCCGGCGAGCCGCGCGGCGTCGCTCAGCAGCTCCATGTAGCGAGCGCCGTGGTTGGCCGAGGTCCCGTTGGAGGAGAGCAGCTGGTAGGCGGTCTCGGCGTCTCCGATCCGCATCTGGCTCAGGGCGAGAAGCTGTCGCGCGTCGAGGTTGTCGGGAACGCGCGCGACGTAGCGGGACAAGCGCTCGTGCGCCTCCTCGATGCGCCCCTGATAGTAGGCGGCCGCACCCGAGACGAACATCGCGGGCGTGTTGTTGGGATCGCCATTCAATGCCTTCTCCGAGAGCAGGCTGGCTGTCTCGAAGTCCTCTTTCAGCAAGGCGACGAAGCCGCTCATGAGAGATTGGGTGACGTCTTCCGGGTGTTCGGCGGCCATCTCGGCCAGGGATGCTTCGGCTTCCTCGATCTTGCCGAGCGCCAAGCGAGACTGGATCAGGCCGACTTGGGTGCGGTAACGCCAACGCCGATCGGAGGCGTCTCTGGCGGCCGCCTTCAGGAGGGTAGCTTCCGCCTCGTCGAAGGCCTGCCTTCTCAGCAGAGCCTCGCCAAGCATGGTCAATAGCCTGGAGTCCTCGGGAAAGGCCTCCAGCCCGCTGCGCAATTGCGCCTCCGCGCCCTCGTCGTCTTTCTGGGCCCGGAAGACCTGCGACAGGCTGGCGAAGGCGAAGGCGTTCGGGCCCTGTTCGAGGACACGCTCGATGGTCTTGGCGGCCTCGGGGAGCCGGTCCTCGATCAACAAGGCCCGGCCTCGCAGGACCATCAACTCGATGTTGGCCTCGGACTCGAGGGCCAGGTCGGCGGGCACCTCGTCGAGGACCGCTTCGCTATTGCGGTCCATCAGCCACGCGCGGGCCAGGAGCAGACGGACGTGCTCGGAGTTGATGCCCAGCGAGCGAGCCCGGTCGAGCTCCTTGATCGCGCTCGGCGCGTCGCCCAATTCCAAATAAATCTCGCCGAGCAGGCCGCGCGCCTGGCCGTTGTCGGGGTGTTTCTGCAAGTATTGCTTCAAGGGAGCGACGGCGGCTTGCCACTGTCCACTTGCCCGATGCCCAAGGGCTTCCTCGAGCAGCTTCGAGACCGTGCTGTCATCTTCGCAGGCTGTAAGCAACGCCGCGGCAAGAAATGCTGGGATGAAGAAAAGTAACCTAACGGTCCGGTTCATACCGGGCTTCTCCTGTCTCCGGAAATACTCGAATTGCACCGGAGTATATCAGATGACTTGGCGGAAAGCAGCCCGCGGGGAGCCCCGCCGAGCGCTTTGCCGCCGGCCTGACGCCCCGATCTAAGAGGTTGACAAGTATGCCTAATTCCTCGCGAGAAGAGAGCGCCGCGAGCGATCGGGCGGCGGCTCGGCGGCGATCTCTCCAGACCCTCGTGCGGCTCTCTACCGGCCGCCCCGCAGCGCCGGCCGCCTAAGCCTGCGGCACAGCGCGCGGAGCGCTAGAATGCGCCGGGAGCCGCCGACTTCCGAACGATGTGGCGGGTCCCGGCCAGCGTCTCGGCGGGTAGCACTTCGCGCCTGGCGTTCGCGCGGCCGGCCAAGTAAATGTTATGATAGCGTCCTAATGCTAGGGTCGGAATTATTCGGGATCTCCACGCGACCTGCCAGCGGAATGTCAAGCGGTTGGATGACCTGGCCGTAGCGGCCCGGACGGCCGTGGCGCGGGCCTGGCGAGACCGGCGAGGGAACGACCGGTGAGCGAGACGATCACAGGCAGTCTGGGCCTCTGGAGCTACGCGGCGACGCTTGTCGTCTTCGTCATCCTGGGCGTGCTCGCGGCGGTCTGGCGGCGCGAGGCGACGCTGGTCATCGCCTGCGCGCTGACCGGTCTCTGGGCCTTCAACTTCGTCCTGCTGTTCCTGATCGAGCGGTACTTCCTGCTGCCGCCCTCGACCCTGGAGGTCTTCGTCTGTTTCGGCTGGATCGCCTTCCTTTGGCAGGTCGTCAGGTCGAAGGTGGAGGCCGGCCGCGCCAAGCTCTTCACGATCTTCTTCGCCGTCGTGGCCGTCGTCAGCCTGGCCGTCGTCGGCGCCGAGTTCCTTCGCCTGCTGGGCAACGGCATCGGCGTGCTCTATCGGATCCTGCTGGCGATCGTCGGCCTGGTGTTCCTGGAGAACCTCTACCGGCACACCGCCAAGGTCGAGCGCTGGCGGATCAAGTTCCTGATCATCGGCCTCGGCGGTCTCTTCGTTTTCGACCTGTTCTACTATGCCAACCTCGTCCTGCTGACCACGGTCAACCTCGGACATATCGAGGCGCGCGGCCTGGTCTACGCCCTGGCCGGCCCCTTGATCGCCGTCGCCGTCCATCGCAGCCGCTTCGCGGCGCCGGGCATCAAGGTCTCCCGCCAGGCCGCCTTCTATTCGACCACCGTGCTGATCTGCGGCGCCTACATCGTGGCGATGTCGGTCACGGCCTTGCTG
Organism: Kiloniellales bacterium; assembly: GCA_028280455.1. Lineage (GTDB taxonomy): Bacteria > Pseudomonadota > Alphaproteobacteria > Kiloniellales > JAKSDN01 > JANQLT01. Next base: position 25,228 of record JANQLT010000118.1, read on the forward strand.
ATTCGCCACTTCGGCGGCAGCTGGGGCTCGGCGGTCCAACTGGTCTTCCTGTTCAGCGCCCTGGTCCTGCTCTTCGTGCTGCTCTCTTCCGGCGCCTTCCGGGCCCACATCAAGGTCTTGATCGACAAGCATTTTTTCCAGCTACGCTACGACTATCGCGAGGAGTGGCTGCGTTTCACCAAGGCGATCTCGGACAGCACCTCGCGCTACGGCCTGTCGGAGCGGATTCTGCACGCCACCGCCGATACCTTCGAGAGCCCGGGCTCGGCGCTCTGGCTGAAGGACGGCGCCGCCTACTCGGTCGTCGCGAGCTGGAACATGGCCGTCTCCAGCGTGTCCTGTGCCGAGGTCGAGGCCATGGCCGAGATCATGCGCGAACGGGGCTGGATCGTCGTCCTGGATAGCGGCGGCGACGACGACCTGCCCAACTTCCAGGTGCCGAGGGCCTTGGCCGAGGTGGCGCAGGGCTGGGTGCTGATACCCCTGCTGCACCATGCCGAGCTGACCGGCTTCATCATGCTGGCCCGGCCGCGGGCGCCCAAGGCGCTGGTCTGGGAGGACTTCGACCTGATGCGCACGGTCGGCCGCCAGGCCGCGGGCTATCTCGCCGAGCAGCAGGCCAGCCTGGCGCTCGCCCAGGCCCAGCAGTTCGAGCGTTTCAACCAGCGCTCGGCCTTCGTGCTGCACGACATCAAGAACCTGGTCAGCCAGCTCTCCCTGCTCACCCGCAACATCGAGCGCCACGGCGAGAAGCCCGAGTTCCGCCGCGACATGGCGCTGACCCTGGACAACGTCGTGGCCAAGATGCAGCACATGATCGATCGGCTCTCCGCCAGCGACGTCGAGGATGCGAGTCAGGCGACTTTGCGGATAGACTTGCTGCCCTTGCTGGCCGAGGTTGCGGCCTCGCGGGCCGCGTTCTATCCCGAAGAGGGCACGGAGCGCCTGGCGGTGCAGGGCGACAGGGACCGCCTGGCGTCGTTGTTCGAGAACCTGGTGAAGAATGCCGTCGAGGCGGTGCAGGGCGTCGAGGAAGGTTGGGTCCGGGTGAGCCTGCTGGCCAACAACGACCGGGCGATCGTCGAGATCTCCGACAACGGGCCCGGCATGGACGAGGCCTTCATCCGCAACAAGCTCTTCGCGCCCTTCCGCTCGACCAAGTCGGGCGGCTTCGGCATCGGCACCCATCAGTGCCGCGTCTACGCCCGCGAGCTGGGCGGCGACCTGGAGGTGGTCAGCAGCCCGGGCTCCGGCACCACCATGCGGGTCCTGCTGCCGATCGCCGCCGAGGAGCCGAGCCCGCAGATCGACTCCCAGCCGAAGCTCGACAGGCAGGCCGGCGAATGAGCCCCGGCAACAACGCCTTGCTGGTGGTCGACGACGACGAGGGCATCCGGCGGCAGCTCCGCTGGGCGCTCGACGGCTTCAGCGTGATCGAAGCCGAGGACCGGGGCTCGGCGGTCGCCAGGGTCGAGAAGGACGGCGCGCCCGTGGTCATCCTCGATCTCGGCCTGCCGCCGGACGTCGACGGTCCCAGCGAAGGCCTGCGGGCACTCGAGGAGATCCTTCGCATCGCGCCCGACACCAAGGTCATCGTCATGACCGGCCAGACCGAGCGGGAATACGCCGTCCAGGCGGTCGGCCTCGGGGCTTACGACTTCTACCAGAAGCCCCTGGAGCTCGACGCCCTGCAGCTCGTCGTCGGCCGGGCGATGCGCCTGGTCGAGCTGGAGACCGAGAACCGCCGGCTGGCGGACAGCGCCGGCGAGGCCGCGCCGCTGCCGGGCCTGGTGACCAGCGATCCGGCGATGCTCAAGGTCTGCGAGGAGGTCAGGCGCTTCGCGGCCGCCAACATGACCATCCTGGTGGTCGGCGAGAGCGGCACCGGCAAGGAGGTGCTGGCCCGGGCGATCCACGACCTGAGCGCCCGTGCCCGCCAGCCCTACGTCGCGATCAACTGCGCCGCCGTGCCCGACACGCTGCTCGAGAGCGAGTTCTTCGGCCACGAGAAGGGCAGCTTCACCGGCGCCAACAAGAGCGTGCAGGGCAAGGTCGAGCTGGCCAACAAGGGCACCCTGCTGCTCGACGAGATCGGCGACCTGCCGCTGCCGCTGCAGGCCAAGCTGCTGCGCTTCCTGCAGGAGAGGGTGATCGAGCGGGTCGGCGGCCGCCGCGAGATCCCGGTCGACATCCGCGTGGTCTCGGCGACCAACCGCGATCCGCAGTCGCTGATCGAGGAGGGCCTGTTCCGCGAGGATCTCTACTACCGGCTCAGCGAGGCGGTGGTGCAGATCCCGCCGCTGCGCGAACGGCCCAACGACATCATCGCTATCGCCCAGCACCTACTCGGCAAGTTCGGCAAGGAGACCGGCATCGCCTCGCCGGGCTTCACCCAGCGCGCGCTCTCCAGCCTGGCCGGCTATGCCTGGCCCGGCAACGTCCGCGAGCTGGAGAATCGCATCAAGCGCGCCCTGGTGACCGCGGACGGCGGCCGGATCGACGACTCCGCGCTCGACCTGCCGCGCCATGCGGGGCCGGGGGGGCCGGGGGGTCCGGCGAGCGCGGCGGGCGAGGCCGACGCCGACGCGGCGGCGGCCGGCGAAGCGCCGGTGCTGACCCTGAAGGAAGCCCGCGAGCAGGCCGAGCGGCTTGCCGTCGAGCGGGCCATGGCGGCGGCCGAGGGCAACATCTCCAAGGCCTCGAAGCTGCTGGAGACCAGCCGGCCGACCCTCTATCAGCTGCTCAAGCAGCACGACATCAAGACCTAGGGGCGCTTTCCGATCTTACGGCACCGGCCCGCTCCCCCTCCCGGCCACCCACGGCAGTATCCTAATGGGTGGCCGGGAGGGGGAGCGGGCCGGTGCCGTGTTCCGCGTGAGCGGAAAACGCTTTGGACCGCCGCCGGCCGCCGCCAAAGCCACAAGCTTTACCCCACGTTAATCAAGCTTTCGCTTTAATCCAGGCAAGGACCCCCGAAGCGTCACAGCAGGGCCCATGTCTCGATCTCTTCCGGAGCGGCTGTTCAGGCTGGTCACGGCCAGACCCCTTTGGACTCTGGCCCTCGTGCTGCTGCCGCTGCTGGCCGTCTCGTCCGCCGCCCTCAAGCTCGAGAAGGACACCCGCGCCGAGGCCTTCCTGCCCAAGGGCCACCCGGCCGTGATCTACCGCGACCGGGTCAAGGAGATCTTCGGGCTGAAGGACCCGATGCTGGTGGCGGTGATCAACCGCGGGCCCCAAGGCATCTTCAATCCGCAAAGCCTCAACCTGGTCACCTGGCTGAGCGAGCGCATCGCCGAGCTGCCGGGCGTCGATCCGAACCGAGTCATGAGCCTGGCCACCGAGAAGAGCTTCGCCGCGGCGCCCGACGGCTTGCTGATCAAGCCCTTCGTCGAGGGCGAAATCGAGAGCCAGGCCGCCGCCGAGTCGGTGCGCGGCGCGGTCCAGGCCATGCCGCTGACTCTCGGCAGCCTGGTCAGCGACTCCGGCGAAGGCACCTTGATCGCTGTCGAGCTGGCCGAGTCCGACGCGGCCGAGCAGCTCTACTACGACCTTCTGGCCCTCGGCGAATCGGCGCCGCTCGGGCCCGGCGACAGCCTGCATGTCGCCGGCCAAGGCGCCTTCATGGGCTACCTCGGCACCTACATCGACCGCGACGCCCATCGCCTGACGCCGCTCGCCCTGCTGCTCGTCCTGCTGCTGCTCTACCTCAGCCATCGCAACGCGCTCGGCGTCTTCCTGCCGGTGTCGGTCTCCTTGCTGACCCTCGGCAGCGTGCTCGGGGTCATGGCGCTGGCCGGGCGTCCCTTCTTCGTCATCACCAACGGCCTGCCGGTGATCCTGATCGCCATCTCGGTGGCCGACTCGCTGCACATCCTCGGGCAGCACAGCTTCGAGCGGGCCCGCGGGCCGGCGCGGCCGAAGCGCGACCGCGTGGTCGCCACCATGCTGGCCATGTGGCGGCCCGTGACGATCACCTCGGTGACCACGGTCGCCGGCTTCCTCGCCGTCTACGCCGCCTCCAGCTCGCCGCCGATCAAGGACTTCGGGGCCTACTCGGCTCTCGGCGTGGCGGTCGCCTGGCTGGTCTCGCTGACCGCCGTGCCGGCCCTGCTGTCGCTCCTGCCCGACAAGGCGCCGGCCGCCGCCGCCTCGCGGACCCCTGCCGAAGGCGAGCTGCCGGCCGATGCGCCGGCGGCCTTCCTGGCGCGCGCCGGCGCCGGCATCCTCCGCCACCCCACGGCCGTGGTCCTCGTGGCGGTCTTGCTGGTGATGGCCGGCCTGGCCGGGCTCTGGCGGCTGCAGGCCAACGACGCCGACATCGACAACTTCCAGAAGGACGAGCCGCTGCGCATCGACCACGGCGTCATCAACGAGACCTTCGACGGCGCGCACAGCCTGGACATCGTCATCGAGACCCGCGAGACCGAGGGCCTCTTCGCCGTCGAGCGCCTGCAGCGGATCGAAGCGCTGCAGCGCTTCGCCGAGACCCTGCCGCACGTCACCGCGACCCGCTCCATCGTCGATTACCTGAAGCAGCTCAACCGGGTGCTGTTCGACGACGAGGCCGAGGCCTACCGCCTGCCCGACAGCGAGGAGGCCGTCGCCCAGTACTTCCTGCTCTACTCCATGTCCGGCGATCCCGCCGACTTCGAGGAGGAGGTCGACTACGACTATCGGCTGGCCAACGTCCGGGTGACGCTCGACAGCGGCGAGTTCCAGGACGAGAAGCAAGTGGTCGTCGCCCTGGAGCGCTACATCGCCGAGCGCTTCAACGACGCCGAGATGACGGCCAAGGTCTCGGGCGGCGCGGCGGTCCACTATCACTGGATGATCGAGCTGCTCGGCGGTCACTTCATAAGTGTCGCGCTGGCCCTGGCGGCGGTCGGCCTGACCGCGGTCCTGGCCTTCCGCTCCCTGCTGTTCGGCGCCCTCGCGCTGCTGCCGGTGGCGCTTTCGGTGCTGCTGATCTACGCCGTCATGGGACTCTCCGGCATCTGGCTCGGCATCGGCACCTCGATGTCGGCGGCCATCGCCATCGGCGTCGGCGTCGATTTCGCGGTCCATGTGATCGACCGGATCAAGGCGCTCCTGGTCGAAGCGAAGCAGCCGCTGGCGCAGGTGATGGCCGCCGTCTACCGCCTCACGGGCCGCGCCCTGCTGTTCAACTTCCTGATCATCTTCTGCGGCTTCGGCTTGCTGGTGATCAGCGAGACGCCGGGGCTGATCCGTTTCGGCAGCCTGGTCGCCGTCGCCGTGGCGACCGCCTTCATCACCAGCCTGACGCTGCTGCCGGTGGTGATCCAGGCGCTGCAGCGCGGCCGCACGCCGGCCGAGACGGACGTCCAGCAGATAACGCTCGCGGGCCCGCTCGGCCGGGCCGGCGATCAATCGAGGATCGAAGCATGACCCTGAAAAGCACTCTGCCCCGCGTCATCCTGCCGGGCCTGCTGCTCGTCCTGTCGAGCGCGGCCCTGGCCACCCAGAGCGGCGGCGACCTGCCGAGCGGCGACGAGATCGCCCGGCTGATCAACGCGCGCGACGATGGCGCGGTGGCCTCCCGCACGATCGTCATGGAGCTGACCGAGAAGAGCGGCAAGAGCCGGGTCCGGACCACCCGCTCGTTCCGAAAGGACTTCGGCGAGGAGCGCCGCATCGTCATCTTCTACGACGAGCCGCGCAATCTCGAAGGCACCGCCTTCCTGACCTACGACTATCCCCAGGTCGAGCTCGACGACGACCAGTGGCTCTATCTGCCGGCCCTGCGCAAGAGCCGCCGGGTCTCCGGCTCGGAGCGCGGCGACTACTTCATGGGCACCGACTTCAGCTACGACGACATGAAGCAGGAGACGCGGGTCTCGCTCGACGAGTACAACCGCAGCACGCTCGGCGTGGAGGAGATCGACGGCCGCCGGCTCTACAAGGTCGAGGCAGTGCCGGTCAGCGATGAGATCGCCGAGGAGCTGGGCTACAGCCGCGTGGTCTCCTGGGTCGACCCGGAGATCTGGATGGCGCGCCGCTCGGAGTTCTGGGATACCCGCGGGAAGCGCCTGAAGACCCTCGAGTTCCGCGATATCTCCCAGGTCGAGGGCATCTGGACCCCCCATATCTTGGCGGTCGATAACCACCAGAGCGGACACCGGACTCTTTTCACCATCAGCGACGTCGACTACACTTCCACCGTGTCGGACAGGCTGTTCCGGCGGGAGGCGTTGGGCCGGGGATCCTGAGGCCCGCCTCCCATTCGGGCACCTGGAAGGGGCCTGTCGAGCGGCACATGGGGGGTCAGGGTCGCGTTTTGTGACGGGGGTCCGTGCAAGCGCTTAGGTCGGCTTCTCGAGGTTCGTTGGCCAAGACGCCTGACGGCGCGGGCCGGCACCGCGCTCCATTCAGGAAATGCACCCGCTCGCTGCGGGGCGTCGCTGCTGCGGCGGCTCTCGCCGTTGCGCTGCCGGCCTCGGCCGATGAGCTCGGCAAGGGCTCCTGGCTGGCGGACGTCAGCGTCGACCTCGGCGTGACCGTCGAAGCCCAGGGTGCCTTCCGCTGGAACGACAGCGTCGGCCAGATGGGCGAGCTGTCGGTGACTCCCGAGCTGACCATCGGCACGCCGGGGGGCTTCGAGCTGGTGGCGATCGGCCGCGGCCGCGGCGATATCTTCGATGCGCTGGAGCCCGGCCAGCCCGATCAGGGAACCCGCGCGCCGCAAAGCCGACGGCTGCTGATCGACGACCACGGCGATCTCGAGCTGCGCGAGCTCTACCTGCAGGGCGATGTCGGCGACGTCTTCGCCCGGCTCGGCAAGCAGCAGATCGTCTGGGGCCAGTCCGACGGCCTCAAGGTGCTGGATGTCGTCAACCCGCAGAGCTTCCGCGAGTTCATCCTCGACGACTTCGCCGACTCCCGCATCCCGCTCTGGTCGGCCCTGGTCGAGGTGCCGATCGGCGAGACCATGCTGCAAGTGGTCTGGCTGCCCGATCAGACCTACAACGACATCCCCGATCCCAGCGCCGCCTTCGAGCCGACCTCGCCGCTGGTCGTGCCCAGCTCGATGCCGGGCACCCGGGTCATCCAGCGCGACCCCGACCGGCCGAGCAACGTCTTCGCCGACTCCGACGCCGGCGCCAGGCTCTCCGCTTTCCTCGACGGCTGGGACCTGACCTTGAACTACCTCTACCACTTCCCCGATTCGCCCGGCTTCTTTCTGGCGCCGACCCTGACTCCCTCGGGACCGGCCGTCACGGTGACGCCGCGCTACGAGCGCAGCCACCTGGTCGGCGGCACCTTCAGCAACGCCTTCGGGGACTTCGTCGTGCGCGGCGAGGCGGCCTATTCGACCAACCGCCTGTTCAGCGCCAGTCCGACCGGCGACCCGGACGGCGTCGCGCACAGCGACGAGTTCGGCTACGTGCTCGGCCTCGACTGGTACGGGTTGGACGACACGATGCTCAGCGCCCAGGTCTTCCAGAGCGTCACGATGGAAGACCCGACCGGCATGGTGCGCGACCGTCTCGACACCAGCTTCACCCTGCTGGCCCGTCACGACCTGCTGAACGACGACCTGACGCTCGACGTGATCTGGCTGACCAACGCGAACGAGGCCGACGGCCTGGTTCGGCCCAAGGTCAGCTACAAGGTGACCGACGATCTCGACGTCTGGCTCGGGCTCGACGTCTTCTACGGCGACGGCGACGGGCTGTTCGGCCAGTTCGACGACCAGGACCGGGTCACGACCGGTCTGAAGTGGAGCTGGTGAGGGGGCCGAGCCCGCTAGAGCGTTTTCCGATCGGACGGCACCGGCCCGCTCCCCCTCCCGGCCACCCAATAGGATACTGCCGTGGGTGGCCGGGAGGGGGAGCGGGCCGGT
>JANQLT010000119.1 GCA_028280455.1 Kiloniellales bacterium
ACCGGCCCGCTCCCCCTCCCGCCACCCACGGCAGTATCCTATTGGGTGGCCGGGAGGGGGAGCGGGCCGGTGCCGTGATTCCGCGTCAGCGGAAAACGCTCTAGCCCACCGGCGCGGGGCTCACCCCCGGTCTGCGAGCGTCGTCTTCTCGACCGCGGCGCCGAGCCGCAGGACCTGGCTCTCCGCCCCGTAGCGGCCGACCAACTGCACGCTCAGGTTCCCCGGCTCGGCGTGGCCGCTCCCCGGCAGCGCTAGGGCCGGATGGCCCGTGTGGTCGAACAGGCAGGTATGCCGGACCAGGGCCATGGTGTAGTCGCGCGCCTCTCCCGCGACGGAGAGGCTGGCCGCCGCCCGCTTCGGCCCGGCCACCGGGATCGTCGGCAGCAGGAGGCCATCGACCTCGGCAAGCAGCGCGTCGACCCGCTCCGTGAAGGCCTTACGGCGCTTGCAAGCCTCGACGTAGGCGCGCACCGGCATGGCCAGCGCCGCGTCGAACCAGCCCCGTGCCACTTCCGGATAGGCGGCCACCTGCTCGCCGTGGTGAGCCAGGTGGTAGGCCGCGCTCTCGACCAGAAAGATCGTGCCATGCATCTCGATCACCTGATCCGGTTCGGGCAGCGTCACCTCGATGCACTGCACGCCCTGCGCCGCCATGCGCCGGAGGAGGGCAGCAAACTGCTCCTGAAGGGGCTCGTCGATCTCGGCGATCCAGCGCGGATCGACACCGATCTTGCCGACCCTCTCGGACTCCGAAGGGCCGCCATCGGACAGGGCATGCCACAGGACCTCTACATCCGCCACGGAACGCGCCATCGGTCCGACGTGGTCCAGCGACTGGACCAGCGGAAAGATGCCTTCCATCGGCAAGGCGCCGAAGGTCGGCTTGAGACCGACGGTCCCGCAACAGGCGGAGGGGATTCGGATGGAGCCGCCGGTGTCGGTGCCGATGGCGCCGAGGCACAGGCCGGCGGCCAAGGCGGCGGCCGAGCCGCCGCTCGACCCGCCGACCGTCAGCAGCGGATCGACGGGGTGCGTCACCGCCGGGGTCCTGACGTCGAAGGCCCCGGGGTCGGACAGCGAGACACCCAGGACGACCGCACCGGCGTCCTTGAGCCGGGCGGTGATCCAGGAATCCCTTTCCGGCTCGTGGTCGCGACGGAACGCGAGCCCGGCCGAGCAGACGGCACCGGCCGTGTCGCAGTTCTCCTTGACGACCACCGGCAGGCCCGCGAGGGGGCCGGGGTCGCGCCCTCCGGAGATCATGCCGTCGATGTCGCGGGCGCGCGCGAGCGCCTGCGCCGACAGGACCTGGCCCAGGGCGCCGATGCCGGGGTTCCTGTCGTCGATCGTGTCCAGGAACTCGGCCGTCAGCGCCTCGGCCGTGACCTTGCCCTCGCGGATGGCGGCAAGCGCCGCCACCGCGCCGGACCGGATCGGCTCTGAGATTGCCTCGACCAACGCGACCCTCGGCTTCCGACAAAAGGCTCAGAGGCTACAGCCAGGGACGAGCGGATCGATCTGGCCGAAGTTGTCGATCGTATCCCAATGGCCCTTGTCGTTGCCACGGGCCAGGATGCTGTTCGAGCGCATCACGTTGTTCGCGGCGAAGCCCACCTTGCCTTGCGGTGCGTCGAACTCGACCTCGCCGAGCGCATCGATCACGGCCTCCGTCTCGGTGGTGCCGGCCTTCTCGACGGCGAGCTTGTAGAGATGGACGGCGTCGTAGGCCGCCTCGCCGATGGCGTTGATCGGCTTGTCCGCGCCGAACATCTCGCCATAGGCCTTCTTGAAGGCCCGGTTCTTCCCCGTGTCCAGGTTCATGAAATAGGCCTGGTTGGAGATCGTCCCCGCCGTCAGCTCGGGATGGGCGAAGCTGAAGAGCTCGTCCAAGCCGTTGGAGAAGAGCTGCTGCTTGAAGCCGAAGCTCTGATACTGCTTCAAGCAGGTGATCAGGTCGCTCCCGGCGACCATGACCCAGACGAAGTCGGGGTCGGCGGCCTTCACCCGGTCGAAGACCGGCCCGAAGTCCTGCGTGCCGAAGGGCACGAAGTCCTCGCCGAGCAAGGCGCCGCCCTTGGCCTCCATGGCCGCCTTGACCGCTTCCGCGCTCTTGCGCGGCCAGACGTAGTCCGAGCCGATCACGTAGGTCGTCTTGCCTTCGTTCGCCGTCAGCCAGTCGACCGAGGGCACGATCTGCTGATTGGGGATCTGGCCGGTGGAGAAGAAGTAGCGCTCGCAGACCTCGCCTTCATAGTAGGTGGTGTAGATCAGCAGCTTCTTCGCCGGCGTGGTGACGCTGCGGGCGGCGACGTGGGTCAGGCTGGCGATCAGGCCGATCGTCGCATCGACTTCGTCCTCGGCGATCAGCTTGCGAGCCTTCTCGATGGCGCCGCGGGTGGTCGTCTGGTCGTCCTCGACGACGAAATCGATCTGACGGCCGGCGATCCCCCCGGCGTCGTTGATCTCGCTCACCGCCAGCTTGAAGCAGTTGAGCTGGGTCTCGCCGAGGATCGTCTCGAGGCCCGTCAGCCCCGAGAGAAAGCCGAGCTTTATCGGCCCGTTCGAAGCCCGCAGGACAGCCGGCATGCCGAGCGTCGCGGTGGCCGCGGCGGTCGCGCCAAGGCCGATGGTCCCAAGCGTCTGGCGACGTGTAAGGGTCTTCTTGATCATCGTTCTCTTCCTCCCAAAAGGTTGCGATGTCTCGATAGCGCGATCACACCGACAGGAACCGCTGCAGCATCCCCTGGTCGTCGAGCTCGCTGTTGGCGCCGCTGTGCACGATCCGTCCCTTGACCATGATGTCGAAGCGATCGGCCGTTTGGTGCACCAGCTCCAGGTTCTGCTCGACGATCAGGACGGCGATGTCGTGCCTGTCGACGAGGCCTCTGAGGAAAACGCCGAGCTCCTGCACGATGTTGGGCTGAACGCCTTCCGAGGGCTCGTCCAGCAGAAGCACTTTCGGGTTGCTGCAGAGCGCGCGGGAGATCGCGAGCTGCTGCTTCTGGCCGCCGGAGAGCGTGCCCGCGACCTGCGCGCGCCGCTCCCGGAGAATGGGGAACTGCTCGTAGAGGAACTCGGGAACGCCGCCGGCGCCGTTGGGCAAGGCGCGCATGCCCATGCGCAGGTTCTCTTCGACCGTGAGCTTGTCGAAGATGCCTCGGCCCTGGGGCACGTAGCCGACGCCGCTCTTGGCGATCTCGTGGGTTCGCAGCCCCGTGATGTCCCGCTCGCCGAGCCGGACCCGACCGCCGCTCACCGGCACGATGGCCATCAGGGACTTCATGAGGGTCGTCTTGCCCATGCCGTTGCGCCCGAGCAGCGCGACGATCTCCTTGTGTCCCAGCTCGAGATCGACGCCGTTCAGGACCTGGGCGGAGCCGTAGGCGGCGGTGAGCTGGCTGACCCTCAGCATCACTTGCGCCCCAGGTAGACGTCTCGCACCAGGTCGTTCGTCTCGATGTCCGCGAAGTCGCCCGACGCGATGACCTCGCCGAGGTGCAGGACCAGCGTGCGCGCGGCGAGGTCGCGGACGAAGGCCATGTCGTGCTCGATGACGATGACCGTGACCGAGCCGCGGAGCTCGGAGAGGAACTGCGCGGTGTCCCGGGTCTCGTCGACGGAGAGGCCGGCGGTCGGCTCGTCGAGAAGCAGGACCCTGGGCTGCATCGCGAGGGCCATGCCGATCTCGAGCCACTGCTTCTTGCCGTGCGGCAGGGCGGACGCCTCGACCTCCCGGTCGTCCAGGAGGTGCGTGGTGCCCAGGATCCGCTCCAGCTCCGTGGCGCTCGCCGCCGGGGCAGCGGCCACCTGCAGGTTCTCGAGCACGGAGAGGCTCTCGAAGACCGTCGGCACCTGGAACTTGCGGGCGATCCCCAGCCGCGCGATGCGGTCGCCGGGCAGGCCATGGATGGCCTCCTCGCCGAAGGCAATGCTGCCCGAGGTGACCGGGAGCGTGCCGCAGATCAGGTCCAGCAGGGTGCTCTTGCCGGCCCCGTTGGGGCCGATGATGCAGTTGAGCTCGCCAGGCTGGAACGACTCGGTGACGTCCTTCACGGCCCGGAGCGCCCCGAAGTTCCGGCAAACGCCGTCGAGCGCGAGCACGGGGATATCGGCCGGGGTCATGGCGCGGCCCCCTTCCCCGACCGGAGCGCCCGGACCTTCTTCAGGAGGTAGGCCGGCAGGCCCTGCGGGAACACGAGGACCAGCAGGATGAAGAAGGAGCCCAGAGCGATCGGCCAGGCCGCGATGCTGATCGAGCTGATCTCCTGCTGTAGCTTCCAGACGATCGCGGTGCCGATGACCGGGCCGATCAGGGTGCCGCTGCCGCCGACGGCCACCCAGATGATGACCTCCGTCGAGAGCAGCAGCGCGATGAAGTCCGGCGCCACGAAGCCGGTGCCGGCCGCATAGACGGCACCGGCCAAGGCCGCCAGCGACGCGGAGGCGACGAAGGTCAGGAGCAGCGTGCGGTCCGTGCGGTAGCCGAGGGTCCGCGCCTTGGTCTCGCTGTCGCGGATCGCCGCGAGGACCAGCCCCAAGCGGCCGTGCAGGAGCCGCATCGACCCGAACAGCGCGACGGTCAGAACGGCCAGCGCCAGGTAGTAGGACTCGGTCGAGCCGATGAAGGCGTAGCCGAAGAGCGTGATGGGCGGCACGCCGATGAGACCGGAGTCGCCGCCGGTCACGTCCGACCAGCCGACGGCGACATGGTGGGCGATCAGCGTCAGGGCGAGGGTCACGATCGTGAAGTAGGCGCCCCGCACGCCGCCGTAGAGGATGAAGTAACCGACGAGCGTCGCGACGGCGGCCGCCAGGCCCACGCCGAACAGCAGGCCGGCGAGGCTGACCCAGGCCGGATCGATCTCGAAGTGAATCGCCACCACGGCCATGCCGTAGGCGCCGAGCCCGAAGAAGGTGGCATGGCCGAAGCTGAGGATGCCGGTCCGGCCCCAGAAGATGTCGAGACTGAGGGCGAAGACCGCCAGCAGCAGCACGTCCCGATAGCTGGTCAGGGCGTAGCTCTTCGCGAAGAGAGGCAGGGCCGCCAGGACAACCAGGGTGGCGATGGCGACGAGCGTCGTCGGCCGCAGGCCGCGGCGGGTGGCGGGCGTGGCGGATCGGCCCTGGGAGATCGCGGCCTTCATGACGGCAGAATCCCCCGCGGCCGGAAGCGCAGAATGACGATCGCCAGGATCAGCACCAGGGCTTGCGCGACGGTCGCCGGGATCTGATAGGACAGCGCCGTCTCGAGTCCGCCGATGATCCCGCTGCCGGCGGCCACGCCCGATATGCTGCCGGCGCCGCCGACCAGCACGACGAAGAAGGAGCGGGCGAGGTAGTTGATGCCCATGTAGGCCGTGACGGCCGTGAGCGGCGCCAGCAGCACGCCGGCCAGAGCCGCCAGGGCGGCGCCGAAGGCGAAGGCCTGGGCGTTGATCCTGTCCGCGTTGACCCCCATGACCGAGGCCATCTCCGTGCTCTGAATCGACGCCCTGAGGTCGAGGCCGAACCTGGACTTCTTGAACAGCAGGATGACCCCGACGAAGACGCTCAGGGCGAAGCCGATGAGGAACAGCCGGTAGGCCGGGTAGTTCGCGCCGGCGATGGTGACGAAGCCCGGGAAAGGGCCGACGACCCGCTGCGGCGCCGGCCCGAAGATGAGCTGGATGACCTGCTGAATGATCAGGCTGAGCCCCCAGGTCACCAGAATGGCGTGGAGCGGGTTCCGATAGACACGGACGACGAGCGTCTTCTCGAGCGCGAAGCCGATGGCGTAGCCCACCGCCGGCGCGGCCAGAAGCGCCAGCCAGAAGCTCCCGCCGACGGCCTGGATGGCGACGAGGGTGAAAGCCCCGATGGTGATGAACTCGCCGTGGGCGAGGTTGATCACGTTCATCAGGCCGAAGATGATCGCGAGGCCGATGGAGACGATCAGCAGAATGCTGATCAAGGTCAGGGCATTGAGCGCAAAGGGGACGAAGCTCTCCATCACGCCGTGCCGATGGCTTGCTCGGGCCAGCGCCCGGCGGGACAGAGAAACCGCTCCGGGTACATCTGCTGATAGGTCAAGGCCGCCGACAGGACGGCCTCGTCCTCGTTCCGGCCGCCGACGATCTGCAGGCCGATCGGCAGGCCGCGCGCCGTGAAGCCGCAGGGCACCGAGCAGGCCGGCTGCTGGCTGAGGTTGATCGGGAAGCTGTAGGACGACCACTCGGTCCAACTGCCGAGGCGGGATCCGACCGGCACGTTGACGCCCGCCTCGAAGGGCGCGATCGGCACCGTCGGAGAGACGATGAAGTCGAGATCCTCGAGCAGGGCGTCCATCTTGGCGCCGAACTCAGCACGCTCGACCTCCGCCTGCAGGTGATCGACAGCGGAGTATCGCCGGCCGCGCTCGGCAATCTCCAGGAAGCCGGGATCGAGCTCGTCGTGGAGCGATGGCTCGATGGCGGCCAGACGATTGGCGGCCCCGACGTACCAGTGGCGGCGAAAGATCTCGGACAAGCCGTCTCGCTCCGGCAGCTCGACCTCGACAAGCTCTGCGCCCGCCAGCTCGAGATCCTCGAGGCTTCGCTCGATGGCCGCCGCGATCTCCGGGTCCACGCCGCCGATGCAGGGCGCTTTCCAATAGCCGAGGCGCCGGCCGCTCCAAGCGATGGGCTTCGGCGCGAGCGGTCCCACCTCGACGGCGGCTTGGGTCCAGTCCCTCAGGTCGCGGCCCGCCATGGCGTTCAAGAGAAAGGCGACGTCCTCCACGCAACGGGCGATCGGCCCGATGTGGGCGACGCTGCCGAACGCGCTGGCCGGATGGATCGGCACTCGCCCGTAGCTCGGCTTGTGCCCGACCACCCCGGTGAAGGCGGCGGGTATCCTTATCGAGCCGCCGCCGTCGGTGCCGAGGTGAAGCACGCCCGCCCCCGTCGCCGCCGCCACCGCGGCGCCGCCCGAGGATCCGCCGGGCGTGCGCGACGGGTCCCAGGGGTTCCGGGTCACCCGGTTCCGCGGGCTGTCGGTGACGGCCTTCCAGCCGAACTCGGGCGTGTTGGTGAGCCCCAGGATGACCGCGCCCGCGGCGCGCAGCCGCCGGACGGACGGCGCGTCGGGGTGGTCCGAGACGTCGCTCGTCGCCCGGCTGCCATAGCGCACGTCGAGGCCGTGACAAAGGACGATGTCCTTGATCGTGGTCGGAACGCCGTCGATCGGCGAGACCGCCGCGCCGCCCTTCCAACGCCGTTCGGCCTGCGCCGCCGCGGCCAAGGCACCCTCGCGATCGATCAAGGCGAAGGCATTGAGCCTGCCGTTGATCGCTTCGGCCCGATCGAGGCTCGCCTTTGTCGCCTCGACGGGAGAGACCTCGCCCGAGGCGAAGGCGCGCGCCAGGGCCTTCGTGGTCGCCCTGGAGAGATCGTCGAGACTGTCGTCGAGTGCCCGCAACGCGCCGCGCCTCCGCTTTCCCTATTCACAGCACGGATCGGCTCAGCTATAAAATGTATAATATGCGTGAATACATATATTGAATGAATAACCGGCTCACCTTTCGCCAGGTCGAGTACCTCCGGGAGATCGACCGACAGGGCAGCATCGCCGGGGCCTGCAAGGAGCTGCGCATCTCGCAGTCGTCGATCCTGGCGGCCATCCGGGTCGCCGAGGAGACTACGGGCGCGCGGCTGTTCAACAGGCGCAAGGGGCACGGCATCGAGCTGACGCCCGCCGGCCAGAAGTTCCTGGTCTCCGCGCGGCGCTTTCTGGCGGCCGGCTCGGACTTCTTCACCTCGCTCGACCAGTTCTCGCGCTCGCGGCCGGCGACGGTCCGCCTGGGCTGCTTCTCGCCCCTGGGGGCCTTGCTGATACCGCCGGTGCTCAAGCGCTTCGTCGCCGCCCACGGCGACTGCGAGTTCATCCTCTTCGAGGGCGACCAGATCGAGCTGCGGAACTGGCTGGCCACCGGCGCCCTCGATCTGGTGGTCACCTACGACATCGGCGAAGAGTACGGCAGCGCCATCACGCCGATCTGCAAGTTCCCGGCCCACGCGCTGGTCCGCGCCGACGACCCGCTCACCGAAAAGGGCGCGGTCTCGATGGAGGAGCTGTCGCAGCGGCCGCTCATCCTGCTCGACCTGCCGGAAACACGAACCTACCTCATGGCCCTGTTCGACTTCGTCGCGCGGCGGCCCAAGGTCGGGCTGCGCACGCGCAGCTACGAGACCATACGGTCAGCCGTGTCCAATGGCCTGGGCGTGTCGGTGCTGAACATCCGCCCCAGCCTCGAAGCCAGTCCCGACGGCCCCGACCTGAAACGGATTCCGATCTCCGACAAGCTACGCCAGCCGACGCTCCTGGTGGCCGATCCCTACGGCGAGCAGAAGCCCGGCTACGTCCGCGCCTTCATCCACGCCCTCTATCGATACCTGGCGGACCTGGGGCCGGAGCGGTTCTCGGTGGTTCTCCCCGAGTTCGCTCAGGACCTTTTGTACCCCGAACCCGATCTCCGCGGGCGAAACGAGCGCGCGGCGAGCCGGACGTCGTAGGGGGGACGAGCTCGCCGGCTTCCATGCACGGGCGACATGACCGGCCGCCAAAACAGTCATGTTCGGCCCGAAATGACCTTTGCATTACGAACTTCTGACAGGAATTACGGGATTCTACTCGGTTTGATTGCGGCACGGCGCCTGGACTTACGGTATTACGACAATCAGTGTCTTCTCTGAGCAATTCTTGCCTATAGTCCCTAGTCAAATTAGCGGCTTTGCCGAACGGGCGCCTGCTCCGGCCCCATGCCGGCATCGAGCCAACCTCTGCCACCGCCTGCTGAGAGAACAATGACCACATTCGAAAAGCTCGTCATTCCAGAGACCCTCGCTGCCGGTCCGGGCCCCGGCAACACCGACCCTCGCGTCCTGGAGGCTTTCGCGAGCTCCGGCGTTGCCGACCACATGCAGGCCGACGTCCTGCGCGGCATGAAAGAGATCAAGCTCATGCTGCGCGAGATGTTCGGCACCGAGAACGTCTATACCTACGCCATCGCCGGCACGGGCTGGTGCGGCCTGGACGCCATGCAGAACGCCATTCTGCCGGGCGACACGGTCGTCGCCTTCAACAACGGCACCTTCAGCGGCATCGACTGCCAGACGATCCGCATGAAGGCCTCGACGCCCGAGGACCTGGCCGCCAACCCGCTGATGCCGGAGCCGGCGAACGTCCACGTCATCGACGTGCCCCACGGCACCTCGGTGTCGGGCGAGATGGTCGAAGCCGCCCTGGCCGAGCACAAGCCGATGTGGGCCTTCATGTCCCATTGGGAAACCGGCAGCGGCCGCATCAACGACCTCCGGGGCTTCAACGACGCCTGTGCCAAGCACGGCTCGATGGGGCTGATCGACGCGGTGTCCAGCCTCGGCATCGAGGATTTCAGCATCGACGACTTCCCGGCCGTCGTCGGCTGGGCCTCCTGCCCGCAGAAGGGCGTGCTCGGCCTGCCCCTGACCTACGCGCCGGTCAGCTTCACCGACGCCTACATCGACCTGGTCAAGAAGCGCGGCTGCTACTCCTACGTCCACCATCCGATCCTGGCCGCGCGCCACTGGGCGATCGTCGACGGCCAGGACGTCGAGGCGCCGGGCTACCACCAGACCCACTCCTGCTACGCCATCGCCTCGTTCCACGAGGCGCTGCGGCTCTCCCTCGAGTACGGCCGGGCCCAGAAGGCCAAGGACTACGCCTTCCACGAGTCCATCCTGAGCGACGCCATCTCCGCCATGGGCTGCAAGGTCACCTCGAACATGACCAGCCTGGTGGTCTGCAACCTGCCCGACGCTCTCGCCGGCCGGGAGAAGGAGCTGGTGCAGGGCTGCCGCGCCGAGGGCTTCTGCATCTGGCCGACCCTGTCGGAGCCGGTCCAGGTGCGCGTCGGCATCCTCAACCAGCTCTCCGAGGCGGCCATCACCGAGATTGTCAGCAAGTTCGCCGACGCCATGATCAAGATGGGCGCCAACCACATCGACAAGGCCGCCGTGCTCGCCCAGATCAAGGCGCGCTTCGCCGACGCCGCCTAGGAGGCCGGCCGGACAAGGTCGCCGAGAGCCGGGACGCAACGCCAAAGCTCAATGAGTTCGACTCACTGAGCTTTGGTACTAGTTGATGGCGGCAATGAAGATGCCGGCGAAGATCGCCGAGGTGATGACGCCGCTGATGCTGGCGCCCAGGGCGTGGGGCAGGATCACGGCATCCGGGGTGACCTCCGCCACGCACTTCTGGGCGACCTTGGCGGTGGTCGGCAGACAGCTCACGCCAGCGATGCCGATCACCGGGTTGAACTTCTTGCCGGTCGCGAAATAGAGGATGTAGCCGCCTGCGAGCCCGCCGAGGCCCGAGATCGTCAGGGCCGAGACGCCGAGCACCAGGAGAAGCAGAACGTCCGGATTGAGGATCGTGTTCGCTTCGCATAGAACGCCGAGCAGAAGGCCGAGAAAGAAGGTGGCGCCGTAGAGCAGTGGGCCGCTGAACAGCTCCGCGTAGTTCCTGAGATTGCTTTCGCGCACCACCACGCCGACGAAGAGCGAGAGGAAGAGCGGCGCCGCCACTGGAAACAGGAGGCTGAGCAGCGTGCAGGCCACCACGCAGAAGGCAATCTTCTCGCCCGCCGTGACCTCCCGCACCGGCTCGGCCGGCATTCGCATGCCGCGGATTCGCTTGGGGACCAGCAGCTTTATGAGATAGGGGTAGCCGCCGTAGGTCAGGCCCAAGTAGAGGTAGGCCACGACCGTGATGGGCACGAAGAGGTCCTCGGACAGGATCAGCGAGGTAAAGAGGATCATCGGCCCGTCGGCGCCACCGATCGTCGCGACGGCCGCCGAATCGTTGAGCGACAAGCCGAGAGCCCGGGCCATGGGAAAGGTGGCGACGGTCCCGAGCTCCGCGCAGAGCGCGATGAACATGCTCTGGAAGGGCCTCGCCATGACGTAGCCGACGTCGAGGAGCGCGCCGATCCCCATGAAGACGAGGCAGGCGATCAGGCCGTTCGAGAAGGCCAGTGTGTAGACCGGCTGCAGCCAATCGATCTGTAGCACGCTCATCAGTCTCGCCGGGTCCTCGACGAGCGGATCGATGAAGAGATTGCCCTGACGGCCATCCTCGAAGAACAGGACCCCGGCATTGACGGTGGCCATGCCGAGGCCCATGGGAATCATCAGCAGACCTTCCAGGATTCCCTTGTGCCCGAGGTAGATCAGCAAGAGCCCCAGGGCGATCAGCAGCAAGCGCATGGCGACGATCTCGGGTTCCGAGGACGCCAGGGTCGCTATGCCCTGGAAGATGCTGAGGAGATCGATGCCGTCCATGCAAGGGGTGCCCTGGGCTCGGTGGTCAGGCGATCGTCAGGAGGGCCTGGCCGGCCTCGACCGACTGGCCTTCGGTCGCCATGATGGCGCCGACCTTGCCGCTACGGCCGGCCGTGATCATCGTCTTGGTCTTCATGGCTTCGAGCGTGGCCACGTGGGTCTCAGCATCGACCGCCTGGCCCACCTCGACTTCGATCGACAGCAGGACGCCGGAGAGCGGACTGACCACGTCACCCTGCCCCGCGGCCGGCTTGGCCTCCGTCCTCGCGGCAGTCGGGGCGCTGGTCACGCCAGCGACCGGCGCGGACTGGACGGCTGCCGGACGCATGGTCTGCCGGTCCGGATAGAGGCCGCTGCCGCCGTCGGTGATCTCCTCCACGAGGACGTCGTAGTCGCGCCCCTCCACGTTGATCTTGAAGCGTCTCTGCATCTGCCTTCCCTGTCCGTCTCTGCCGTCCTCAGCCGTCGCGGGGGCTCAACGCTTCTGTTGGCGCGTCACGGCATGGGATGTCTGGTGGATCATGCGGCCCTCGTGGGTCCAGGCCGCGGCGCGGCCCTGGTCTTCGATGTGGATGATGTGTCTCGGGCCGACCAGGGTCGCAACGGCCCCCGCGATGGCCGCGACGTGCTCGGGAGGCACGCTCGAGGCCGCTGGTCGGCTGGGCTGCGGCGGCGAGGAGTCGCGGCTGCGCAGCAAGGGGAGTGCGACGACGATGCCCTTGATCAAGGCAGCGACCAGGAACGAGATCACGATGGCCAGGCCGTAGATCACGATCGATAGGACGATGGGGTCGTTCATCCGACTTCCCGCCTCTCCTCGGGCGTCTCATCCTCACATCGGGTTGTTGCCGTGCTTCTTGGGCGGCCTCAGCTCGCGTTTCGTAAGGGCCTTGCGAAGCGACAAAGCCAGGGTCAAGCGCGTTTCCGCCGGCTCGATGACGTCGGTAATGTAGCCATGCGAGGCCGACAGATAGGGCGAGGCGAACTCCCGGCGGTATTCCGCGGCGAGCTCGGCGGCACGCGCCGCCGGGTCCGCAGCCTCCTTGAGCTCCTTGCGGTGAAGGATCCTGATCGCGCCCTCCGCGCCCATGACCGCGATCTCGGCGGTCGGCCAGGCGTAGACGAAATCCGCCCCCATCTCGAGCGCGCACATGGCGAGGTATGAGCCGCCATAGGCTTTGCGCAAGATGACGGTGAGCTTCGGCACGGTCGCGGCCGCATAGGCGTAGAGCATCTTGGCCCCGTGCCGGATGATGCCGCCCCGCTCCTGCTCCACGCCGGGCAGGAAACCGGGCACGTCGACGAGCGTGACCAGCGGGATGTTGAAGATGTTGCAGGTTCGGATGAAGCGCGAGCCCTTGTCCGAGGCGTCGATGTCGAGGGCACCGGCCTTGACCAGTGGCTGATTGGCCAACACGCCGACGACGATTCCGCCGATGCGTCCGAAGCCGACGATCAGGTTCCGGGCCCAGCCACCGTGAATCTCCAGGAAGCGGCCGTCGTCGAGCAGGCGGTCGATGACCGCCCTGCTGTCCAAGGGCTCGGCAGGGTCGGCGGGTATCAGCGCATTGACGCTCTCGTCGGCTTCCAGCGCCAAGTCCATTGCCGGCCGATGCGGCGGGTCTTCCGTGTTGTTGGATGGCAGATAGCCGAGCAACTCGCGCGCAAGCTCGATGGCATGACCGTCATCGCGGGCGACCAGGTGGACGTTGCCGCTCACCGTCGCATGCACCGCCGCGCTGCCGATCTCCTCCATGGTCGTTTCGCGCCCGGTAATCGCCTTGATGACCTCCGGTCCGGTGATGAACATGCGGGCGTTGCTCTCGGTCATGATGATGAAATCCATCAACGCCGGCGAATAGGCGGCACCGCCCGCGCAGGGCCCGGCAATGATGGCGATTTGCGGCACCACGCCGGACAGCAGCACGTTGTTGTAGAAGACGCGGCCGTAGCCGGAGAGCGCATCGACTCCCTCCTGGATCCGGGCACCGCCGGAGTCCTTGAAGGCGATCAAGGGGATGCCGAACTTCTTGGCCAGGCGCATGACTTCCACGATCTTCATCGCATGGACCTTGCCGAGCGTGCCCGCGGCAACCGTGAAGTCCTGGCTGACCAAGGCGATCAGGCGGCCGTCGACATAGCCGGTGCCGACCACCACGCCGTCGGCCGGCATGACCTTCTCGGCCAGGCCGAAGCTCTGGGCGCTGTGCTGCGCATGGGCGCCGGACTCTTGAAAAGTGTGGGGCTCGCAGAGCCTTTCGATCCGCTCCCGCGCGGTCATCAGGCCCTTCTCGCGGCGTGCGGCCAGCTTGTCGGCACCGCCCCCGGCGGCAATCCTCTCCCGCCGCTGCAGCAGCTCGGTTATGAAAGTCCGGTCAAGGCCCATCGCGGCCCTCAAGCATCGCAAGGATTCAGGGGCTCGGGTCTGCGTTCGTTCTTACTGTGGTTTCTGGAACGACGTCGGCCCGACCAGGCCGCACGCGGGTCCCCAGCCCACCCCCATTTGGCCCCCTAGGAGTAGAACAGCCGCCCAGCCCGAACATTGAGTTGAATCAAAACCGGAAGCGCCGACAAGCGTCCCTGTCGGCTGCCCGGACTGAGTCCACGATGCCCTGGTTCCCGAGTGATGCCACCGACAACGTGTTGGCCCTATTGCCGCGCGTTGAGCTTCGAACAGCTCGCTTCCGGTGCGGCTCGGTTGGCTCACGCAGACGCCGGCAACCAAGAGCGAGGCACCGCCCATCTCGCCTGCAAAGCACGGATGATGGACCGCCGTCGTAGAACTCGATTGAGCATTGAAAAATTTGGTAGCGGGGGAGGGACTCGAACCCCCGACACGCGGATTATGATTCCGCTGCTCTAACCAGCTGAGCTACCCCGCCACCTTGGGGCCTGGCGCGGGACGAGACCCGCGCGGCGCCAGGGTGATAGGGCTTCCGGGGCCGGGCTGTCAAGCATGGGGGCCCGGGCAACGCTGGGGGTCCGGGGCGCGCGGGCAGGCCGTGCGGGGACGGTCTCGCCGCTCAGGTCGCCCGGAGCCCCTGGTCACCCGGAGCCCCTGGTCGCCCAGAGCCGCCCCGGGCCACCCGGAGCAACGCGGCTACTTGTTGCTGCGCGGGCCGAGGAAGAACCAGACGATCAGGCCGATCCAGGGGATCACGATGACGACGACGATCCACAGGAGCTTGCTGCCGTTCGACGCGCTGGACTGCGCGATATTGATGATCGCTCAGACCGAGCCGATCAGATAGAGCAAGCCCAATACCAAAGCTCGATGGGCTTGACTCATCGAGCTTTGGCAAGCGCGACCGCGCGTCCGCAGCGAAGCGAGGAAAGCCCGCGTGGCGCCTGAACGCCATTCAGCCTGCTATGAGTTCACCTCATCGCAGGCCGGTATAGGAGGCCGATCTCTCCACCGAACATGACTTGCGTCTCTCCCCTCCCCTGGGCGCCGCGGGCCGGCGCCGCTTCGCCTGGATCGGATCGGGACGGGATCCGCTCCAGCTCCATAAACTCGATCAGGCCGCGCGCGCCAGCGCCGCGCCGGTGATCCAGCCGCCGCCGAGCAGGCGGCTGCCGTCGTAGAGCACGGCGGCCTGGCCGGGGGCGACGCCGTGCTGCGGCGCCTCGAGTTCCAGCGCGGCGCCGTCCCCAGCGGCCGGATGGACCCGCGCCGGCACGGCCTCTTGCGCCGAGCGCAGCTTGACGGTCACCGCCCGGCCGGCCGCCTCGAGCGGCGCCGCGGCCAGCCAGTTGAGCCGGGCCAGGCTGACCCGGTCGCGGGCCAGCGCCGCGCGCGGGCCGACCACGACCCGCGCCTGCTCGGGCTGCAGCCCGACGACGTAGAGCGGCTCGCTGGTGCCGCCGACGCCGAGGCCGCGGCGCTGGCCGACGGTGAAGTTGACGATGCCCTCGTGGCGGCCGAGCACGCGGCCGGCGGTATCGACGATCTCGCCGGCTTGCGCCGCCTCGGGCCGCAGGGCCTCGACGACCCGGGCGTAGCGGCCCTCGGGCACGAAGCAGATGTCCTGGCTGTCCGGCTTCTCGGCCACCGGCAGCGCGAGCTCGCGCGCCAGGGCGCGGATCTGCTCCTTGCGCAGGTCGCCGAGCGGAAAGCGCAGGAAGTCGAGCTGCGCGGGGGTCGTCGCGAAGAGGAAGTAGCTCTGGTCGCGCGCCGCGTCGGCGGCGCGGTGCAGCTCCGGCCCCGCGGGGCCCTCGCGGCGGGCGATGTAGTGGCCGGTCGCCAGCGCCGCGGCGCCGAGATCGCGGGCGGTCTCCAGCAGATCGCGGAACTTGACCCGCTGGTTGCAGCGCACGCAGGGGATCGGCGTCTCGCCGCGCCGATAGCTCTCGGCGAAGTCCTCGATCACCGCCGCCCGGAAGCGCGCCTGGTAGTCCAGCACGTAGTGCGGGATCGCCAGGCGCTCGGCGACCCGGCGGGCGTCGTGGATGTCCTGGCCGGCGCAGCAGGCGCCCTTGCGGCCGCTCGCCGCGCCGTGGTCGTAGAGCTGCAGGGTGATGCCGACGACGTCGTAGCCCGCGCGCTTGACCAGCGCCGCGGTGACCGCGCTGTCGACGCCGCCCGACATGGCGACAACGATGCGCGTGGCCGCCCTATCACCCGCTATGCCGAGGTCCAACATGGCGCCGACTATAGGCGCCGCGGCGCCCGGTACAAGCCGCTACGAGCGCGCCGGCGCCGGCTCATAGCAAAGCTCGATGAGCCCGACTCATCGAGCTTTGGCAAGCGCGGCCGCGCGTCCGCAGCGACGCGAGGAAAAGCCCGCGTGGCGTCTGAACGCCGTACAGCCTGTGATGAGCTCGACTCACTCGCAGGCTGCTATCAGAGGCGCCGGACCAGGGCGGCGAAGCGCTCCAGCGGGGCCGGCTCGCCGAGCACGCCGATGGCCACCGAGAAGTGCCCTTGCGCGCGGCAAAAGAGGTTCTCCGCCGGCAGGTCCCAGGCCTCCGCCAGCGCCAGGCCGCCGGCGTAGGGCGTCAGATCGTCGTGCCGGCCGAGCACCATGACCACGCGCTCGGGCGGCAGGGGCGGAGTCCAGGCCGGCTCCATCAGCGGCAGCCAACGGCGCAGGGCGGCCTCGTCCCAGCCGATCCGCTGCAGCCGCGGGCCGATGCCGATCTGCCGGGCCAGGCTGCCGCTGCTGGCCAGCTCCAGGAGCGCGCCGCTGGTCGCGACCAGCAGCAGGGCGTCCGGCCGCGCCGCCTCGGGCCAGGCCGCCGCCGCGCTGGCCGCGCGCTGGCCGGCCAAGGCGCCGAGGCTGACGCCGACCAGCGCCACCGGCCCGCCGCGGGTCCGAGCCCAGCGGATCAGCAGGCCGATCTCGGCGACCCAGGCCTGCAGCAGCTCGAGCAGGCCGAGCGGGCCGCGGGCCAGGACCGGCTCGCCGCCGTAGAAGCCCGCCGGCCGGCGCCGGCCGTGCCAGGGCCCTTCCGTGCTGATCACCCGGAAGCCCCGCCCCTGCAGCGCCGCGATGACGCTCGGCGTGCCCCGCCACATCTCGGTCTCCATGCCGATGCCGTGCAGGAAGATGGCGGTCGGCGCCGCGTCGCCCGCCCCCGCCGCACCCGCCGACGCCGGCTCGTGGACATGGGCCCAGAAGGGATCGCCGAGCACCGGCGAGCGGCCGCGCAGCCAGTACTCGGCACCGGCCGGGCCGGCCATGGCGCGCGAGACCGTGATCTTGGAGGCAAACTCGCTAGGGGGCTCGCCGGCGGGCTCGGGCGCCGGGAAGGCCGCGGCCGGGTCCGCCAGCCGCGCGCCGTGGCGGGCCTCGACCTCGGCCGGCGTGCCGAGCGTCCAGTCGACCTGGGCCAACCGGCGTCGCCAGGGCAGGAAGCCGAGCCGCGCCGCCATGAGGTCGTGCGCCGCCCGCCGCCGCGCCCGCTCCAGGCCGGCCAGATCGGGCCCGCCGCCCGCCCCGGCCCCGAAGTAGCCTTGGTCCCAGGCCTCGAGCGCCCGCCGGTAGCCGGCCTCCTCCTCGAGGGCCTTGGCGATCGCCCGCTCCAGCCGGCGGCTCGCCCGCCGAATGCCGGCCGCGGCCAGTCCGGACTCAGCCAGGAAGCGCTCGGCCTCGCCCTCGCTGGCCAGCGCGGCCGCCCAGCCGCGCGACAGCCGCAAGTAGACCTGGGCGACCACCCGCAGCGCCAGCCAATCGAAGGAGGGGCCCAGCAGGGCCCGGCTGAGCAGCTGCCCGAAGGAGACGGCGGGGGAGCGCGCAAGGGTCGGGCCGGCGGTCGGCAGGCTGTTCTCGGCCATGGCCGGGAGGGTAGCCCCGGCGACCCGGCCGCGTCACGCAAGAGCCTCACAAACTTGGCATATGGCGACGGGCCGCGGCTGCTCTAGACTGCCGCCAAGCCCGAGGAGACGGCCAGACTCGGCCTGCACAGGACTCGGCCTGCACAGGAGATGACATGATCCGCAAGATGCTCGCGACCCAGGCGGCCCTAGGGCTCCTCGCCCTCGGTGCCCTGGATGGCGGTTTCGCCGGACCGGCCCGCGCCGATTCGGATGGCTGGGGCGCGCTGCCCGGCTGGCAGGTGGCCAAGACCGGCCACGACTATCAGACCCTGATCGGCCGCCTCGACCAGGCGGTCAAGGCCAACAAGATGGGCCTGGTGACCCGCGCCAGCGCGACCGTCGGGGCCAAGAAGGCGCTCGACCGGACCATCCCCGGCAACATGGTGGTGGGCGTCTATCACCCGCGCTTCGCCGTGCGCATGCTGGAGGCCAGCGTGCCGGCCGGCATCGAGGCGCCGATCCGCTTCTACATCACCGAGAACGCCGACAAGTCGGCGAGCCTCAGCTACAAGACGCCGAGCGCGGTCTTCGCGCCCTACATGGGCGGCAACGACAAGCTCAAGGCCCTGGCCGAGGAGCTCGACGCGCTCTTCGCCAAGATCGCGGCGGAGGCGATCGGCGGCTCCTGATCGAAGGGCCGCCGCAAGCCCCCGACAACCACCGGGACGGGCGGGGAGACAAGAGCGGCTATCTGACGTAGCATGGCGCTAGCGTCTGGTCTCGGCTCCCGCCGCGGCAGCCGCTGGATCGCTAAAGCGGCATGAGGCCGAGTCGAGGCCACGCGAACCAACTCTTCGCGAGGCAACGACATGGCTACGATTCGAAACCCCATGGAATGGGTCGCCGACGAGCTCAGACAGGCGGCGCGGCACGCCGAGCAAGTCGGCCAATCGGTCCGCGGCAGCGACGCGCCGCCGACCGTCAAGCGCATCGACATCGCCGACCTCAAGGAAGCCCTGCGCAGGGGAGCCGCCGACTTCGGCGCTTGCCGCACCGACGTCGTCTTCCTCTGCCTAGTCTATCCGCTCGCCGGCCTGCTCATGGCCCGCTTCGCCACCCAGGCCGACCTGCTGCCGCTGCTCTTCCCGCTGGTGTCCGGCTTCGCGCTGGTCGGGCCGGTCGCGGCGATCGGCCTCTACGAGATGAGCCGACGCCGCGAGCGGGGCCTGGAAGTCGGCTGGGCCGACGCCTTCGGCATGGTCGGCTCGCCCTCCTTCGGCGCCATCCTCATCCTCGGCCTGGCGCTGCTGATGGTCTTCGCGTTCTGGCTCTTCGTCGCCCAGAGCATCTACGCAATGACGCTCGGGCCCGAGCCGCCGGTCTCCATCGGCGCTTTCCTGGGCGATGTCTTCGAGACCGGCGCGGGCTGGACGATGATCATCGTCGGCACGGGCGTCGGCTTCCTCTTTGCCGTCGCGGTCCTGGCGGTCAGCGTCGTGTCCTTCCCGCTGCTGCTCGACCGCGACGTCGGTCTCGGCCAAGCCGTGCGGACCTCCATCGAGGTCGCCTGGCACAACCCGCTGCCGGTCGCGGCCTGGGGCGCCATCGTCGCCGGCGGCCTGCTGCTCGGCAGCCTCCCGCTGCTCCTCGGCCTGGTGTTCGTGCTGCCCGTGCTCGGCCATGCCACCTGGCACCTCTACCGCCGGGCGGTGGCGCCCTAGCGACGCGGCAAGCGCGCAATTCTCCGACCGCTGTGGTACGACCGCGGCGTCGCCGCCTGCACGCTCCCCGACCAGGCGGCATGGCCGCACCACGCGGCGACGGCGAACACGTGCAACAGCGAGCCTCCTGCGATGACTCCTGCGGCGGCGGAAGACGACCGGCTCTACCGCGATGCCGCGCTGGCGCGCTTCTACGACCTGGACAACGGCTGGGCCGCCGACCTGGCGTATTGCAAGGGACTCGCCGAGGGCGCGCGCTCGCTGCTGGATCTCGGCTGCGGCACCGGGATCTTCCTGGCCGCCCTGTCCCAGGTGCCGCGGCGGGTCGGTGTCGACCCCGCCCGCGCCATGTTGGACATCGCCCGCTCGCGCGACGGCGGCGACGCGGTGACCTGGATCGAGGGCGACGCGCGACGCTTCCGCAGAGACGAGACCTTCGACCTCGTTGTGCTGACCGGCCACGCCTTCCAGGTCTTCCTGACGGCGGACGACCAGCGCGCCCTGCTGGCGACCGTGGCCGCGCATCTCGCGCCCGAGGGCCGCTTCATCTTCGACAGCCGCGAGCCCCGGGCCGAGGCCTGGCGCGACTGGACGCCCGAGCCCTCGCGCCGGAGGATCGCGCACCCCGACCTCGGCGCCGTCGAAGCCTGGAACGACGCCCGGCACGACGCCGCCACCGGCATCGTCGCCTACGAGACCCACTACCGCGTCCTCGCCACCGGCGAGACCTTCTCGGCCGACTCCCGGATCGCCTTCCCGCCCCAGCCGCGCATCGCCGAGATGATCGAAGCGGCCGGCCTGACCGTCGAGCGCTGGCTCGGCGACTGGCAGGGCAGGCCCTACGGCGAGGGCGCGCGCGAGATCATCCCGATCGGGCGCCTGCTGTGACCCGAAGGCAGGGCTCGCAAACACAAGCCCCCCTCTCCCAGCTTCGCCTAAGTTTCGGCCGAAGGCCTCGACAAGGCTGCGCAGCCCACTCCCACGCCGGGAAGAGGGCAATCATTGCCGCCTCGCGTGCCACCATCGCCCTCTCCCCCGACGAGGGAGAGGGCTGCGGGAGCTTGGCGAGGCGTCGGCCGAGCCTAGCGGTAGCCGGGTGAGGGGGCGGTCGTTCCTCGCAGCACCAGCACGCCTGAACCGTCGCGCGCAGCGCCCGCCCCGCCCGCGCCCATTGTGAGAACGACCATTCGCACCTATATTGAAACCGCCTGTACAGCCCTCAGAGCCCGGCTCCGAACTTCGAGAAAACGCCATGCCCCGGACGCGCGACGAGGCGGCCTTCGAGGCCAAGCGGCGGCGGATCCTGCGCGCCGCCGAGGCGCTCTTCGTCGAGCGCGGCTTTCACCAGACCGGCATGGCGGCGATCTGCGAGGCCGCCGGCATGAGCCCCGGCGCGCTCTACCGCTACTTTCCCTCGAAGACCGAGATCATCCGGGCCTTCGTCGCCGAGGAGCGCGCCGAGACCGCCGCCCTCTTCGACCGCCTGGAGGGCGCCAAGGACTTCCGCAAGGCCCTGACCGATTTCCTCTGGGAGACGATCCAGGCGGTCGGCGACAAGGACTATGCGCGCCTCGCCCTGGAGATCGCCGCCGAAGGCGCGCGCGACCCGGAGGTCGGCGCGATCCTCGCGGAGAGCGACGCCGAGGCGCACAGGAGGCTGACCGCAATCATCGAGGCGGCGCAGGCGCGTGGGAAAGCCCCAAGGAATGTGGACGCCAGCGCTGTAGCCCGACTCTTGTTGATGGTCGTCGACGGTGCGACCGGAAATGGCGGTAGAATTCCAGCGGCGTCCAAACGGACCAAGTTTCCGGAAACCTTGGAGCAACTCACCGAGGGACTGCTTGGCTCCAGCTAAGGGACAGAGCTTTTGAACCTCCTTCCTCGGGGAGTTTCCGGCGACGGCACTCAAGTGTCTCGCGCTCGGCTGGCGGAGGAATCTCTCCACCGACCCTAGGAGGTCCTCTCGCTCAAATACTCGATGGCATTCTCGATGTTGATAATACGTCCCTTGACCTTCAGCTCTTCGTAGTTGCGTGCAGCTCCTGACGAGAACAGGGCGTCGACAATGTCCTTGCGCTGGTGCTCTGGGAACATACTGAAAAGAACGGCTAAAGCGCCTGCAGTGAGGGCCGCAGAGTAGGTGGTTCCGCTGCGCCGCGTCACAGCACCGGTCGTAGGGTCGACGATCGGGAGGTCCGCCCCCAGTGCCCAGAATGTCCTGGGGGCCACAGACGAGAACGCAGTCGGCTTGCCCTCCAAAGACAGCGCAGCCGAGACAACGGCCCCCCTTGAGACTGAAGAATAGGTGGACGGTCTGGTGAGACCGTCGTTGCCCGCAGGAACGACAACTGTCGTAGTACTCAGCGCGGCTTCAAGCGCGTCTAGCAGCGGAACATCGGGACTGCCTGAGCTCGCGAAGGTGAACAGCACAATATCAACATCCATTCGGACCATTCTCGCCAATCCGGGCAGGAGATCAGATAGTGCCGTCGCCCCCTGAGAAGAGCGGAGCCCGGTAAAGACATACGTTGCGTCAGGCGCAATCATGCGCGTTGTATTGAAGACCGTCGACGCATAGTCGCGCATGACAGAGTCCCCGAGCAGTCCCTCATGCGCCGGCGGCAGAAGTACGTCGGCCTTTTGCAATGCCTGTTCCCACGGAATTGCACCTACAATTCCGATCTTTATGTCCTTTGCTGAGTAGGTCGGTTTCCATCCGATCTGACTTCGAACCGGCTCGAGCAGGGAGTCGTCTGGCAGATCGGACAGCTTTGCCAGGCGCTCGCCTTGGACCATCTCTTTTGCAATTTCCTTCGCGGCGGCAGCACTCCCGACCGCTGCTCCAGCGGTGCCCGCTGCCGCGGCCTCCGCACGCGACGTCGCCAACTGAATCTCTCTTTCAGCGTCGAGCTTGGCGGTCACATCGGCCACCTTCTTGTCGAGAACCTCGCGAAACTCGGAAGATTCCGGCGCCGTCGTCAACAGCCTCTCATAGTAGACGTGGGCCCTGCCCCAATCTCCTCCCCGTTCAGCGATATCGCTTGCCAGCCAAAGAAAATCACTCCAGGAGAACAGGCCTCTGTTCGCGAATTCCGTGGATAGGCCGTTCAACGCTTCATACTTCTGCTTTAGTACTTTTCTCTCGGCAATCTCTTGGCGCCTAACGGCAACGTAACGGTCTACATAGTCGAGGAAGCTGCGAAACGACTCGGTCGTCAGCGGCGAAATCTCATGGCCTTCCTCCTTGAGGGTCACTTGAAGAATTGAGATCGCCGACTGATCGACGATTGCTTCGATGGTCGGCTCGGCATTCTCAGCGAATGACAGCTGCCCACCATTGGAGAGCCTACCGGTGACAAATGCTCTTGCTTCTCCGTCATCAGCACTGGGGAAGGATACTGAGATGTCCCACAAGTTCTTTGAACTGGGCCGACGCGTCAGAAAGCGCAAAAGCGAACCGACATCGACATCCGAAATCTTGAACTCAACCTCGATCGGTGTCCAAACGGTCTTTGGGACATTCAGGGTTTCGACAACGTCTTGAGCGGTCGCTTGACCGGGCACAGCTTGGCTGCGGACCCTTTTCAGCGCGGCAAACGCCTCGTTCATTCGGCTCTGGAGTGTGCCAAGCCTTGCGAGCACCATCTCCGGCAAGGTTTGCGCGTACTTCGCGGCCTTGGAATCCTCGACGCCGATTATCTGGAACGGTGCTAGCTGAGCTGTCTGCTCGCTAGATTCAAAGAATGGTCTCGCCGTGACAAAGATCAGGGCTGCGACCGCGAACAGCGCGGTTCCCATGAGCCCGAAAGACAGCACAGCAAGGACGAGTTCCATCCCTCCGCCTCCCGGCTTTCCGCGGCTGAGTCGCCGTTTGGGCCCGTCGGTCTTGTCCGAGAACGAAACTCGGATCGAAGGTAGTCGGAAAGCCATGACTCTCTTCAGAAGAACGCACCAGCTTCTGCACGAAGCCCGGAGCTCCTCCAACGCCTCCCCAAACGGCCCCTATCAGAGCGGGAATATCCTAGCCCATGGCGACTACCTTGACTATAGGCGGATTCAAATCGGACCAAAGAGGCCCCGAATATCACCAATGTACCGGATCTGGATTTCTCATGTATATTGATTGCAAATTAAAAGAGGAAAATAGTATAGGTCAAGAATTAGCGCTTACCGACCTACAAATCTATCGGCGCTTACACCAGCAACATATTCCGAGTCTCCGCCGGCAATCGCACCGTCAGCCCATCGAGCGCCTCGGTGACCACGATCTGACAGCCGAGGCGGGAGGTCTCGGTGACGCCGATGGCGAGGTCGAGCATGTCCTCCTCGTCCTCGCTCGGCTCGGGCAGGCGCGGGTCCCACTCGGCATCGACGATGACGTGGCAGGTGGCGCAGGCCATCTGGCCCTCGCAGGCGCCCTCGATGTCGATGCCGTTGCGGTGGGCGATCTCGAGGATCGACAGGCCGGCCGGCGCCTCGACTTCCTGGCGGCTGCCGTCGGGCTTGATGAAGACCATCTTGGGCATGAAAGGCTCTCGACTGGGAAAGGCCGCGCGGCGCGGCAAAGGGCTTACTCGGCGGCCGCCGAGGCCTGGCCCCGCAGGCGGCGGACCGCGGCGACCAGGATGGCGGCGGCGCGCTCGATCTCGTCGACCGTGGTGAAGCGGCCGAAGCCGATGCGCAGGCCGCCGCGGGCGCGCGCGTCCGGCAGGCCGAGCGAACGCAGCACGTAGGAGGGCTCGACCGAGGCCGAGGTGCAGGCCGAGCCGGTCGAGACCGCCAGCGCCGGCAGGGCCGCGATCAAGGCCTCGGCCTCGAGGCCCGGGAAGCTGACGTTGAGGTTGCCGGGGAAGCGCGGGTCGAGCGCGCCGTTGACCTGCACGTCCTCCAGGCCCTCGCTCAGCAGCGTGCGGAAGCGCGCGTTGAAGCGCGCCAGGCGCTCGGACTCCGCGGCCATCTCGCCGAGCGCGATCTCGGCCGCCTTGCCGAGACCGACGCAGAGCGGCGCCGGCAGGGTGCCGGAGCGGTGGCCGCGCTCCTGGCCGCCGCCGTCGAACAGCGGCTCCAGGCGCACCCGCGGCCGGCGCCGGACGTAGAGCGCGCCGATGCCCTTGGGCCCGTACATCTTGTGGCCGGAGAGGCTCAGCAGATCGATCGCCATGGCGTTGACGTCGAGCGGGATCTTGCCGGCGGCCTGGGCGGCGTCGCTGTGGAACAGCACGCCGCGCTCGCGGCAGAGCGCGCCGATCTCGGCCAGCGGCTGGATCACGCCGATCTCGTTGTTGACCGCCATGACCGAGACCAGGGCGGTGTCCGCCTCGATGGCCGCGGCGAGGCGCGCCGGATCGAGCAGCCCGTCGGGGCCCGGATCGAGCAAGGTCACGCGATAGCCTTCCGCCTCCATGCGCCGGGCCGACTCGAGCACGCACTTGTGCTCGCTGGCGAGCGTGATCAGGTGGCGCTTGCGGTCGCGCAAAAAGCGACAGGCGCCCTTGATCGCCAGGTTGTTGGACTCGGTGGCGCCGGAGGTGAAGACGACCTCCCGCGCCTCGGCGCCGATCAGCGCCGCGATGTCTGCCCGGGCGCGCTCGACGGCGTCCGAGGCGTCGCGGCCGTAGAGGTGGTGCACCGAATGCGGGTTGCCGAAGTGCTCGTTGAAATAGGGCAGCATGGCCTCGACCACCCGCGGGTCCGTCGGGGTCGTCGCCTGGTAGTCCAGGAAGATTGGCAGGGCCGTGTCTGCGCTCGCGTCGCTCATGGCGCGATCATATCGCCTTTCGGGGGTCCGTCACACGTCTCCGGCCGCGTCTACGAACCAGTTAAGGAACACGGATGGACACGGATATCCACGGATGAACACGGATAACAAAAAACCAATGTTTTGATTAGGTTATCCGTGTTCATCCGTGGATATCCGTGTCCATCCGTGTAGATCTTCTAGTTGGTCTCGACACGCAAGAGAGCTCGCCATCTAGCTCAGACCGTCAGCCCGCGAGGCGCGCGGCGCTGCGCCGGGCGAGGTCGGACCAGGCGGCGATGAAGGCGGCGATGTCGGACTCGTCGCTGGCCCAGCCGAGGCTGACGCGGATCGCCGACGCGGCCAGGCTCTCGTCGAGGCCCATGGCGCGCAGCACGTGGGAGCTCTCGACCTTGCCGGAGGAGCAGGCCGAGCCGGCGCTGACCGCGACGCCGGCCAGGTCGAGGCCGATGACCTGCGTCTCGGCCGCTAGGCCGGGCAGCGCCAGGCAGCTCGTGTTGGGCAGACGGGGCGCGCCGGCGCCGATCACCAGCGCCTCGGGCAAGGCCTCCGTCGCCAGCCTTTCCAGAAGGTCGCGGAGCGCTTCGCTGCGGCCGGCATCGGCCAGGCCGGCCTGCGCCGCCTCGGCCGCCGCGCCGAAGCCGGCGATGCCGGCCACATTCTCCGTGCCGGCCCGGCGCCGGCGCTCCTGGCCGCCGCCGCGGATCAGCGGCGCGACCTCAAGGCCCTCGGCCAGCAGCAGCGCGCCGACGCCCTGCGGCCCGCCGAGCTTGTGGGCCGAGACGGATACCAGGTCGAGGCCGAGCGCGGTCATGTCGAAGGGGATGCGCCCGACCGCCTGCACCGCGTCGCAGTGCAGCAGGGCGCCGTGGCGCCCGGCGATCTCGACCACGGCCTCGATGGGCTGGATGACGCCGGTCTCGTTGTTGGCGAGCATGACGGAGACCAGGGCCGGCGCGGCATCCGCGGCCAGCATCCGTTCCAGGGCCTCCAGCCGGACCCGCCCGTCGCCGTCCAGGGGGATCCGCTCCGCCTCGGGCAAGGCCCGCAGCACGGACTCGTGCTCGCCCGCCGAGACCAGGAGTCGGGGCCGCCCGCAGCCGAGCAGGGCCAGGTTGTTGGCCTCGCTGCCGCTGCCGGTGAAGATCACCCCGGCCAGCGGCGCGCCGGCCAGCGCGGCCACGGCCTCGCGGGCCAGCTCGAGGCGCCGCCGCTGCTCGCGGCCGAAGCCATGCACCGACGAGGCATTGCCGCAGGCGCCCAGCGCCTCTCGGATGGCCGTCGCGGCCTCGGGGCGCAGCGGCGCGGTGGCGTTGTAGTCGAGATAGACGGCCGGCGGCATGAGCGGCTCGGGCGCCCCCGCCGGCTACTCGGCGGCGACGGAGGGCCCCGGTTGTTCGAGCGCCGGCGCTTCCGCGGCCTCAGGGGCTTCCGGCGCGCCCTCGACCTCGCGCGGGAACAACCCGCTGGTGCCGAGCACGCTGCGCTCGACCACGGTGGCGAGGGTCACGGAGCTGAGATAGAGGTAGATCTGGTTGCCCAGCTCTTCCCAGAGGTCGTGGGTCAGGCAGCGGCTCTTGTTGATGCGGCAGCCGAAGGGCTGGCCCGGCGTGCAGCGGGTCGCGCGGATCGGCTCGTCGACCGCCAGGATGATGTCGGAGACACGGGTCTCGGACGGCTCGTGGGCCAGCAGGTAGCCGCCGCCGGGGCCGCGCACCGAGTTGACCAGCGAGCCGCGCCGGAGCTTGGCGAAGAGCTGCTCCAGGTAGGACAGCGAGATCTCCTGCCGATCGGCGATGTCGGCCAAGGAGACCGGACGCCCCTTGCTGTGAGCCGCCAGGTCGACCATCGCCATGACCGCATAGCGGCCCTTGGTGCTGAGCTTCACGCTGTCCCTCCTCGGCCACGCAGCGCGGCCATCATCAGACTAAGTCCTTGCGAGGACCGCGCTAGGCAACGCGGCCCGCGCTCTCGCCCTCGCGCTCGGTCTCCTCGCCGGCCAGATCGGACGCGTCGCCGTCCTGCCGGCTCTCCAGTTCGTTCACCCGCGCCCGCAGGCTCTGGACCTCGTCCAGCAAGCCGTCGATCGCCCTGGCCACAGGGTCGGGGATGTCTCCGGTCGGCGTGCCATAGGCCACGAAGCGCGGCTTCTCCTCGCTCTCGGCGCCGGCGCCGACCACCCGCGCGGGGATGCCGACCACCGTGCGGTTGGCCGCGACGTCCTTGGTGACCACCGCGTTGGCGCCGACCCGGGCGCAATGGCCGACGGTGATCGGGCCCAGGACCTGCGCCCCGGAGCCGACGATCACGTTGTCCTCCAGGGTCGGATGGCGCTTCTGGTCGCGCTGGTTGTCGCTGTCCACACTGGGCGCCACGCCGCCCAGGGTGACGCCGTGATAGAGGGTCACGTCGTCGCCGATCTCGCTGGTCTCGCCGATCACCACGCCCATGCCGTGGTCGATGAAGAAGCGCCGGCCGATCCTGGCACCGGGGTGGATCTCGATGCCGGTCCACCAGCGGGCGAACTGGGAAACCCAGCGGGCCAGCAGGAACAACCGGCTGCTGTAGAGGGAATGGGCCAGGCGATGGGCGGCAACGGCCTGGAATCCCGGGTATAGCAACACCACTTCCAGAGCTGAGCGTGCGGCGGGATCGCGGGCGATGGTGGCCCCGATCTCCTCGCGCAGACTCTTGAACATGGCGGTTTCCCTCGTGTTATGATCCGGCGCAACGGCAAAGCACCCCGTCCCCGAAAGGACCCGCTGTGCCGGTCTCCGGAGCGACCCGGGCGGTGCGCCATTACCCGACCAATTTGGTCGACTTTATGGCAGACTTCAACCGGATTTGCCGGTGGAGGGCGACAATTCTTGGGCATTGAGGCGTCAAGGCGTTGAAGTGACCCGATTTTTCTCCGAGAGGTGAGCAAGGATAATGCCCGACGTTATCTTCAACGGCCCCGACGGCCGTCTCGAAGGCCGCTACCAGCACAAACGGGCGCCCGACGCGCCCATCGCCCTGATGCTGCATCCGGACCCGCACCAGGGCGGCACCATGAACAATCGGGTGGTCTATACGCTCTACCATGCCTTCTCGCGGCAGGGCTTCTCGGTGCTGCGCTTCAACTTTCGCGGGGTCGGCCGCTCCCAGGGCGCCTTCGACCGCGGCGAGGGCGAGCTGGCCGACGCCGCCGCGGCGCTCGACTGGCTGCAGACCTACAACGAGAACGCCCGGGCCTGCTGGATCGCCGGCTTCTCCTTCGGCGCCTGGATCGGCATGCAGCTCCTGATGCGCCGGCCTGAGATCGCCGGCTTCGTCTCGGTGGCGCCGCCGGCCAACGTCTACGACTTCAGCTTCCTGGCGCCCTGCCCGGCTTCGGGCCTGGTGATCCACGGCGACGCCGACGAGGCCGTGCCCGAGCCCTCGGTCGCCAAGCTGGTCGAGAAGCTGGCCCACCAGCGCGACATCAAGATCGACTATCGGGTGGTCAAGGGCGCCGGCCACGGCTTCAACGACCACATGGAGGAGATCGACTCCCACGTCGAGGATTACCTCCAGAAGGTCATGGAGGTCGCCCCGGCGCAGGCCTAGTCACGGCACGTCGCGAGGTAGAAAGGGATTTGACACGGATGAACACAGATGGACACGGATAACCGATAAGAGAAAACAAAAGCGTTGTTCTCATTGGTTATCCGTGTCCATCTGTGTTCATCCGTGTCGACTTATCTCTTCCAGTATTGATCGCCGCCCGACGTACCCGACAAGACCGCCACAGCCATGTCGACCTACCGTTCCGATTTCCTGCGCGAGATCGCCGACCGCGGCTTCCTGCACCAGTGCACGGACGCCGAGGGCCTGGACGCACGCCTGGCCGAGGGCCGGACGGTCGCCTACATCGGCTACGACTGCACCGCCGGCTCGCTGCATGTCGGCAACCTGGTCTCGGTGATGATGCTGCGCTGGTTCCAGCGCCTCGGCCACAAGCCGATCGTCCTGATGGGCGGCGGCACGACCCGCGTCGGCGACCCTTCGGGCAAGGACGAGAGCCGCAAGCTGCAGAGCGACGAGCAGATCGCCGCCAACATGGCCGGCATCAAGCGCGTCTTCGCGCAGTTCCTGGGCTTCGGCGAGGGCCCGACCGACGCCATCATGGTCAACAACGCCGATTGGCTGAACGCGCTCAGCTACATCGACTTCCTGCGCGACTTCGGCCGCCACTTCTCGGTCAACCGCATGCTGACCTTCGACTCGGTGAAGCTGCGCCTGGAGCGCGAGCAGCCGCTGAGCTTCCTGGAGTTCAATTACATGGTGCTGCAGGCCTACGACTTCCTGCAGCTCGCCCGCAGCCACGACTGCGTCCTGCAGATGGGCGGCTCCGACCAGTGGGGCAACCTGGTCAACGGCGTCGAGCTCGGCCGCCGGGTCGACGGCCGCCAGCTCTACGGCCTGACCACGCCGCTGGTCACCACCGCCTCGGGCGCCAAGATGGGCAAGTCCGCCGAGGGCGCCGTCTGGCTCAACGCCGACGCCCGCAGCCCCTACGACTACTGGCAATTCTGGCGCAACACCGACGACGCCGACGTCGGCCGCTTCCTGCGCCTCTTCACCGAGTTGCCGCTGGACGAGATCGCCCGCCTCGAAGCCCTCGAAGGCGCCGAGCTGAACGAGGCCAAGAAGGCCCTGGCCGACGAGGCGACCGCGCTCTGCCACGGCCGCGCGGCCGCCGAGAGCGCGGCGGAGACCGCCCGCGCCACCTTCGAGCAAGGCGCCCTCGGCGCCGACCTGCCGACCCTCGAGGTCCCCCGCGCCGAGCTCGCCGCCGGCATTCCCGCCTTCGAGCTGTTCCGCCGCGCCGGCCTGACCAGCTCCAACGGCGAGGCCCGCCGCCTGATAAAAGGCGGCGGCGCCAGGCTCAACGACGTGGCGATCAAGGACGAAAGCCGCAACGTCGACGCCGCCGACAGCTCGGACGAGGGCGTGATCAAGCTGTCAGCGGGCAAGAAGCGGCACGCGTTGGTGAAGGTGGGATAGCGACGCTTGCGAAGCCACTCGTCGCGGCAACCTTCGACATCGAAACGAACTGCCCCCTCACCCGGCTCCGGCTAAGCTCAGCCTTCGGCTTCGCTAAGCCTCCACGCCCTCTCCCCCGACGGGGGAGAGGGATGCGCAGG
>JANQLT010000120.1 GCA_028280455.1 Kiloniellales bacterium
ACCGGCCCGCTCCCCCTCCCGCCACCCACGGCAGTATCCTATTGGGTGGCCGGGAGGGGGAGCGGGCCGGTGCCGTGATTCCGCGTCAGCGGAAAACGCGCTAGCGGCCACCGGCCAGACAGTCAGCCAAGGTCGAGCGGTAGCGCTCGATCATCACCGCCTCGTCGAAGTGCCGCCGGGCCCATTCACGGTTCTCCTCGCCGAAGCGCGCCCGGCGCGGCGGGTCGGCCAGCAGATCGGCGATCGCCTTGGCCAAGCCCTCCTCGTCGGCCGCCGGCACCAGAGAAGCGCGCTGCGCCTCCGGCAGCATGACGGGCAAGTCGCCGACGGCCGTCGCCGCGACCGGCAGGCCGACCGCCATGGCCTGGATCAGGCTGTTGGGCATCTGCTCGGTGTCGGAGGACAGCACGAAGAGATCGAGGCCGCCGAGAACGCGCTCCAGCGCATCGACATGGCCGGCGAAGACCACCCGATCGGCGATGCCCAGCGATGCCGCCAGGGCCTCGAGCCGCGGCCGCTCGGCGCCCTCGCCGAAGATCGCCAGCCTGGCCGGCGGCGACGCCGGCAGCCGCGCGAAGGCGCGCAGCAGGCGGGCGACGTTCTTCTCCGGGCGCAGCGGCGCCGCGGTGCCGACCAGCAGCGAGTCGTCGGCCGGCGCCAGGCCGAGCGCGGCCAAGGCTTGCGGATCCGCAGGCGCGGCGAAGCGCGCCAGCTCGACGCCGTTGGCGATCTGCGTGACCTTGCCGCGCGGGATCTTCCAGATGTCGCAGGCGATCCGCAGCAGGGTCTGCGACGGGACGATCAGGCACATGATCCGGCGCAGCGCCAGGCGCCGGAACCAGACCCGGCGGGCGATCTGGCCGCCGGCCTCCTCGACGCCGAAGCCGCTTTCGCAGTGAATCTGGCGGCAGGAGCCGACCAGGCTGGCGGCCATGGCCCACTCGACGGCGCCCCAGTTGTAGGTCATCACCAGGTCCGGCCGCAGCGCGGCGATCTCCCGGCGGGCCCGCAACACGGCCGTCAAGGGCTTGCCCTTGACCGGCTCGACGGCCGGATAGCGCACCGCCAGCGCGGGCTCGATCCGGCTGCGGCTGTCCAGGCAGCCGTCGAGGGCGACGATGTCGTGGCTGTAGAGCGGCCCCAGCCCGTTGATGACCCGGGACATGCGGATCGGCACGCCGCCGTAGCCGAAGGAGGCGAAGACGTGGAGGATCCGCGCGGTCGAGGACGTCGGGCTGCGGGTCATGGCGCGCTCCGGCGAGGTCCGGGCAGCCTCATGCCCAGATCCGGCGCGCGCCGGCGCCGCCGTCACCGGCGGTAACGCGGCCATGAAGTCCTATCGCACGCCTTGCGGCCAGAGGATGACCCGCACCGTCTGCAGGATGATCAGGAAGTCCAGAAATATACTGTAGTGCTTCACGTAATAAAGATCGTACTGCAGCTTCTGCTTGGCGCCCTCGATCGAGGCGCCGTAGATGTAGTTGAGCTGGGCCCAGCCGGTGATGCCCGGCTTCACGCGATGGCGGGCGTGGTAGTAGGGCAAGGCGGCGGCGAGCTGCTCGACGAAGTAGGGCCGCTCCGGGCGCGGGCCGACGAAGCTCATCTCGCCGCGCAGCACGTTGAAGATCTGCGGCAGCTCGTCGATGCGGGTGCGGCGGATCAGCTTGCCGACGGCGGTCACCCGCGGGTCGTCCTCCTGGGCCCACTGCGGCGTGCCGCTCGCCTCGGCGTCGACGCGCATGCTGCGGAACTTGAAGGTCACGAACTTCCGGCCATTGAGGCCGATGCGCTCCTGGAAGTGAAAGATCGGCCCCGGGCTCTCCAGGCGGATGGCGATGGCCGTGGCGCAGATCAGCGGCAGGAAGAAGATCATCGCGAAGACCGCCACGACGATATCGAAGATGCGCTTCATGCCCTGTTGCACGGCGCCGCCCGGAAAGCCGCCGGAGAAGATGAACCAGCTCGGCCGGATCGCGTCGAGGTCGACGGAGCCGGTCTCCTTCTCGCGGAAGCTGAGGTAGTCCATCACCCGCGTGCCGGCGAGCGAGCATTGCATCATCTCGTCGAACGACAGGCGGCCGCGCCAGTCCTCCGTGGCGATGACGATCTCGCGCACGCCCGCCTCCTCGACGATCTCCCGCAGCGGCCGGTTGTCGGAGATGATCCGCTCGGGCGCGACCGCCGGCTCTTCGCCGTGCAGCTTGACGAAGCCGAGACAGCGGAAGGGATAGTTGTTGCGCGAGTTCGACAGCGAATCGATGTAGGCCGCCTGCTCGCCGCAGCCGACCACCAGGATCGGCCGCTTGATCGAGTCGTGATCGATCAGCCGGGTCCAGCCGATGCGCCAGAACAACAGGAGCAGGAAGGCCAAGGGGATGGCGATCGCCAGGGCGCTGCGCCAGATCAGCACCGGCGGGAAGATGTAGAAGATCACGGTGAAGACGAAGAACGACAGGAAGAGCGCCACCGCGATGCGCCCGGAGACCACCGAGACCGTGTTTTCCAGGTCGCGCCGATAGAGGCCGACGGCGAACATCCACGCCAGGATGACCACCGTGAAGGTCGATGCCTCGATCGTGTGGGCGAGCAGCGACTCATAGAAGTTGTCGAGGCTCGCCCAGCGCAGGAAGACGCCGGTGTAGTAGGACACCGCCAGCAGGCAGAGATCGCCCAGCACCAAGGCCACGTTGATCTTGGCGAAGGACTGCTTCCTGCCGCTGCTGCCGAAGTAGGTGGTCATGTCTCTACTGCCGATACCGCCTTAGGCGCGCTGGACTTTACGAGTTTCTCCGGGTCTCGACGAGTCGAATAGTTAATGTTCTTAATTGATATAATTTTGACATTTGGATAATTATCTTCG
This sequence comes from Kiloniellales bacterium, assembly GCA_028280455.1. Taxonomy (GTDB): domain Bacteria; phylum Pseudomonadota; class Alphaproteobacteria; order Kiloniellales; family JAKSDN01; genus JANQLT01. The sequence goes on from JANQLT010000120.1 coordinate 2,861, forward strand.
AATTATACAGAGCATCCCGCGCCAAATCATCGCATTTCGGCCGCCACCGGCCGCCGAAGCGCCCCGAGAGAGCGGTCATCGGCCCTCGAGGCGGCAGGCCGTCCGCGGGACGCCAAGCGAGGGGACAAGCCTCCAATCGAACGGACGGCCAAGTATTCGCCCTTGACTTCACTGGTATTCGGGCGGCTTCGCCGGTCGGCGGCCGCGTTCTAGAAGGTCACGTTGAAACCGGCCTGGACGCTGTTCTCGACGTACTCGTTGGACGGCGAGTCGGAGAAGCGCCGGGAGTAGGAGTAGGACAGGAAACCGCTGAGATCGTTGTAGATCTCATGGTTCAGTCTGGTGTCGACGTTGAGATCGGTGTCGCTGCGGTCGTTGTCGTCGAAGGTGGCGTGGCGGACGGAGCCGTTGAGGCGGAAGGTCGTGCGCGGGTTGATCTGGCGCGACCAGGTGGCATTGGCGACGACGGACTGCTGGTCGACGGAGCCGTTGGAGCGCGAGTCCTCGGCGCGGATCGAGGCATTGAAGGTGTCGCGCCGCTTGTTGTGACTGAAGTTGACGTTGAGCCGTCGGGTCCGGGTCGACTCGTCCTCGATGCTGAAGGGGTTGCTGTTCTGCTCGAAGGGCAGATCCGAGCCGCCCTGGATCAACTGGCCGGTATCCGGGTCGATGGCGATGCCCGCCAAGCTGTCCTCCAGCCGCTCCTGCGCGGTCTGGAGCTCCTCCGAGTAGCTCAGCGACACGCTCGTGCGCGGCGTGATCTCGTAGCGCGCGTCGGCCAACAGGCTCCGCTCGGCGTCGCGCTGACCGTAGGACAAGGAGAGGTTGGTTCGGCTGCTCGGCCGCCAATCGAAACCGATGTCCCAGGTCGGATCGTCGATGTCGTTGCTCGAATCACCGTCGTCGCGGATCTGGTATCCGGCCGAGCCGGTGACCGCGAAGGTCCGAGTCACCTGGTAGGTGGGATTGAAGGAAACCGCGGCCGAGGAGATGTCGTCGTCCTCCGTGCGCATGGTGCGACTGCCATTCGCGCTGGCCGACCAGCGGAACTTGCTGAAGTCTCGGCCGCTGTTCAGGGTGTAGGAAACCGAGCCGGTCGCATCGTCGGAGGCGCCCGATTGGTCGATCAGCGTCTTGGCGAACCTGAAGCGCAGCTCCGAATCGGCGAAGCTGCCGAAGCGGTTGGTGATGTAGGGGCTGAAGTTGCCGGTGGTGACCTGAGACTGATCGTCGTCCGCGCCGGAAGAGGTCGTGTCGAGCGTCTGCCGGCTGCTGGCGAGAGAGGTATCGAAGAACAGGAAATCCTCGAGCAGCTCGACGTTGGCGGTGCCGCTGACGTTGCCGCGAATCGAGGTGCCGCTGTCGTGCAGGAACTGCTGGCGCAGTTGGCTGGAGCCGTCGACCGAGGCGTTGATCCGGGCCGTGTCGACGCTCAGCCTCCAGGTCGGCCCGAGCTCCGAGATCAGCGCCGCGTTCTCGCTGCCGTCGGGATCCCTGTCGACGTTGTCGGTAAAGGTCTGGGTGAAGGACAGGCCATTGGTGAAACGCCAGTCGCCGTCGAAGAAGCCCTCGGGGATGACGATGATGTCGCCGGGCGCGACCGCGACGTTGGCCGTGGAATCGCCGTCGTCCAGCAGGTCGTCGAGCCGCAAGGGAATCTGCCGACGATCCGTGCCCTGGCCGCGCAGGATCATCGCGCTGTTGCCGGCACCGTAAGGCGAGATGCCGCCGACCGCGACCATGACGTCGAGGATTCGCATGTTCTCGCTATAGGGGATCGAGGTCGGCTGGCCGGCATTGCCGACGACGCGGATCTGCTGCTCGAAGGTCCCGGAGAAGCCGGAGACGACGACGGTGACCAGCGGGTCCTGAATGAACTCGGCCAGCCGGCCTTCGATCATCCGCGCCACGTCGCTGGCGGTCTTGCCCGTGACGTAGATGTCCTCGATCAAGGGCACCGAGATGCGGCCGTCGGGGCGTACGGTCACCGCGGTCGAAAGCTCCGAATTGCGCCAGACCACGATCGACAGCGAGTCGAGAGGGCCGATGTGGTAGACGGCATCGACCGGCGGCTCGGCCGGGGTCGATTGGGCGATGGTCTGCGTGAGGTCGAGCGGCTCCCCCGACTCGAAGCGCAGCGCGAGCTGCTCGCCGTCGCGCGGCGCCGCCAACAGCTCCGCCGTCACCGGCACGAGCGGCTCGGCCAGGCCGGCGGCGGCCCCGGCCGGCGCCGCGGCGGGGAACTCCTGCATCATCGCCCGGTCGAGGCCGATGGAGGGCGCGTTGCCGGCATCCGATTCGGCCGGCGCCAGGCAGACCACTTCGATACCCTGGATCGCGCCGCGCGCCGGGCTCGGGCAGTGGGTCTGGGCGAGCGCGCCCGCGCTCGGCAGCGAGCCCAACGCCAGGACGAGCGACAGCAGCGCCGTGCCGGCGAGCAGGGTCCCCCCGTTGCGGCGGAAAGCGTTGCGGCGGAAAGCTCGTCGCATGGTGTCCCGATTCACCCCGAAACCGCGCAGCCCGATCGGGCCATACGCCTTGTCGCGCAGGGCCTTCCTGGGCAGGCGCAGGTCATGGCACGGCCGGCATCTCGCCTGCGATCACCGGTCGAGCGCAGCATAACTGGCGTCATTCCCCCCAAGCCAACGCGCGTGTGCTTGAGGCTAGCGGGTTGGCTCGCCCAAAGCCACTAGTCTTTGGCCATCGCGCGGGCCGCCGAGCCGGTACCGCCGGGCCCTCGGCAGCTCAGCCATAGGGTCTTGAATCTAAATGAATTATTAAGGTCATCGAGGCCCAGGTCGCGACCTTCGAGGGCGCCGCGCAGAGCGCGTCCCGGGCTTGAGTCAGGAACGCCCGCGGCCATCCACAGGGCTCGCCGTACGCGGGGCACGCAGCAGCATCGCGTACGACCGCCTTGGACGGCACCGGCACCGCCGGCTCGACGCCCGTCGCTCGGCTAGTGGGCGAGGTCCTTGGGAAAGGCCGGCTGGCCCAGGTGCAGGCGCAGGCTGTTGGCCCGTTCGACCAGCTCCGCCGGCGTCAGGTGGTCCCGCTCGTCGACGACGTAGCGCCCGTCATCGGCCCGCACCACCGAGTAGTCCCGGGTGCGCAGGAACTTCACCACGGTGTCCAAGGAGGTGGCCTGCCGGGTCGCGCCGCGCTCCATCAGGTACTTCTCGACCATCTCGGCGTTCTTCTTGAGCTCTTCCGGACTGCAGCCGGCCGCCGCCTTCTGGCGCTTGCCGCGGGCGCGGAAGCCGTTGGCGAAGTTGGGCCGATGACCGCCGATCGCCTCACCGTTGCTCGTGCTCGGTTGGGACGAGCCCTTGTCGTCGCTGCGCGACGGCCGCCGGCCCCGCTTGCGCGGCTTGACCTTGACCTGCCGCGCCCGGGCACGCTCGCGCACGCTGATGATGGTCCGGCCCAGCTCGGCCGCGATCTTCTCGAGCGAGAGGTCCTGGGCCGCGAGGCTGCGCAGCTTCTCGTCCTCTTCCGCCGTCCAGCGCCGCTTCTTGGCGCCGCGGCCGTGCGGTTGCGAGACCAGGGGTACGCCCGTGGCGATCCCGGCGTTAACCGCCAAGGCCTTGGGGTCGCTGATTTTTCCTTGAGTCAGTCCGCGCGGCGCGCCGTGCAGCACGAAGCGCTCCATGCGCTCGGCCAGGGCCAGCGCGGCTTCCGGTTCGTCGCAATGCTCCAGGAGCTGAACCAGCAACGCCATCCGGCGGGCCTGATCCGTGTTCAGGTCGGGGAAGTCCACCTTGTCCATGACGGCGATCCTTTGCTCACATTCCTCCCCCCTGAACCAAGCATCGGACTCTTTCGGACGGGGCTTTTGCCCTTCACATCTCCGACCCGCGATCGTTGCATTTGAGGTCACGTCGCGGTTTGGCGCTTTTTTGATAATGCTGTGGCAAGAGTATGTCAATGATTTTTAGGAAAATCTTAGAAATTAAACTACAGTTAATTTCATTAACCCCATTTGAATTTTATGGTTAACGCGCTAATGACAAAAATTAACTTAACAATATTCGTCACTATACTTAACGCTTGCAACAAGCTCAGTGACCGGCACGCGCCTTCGGGCGGGCCGTCAATTCTCATTCCAAACAGGACAGATATTACGATCTTCACCACCATTTCAAGGCTTTGTGACAGGCGGTCGGCCGTCAGCAACAACCTATGGTAGCGGCCATGGAGGCGGCGGTGGCCGGGCCGGCCGGCGGCGCGACACAACCTTCGCGGCTATTGCAGGCTGTTCCAGGGCGTGCAGTCGGGCGGCTGATTGTGTTGCAAGGGCGGCGAGCAGAGCATCACCCGCCCGGCCCGCTGATCGACGACCCAGACGCCGGTCGATGCGCCCTGGGGCGCGACGGTAAAGAGCTCGGCGAGGCCGCCTTGGGCGCTGCCCCGCTGGCCGGAGAACAGAAACAGCAGCGCCAGCGCGCCGAGAGCCAGGGCCGCGATCTGCGTCGTACGCATGTGCACCTCCGTGATTGAGCCGCGAGCGCCCAAGGCGCCCGCTCGGACGACATCGTGACGAAGGCGGCTGCGGCTTGCTAGACGGCGGCTGAAGCAATGTCGGGGCAGCGGCCGGCAATGCCGGCCGCGCGAGCCGAAGATGGCTAGAGCGTTTTCCGATCGGACGGCACCGGCCCGCCCCCCCCCCCCGGCCACCCAATAGGATACTGCCGTGGCTGGCCGGGAGGGGGAGCGGGCCGGTGCCGCGATTCCGCGTCAGCGGAAGACGCCCTAGAGGATCGCGCGGATGCAGTGACTGCCGCGGCGGCGAGGCGCGTCAGGCGGCGGCGCTGCCGTTCTGGCCCAGCACGCGCGCGACGGTCGAGCCGAGCTCCGAGGGGTTCGGCGCGATGCTCGCCCCGGCCGCCTCGAGCAAGGCGACCTTCTCCGGCGCGCTCTCGCCGCTGGCCGAGATGATCGCGCCGGCGTGGCCCATGCGCCGTCCCTTGGGCGCGCTGAGGCCGGCGATGTAGGCGATCACCGGCTTGCTCATGGACTCCTTGATGTAGGCCGCCGCTTCGGCCTCCTGCGGGCCGCCGATCTCGCCGATCATCATCACCGCCTCGGTCTCGGGGTCGGCCTCGAAGAGCTCCAGGATGTCCTTGAAGGAGCTGCCGTTGATCGGGTCGCCGCCGATGCCGACCGAGGTCGTCACGCCGAGCCCGCGCTCCTTGAGCTGCGAGGCGGCCTCGTAGCCGAGCGTGCCGGAGCGGCTGACGATGCCGACCTTGCCCTGCTGATAGATGTGGCCGGGCATGATGCCGAGCAGCGACTTGCCGGGGCTGATCACGCCTGCGCAGTTCGGCCCGGCGAGGCGCATGCGGCGCTCCTTGGAATAGCGCCGCATGTAGCGCTTCACCTGCATCATGTCCTGGGCCGGGATGCCGTCGGTGATGCAGACGCAGAGCCGGATGCCGGCGTCGGCCGCCTCCATGATCGAGTCGGCCGCGAAGGGCGGCGGCACGAAGACGATGCTGGTCGTCGCGCCGGTCTTGGCGACGGCCTCCTTGACGGTGTCGAAGACCGGCAGGCCGACGGCCTCGCTACCGCCCTTGCCGGGCGTCACGCCGCCGACCAGCTTGGTGCCGTAGTCGCGCATCTCCTCGGCGTGGAAGCCGCCGATGCGGCCGGTGATGCCCTGGACCAGGATGGGCGTGTCTTGATCGATCAGGATGCTCATTGCTGGGCGCTCCCCGCGGCGGCGTTGGACTGATTGCCTTGCCAGGCCGCGACCGCTTGGTCCGCGGCGTCGGCCAGGGTTTCGGCGCGGTGGATGTCGAGGCCGCTCTCCGCCAGGATCTGGCGGCCCTCCTCGACGTTGGTGCCGGACAGCCGGACCACGATCGGCACCCCCGGCGGGTCCTTGCGCAGCGCCTGCACCAGGCCCTCGGCGACCCAGTCGCAGCGGTTGATGCCGGCGAAGACGTTGACCAGCACCGTCTGCACCTTGTCGTCCGAGAGCACCAGGCGGATCGCCTTGGCGACCCGGTCCGGCGTGGCGCCGCCGCCGATGTCGAGGAAGTTCGCCGGCTCGCCGCCGGCCAGCTTGATCATGTCCATGGTCGCCATGGCCAGGCCGGCGCCGTTGACCACGCAGCCGATCTGGCCGTCGAGGCCGACGTAGCTCAGGCCGCGGTCGTTGGCCTGGGTCTCGCGCGGGTCCTCCTGCGACTTGTCGCGCAGCTCGGAGATGCCGGGGCGGCGGAACAGGGCATTCTCGTCGAAGCCCATCTTGGCGTCGAGCGCCATCAGGTTGCCGTCCTCGGTGACGACCAGCGGGTTGATCTCCAGCAGGGTCGCATCGAGCTGGCGGAAGGCGTCGTAGCAGCCGAGGAAGGTCTTGACCGCCTGCTGCAGGAGCGGCGGCTCGAGGCCGAGGTTGAAGGCCAGCTCGCGTGCCTGGAAGGCCTGCATGCCGACGGCCGGCTCGACGTCGATGCGGATGATCGCATCGGGCTGCTCGATCGCCAGCTCCTCGATCTCGACGCCGCCCTGGGTCGAGGCGGCGACCACGACGCGCTCCAGCCGGCGGTCCAGCACGAAGCCCAGGTAGTACTCCCGCTGATGCGGCACGACGGTCTCCACGTAGAGCCGGTGCACGAGCTTGCCGGCGGCGCCGGTCTGCTCGGTCACCAGGCGCTTGCCGAGCAGCGCGTCGGCGGCGTCCGAGACCTGGTGCTCGTCGTTGCAGAGCATGATCCCGCCGGCCTTGCCGCGGCCGCCGGAGTGCACCTGCGCCTTCACCGCCCAGCGGCTGCCGCCCAGCTCGCGGGCGCGGTAGGCCGCCTGCTCCGGGCTGTAGGCCAGCCCGCCGCGCGGTATCGGGACGCCGTAGTCGGCCAGCAGCTGCTTGGCCTGGTACTCGTGAATATCCATCGCTCTATCCTTGTCAGGCGGTCCTGCCTCGAGACCTCGGGGCGCGGCGTCCTACCGCGCCCGCTTGTGCGGAAAGCGCGCCGATCTACCTCGAGGAGACGGCGGCGTTCTTGACTTCGATCGGCGCCGCCGTCGAGCGGTAGTGCTCCGCCGCCGCGGCCATGCCGCTGCCGGCCTCGACGGGGATGCCGATGTCGCGCATGGCCATCTCGGCGCCGGCGATGCCGCTCATGAGCTGCAGCTCGTTGAGGTCGCCGAGGTGGCCGATCCGGAACACCTTGCCGGCGACTTTCGAGAGGCCGACGCCGAGCGACAGGCCGTAGCGCTTGTAGGCCACCTCGGTGACCAGGGCGCTGTCGAAGCCCTGGGGCACGACGATGGCGCTGACCGTATCGGAATGCCACTTGGGCTCCTTGGCGCAGAGCGTCAGGCCCCAGGCATCGACCGCCCGGCGAACGCCCTCGGCCAGCCTGTGGTGGCGCGCGAAGACCTTGTCCAAGCCTTCCTCGAAGAGCATGTCGAGCGAGGCGCGCAGGCCGCGCAGCATGTGCATCGCCGGGGTGTAGGGGAAGAAGCCGTCGGCGTTGGTCCTGATCATGTCCTCGAAGTCGAAATAGCAGCGCAGGCTCTTGGCCGACTTGCGCGCTTCCAGGGCCTTCCGGCTGACGCAGAGGATCGCCAGGCCGGCCGGCAGCATGAAGCCCTTCTGCGAGCCGCTGACCGCGACGTCGACGCCCCATTCGTCCATCCGGAAGTCGATGCTGGCGATCGAGCTGACGCCGTCGACGAAGAGCAGGGCCGGGTGATCGGCGGCATCGAGCGCCTTGCGCACACCTGCCACGTCGCTGGTCACGCCGGTCGCGGTCTCGTTGTGGCAGACCAGGACGGCCTTGATCTCCCGCGCCCTGTCGGCGGCCAGGCGCTCGGCGAAGGTCTCCAGCGGCACGCCTTCGCCCCACTCGACCTCGACCGCCTCGACGTCGAGGCCCTGGCGTCTGCAGAGATCGCACCAGAGGTGCGAGAACTGGCCGAAGCAGGCGATCAGCACCTTGTCGCCGGGCGACAGGGTGTTGGTCATGGCCGCTTCCCAGCCGCCGGTGCCGGAGGCGGGGAACACGAAGACCTGGCCCTGTTCCGACTTGAAGGCCCGCTTGAGGTCGGCGAAGAGCGGCAGGGTGAAGGCCGGCAGGTCGGCCGCCCGGTGGTCCTCGATCACGCAGTCGATGGCCGAGCGGACCCGCTCCGGCACGTTGGTCGGGCCGGGAATGAACAGCGGCGTGCGTCCAGGCATGGCTCCGATTTCCCTAGATCCAGGCGGTGTTTCTTGGCGGTCCGCGGCGGGTGCCCTCGGCGGACCTCTATGCTATAACCCAGTCTATATGGCCCCATCATCCGATCTCCATGAACCGCAGAAATCTTCATCGGAGGCATAACCGTTCGTAATGGTGAGCCTGCGCATGAGGCTGCCGCCCCTGAACGCCCTCGTGATGTTCGAGGCGGCGGCGCGGCACCTCAACTTCACCCGGACGGCCGACGAGCTGCGGGTCACCCAGGCCGCGGTGAGCCGGCAGATCCAGCAGCTCGAGGATCACCTCGGCGCCGAGCTGTTCTATCGCCAGGCGCGCGGCCTGAAGCTGACCCGCGAGGGCCTGCGGCTGCAGTCGGCGGTCTCGATCGGCTTGGAGAACATCGCCAACGCGGCCGTGGAGATCCGCCAGTCCCGCGGCGAGTCCGAGGTCACGGTCTCGACCAGCGTCGCCTTCGCGTCCTACTGGCTGATGTCGCGGATCGCCAAGTTCCGGGTCGCCCACCCCGAGGTCGAGCTGCGCCTGGTCGCCTCCTCGCCGGTCGCCGACCTGGCGCGGGCCGGCATCGACCTGGCGGTGCGCTACGGCCGGGGCCGCTGGCCGGCGACGACGGCCGAGCACCTGCTCGACAACGAGATCTATCCGATCTGCGCGCCCTCCTACCTGCAGACCCGCGTCGGGCCGCCGCCGCGCTCGCCGTCGGACCTGCTCGGCGAGACCCTGCTGCATCTGGTCGAGTTCGACCGCAACTGGGTGACCTGGAACACCTGGCTGAAGCGCTTCGGCGTCACGGACGCGCCGCGCCAGCGCGGCCTGGAGTTCGACAACTACCTGGTGCTGATCCAGGCGGTGCTCGACGGCCAAGGCATCGCCTTGGGCGGCGGCCGGCTGGCCGACGACTTCCTCGCCAGGGGCGCCCTGATCAGGCCCCTGAAGGAGACCATGCGCTCGGACAGCGCCTTCTACCTGCTCCATCCCAGCGAGCTGCCGATCAGCGAGCCGGCCCAACTGTTCCGCGACTGGATTCGACGCGAGGCGCGCGAGGGCGAGCGCGTCGCCTCGATGGTCGGACCGCGGCGCGTTGCCGGCGTGGCGCGCTAGGCAGCAAGACTATGTCGAGTGACCGGTCCCGCTCCCTGGCAGGACTCTGCGTTCTCTGGAGGGTCGGGATTGGCTGGGGGACCAGGATTCGAACCTGGACTGGCCGGTCCAGAGCCGGCAGTTCTACCGTTAAACTATCCCCCAGCAGCGACGCACGACAAGGCCGGCGGCCCTGCGGTCGCCCATACCGGATAAGCCGAAGGTTGGCCCATGGGCGCCGGGATTTCAACCTCCTGGGCTTGAGAAATGATGAAGCGGCCGGGCCTCGGCCGAGCGGTTCCGGCCGCCAGCCCCTTGGCGCTCGCTCCGGCCTGGGGCTAGGATGGCCCGAAAGGCCGGAGGGCATTGGGGGAAACCCACCCGAGAGCCTGTGGGCGGGAGAGGCAAGTGGTCGGCTCGGCTGATCAGTGGCATGGGAAGTCGCGGCCCCGCGGCGCTGCGGGGGGATTCCGCGACGTTTTCGCCGCGGTCGATCTCGGCACCAACAACTGCCGGCTGTTGATTGCCCGACCGTCGCAGGACGGCTTTCGGGTCATCGACGCTTTCTCGCGCATCGTGCGACTCGGCGAAGGCTTGAGCGCCAACGGTCGGCTTTCCGAGGCCGCGATCATTCGCACCATTGACGCCTTGAAGGTCTGTGCCAAAAAGATGACCCGGCGCGGCGTCACGGACGCCCGGGCCGTCGCCACCGAGGCCTGCCGGCGCGCGCGCAACTGCGACGTCTTCGTCGAGCGGGTCAAGGAGGAGACCGGCGTCAAGCTCGAGATCATCTCCAACAGCGAGGAAGCCAACCTCGGGCTCTACGGCTGCACGCCGCTGCTGGCGGCGCAGCGGCCCTTCGCGATCATCTTCGACATCGGCGGCGGCAGCACCGAGGTGAGCTGGCTGAAGGTCCGGCGCAACGGTGCCCGCAACGGCGGCCACAACGGCTCGACCCCCTGGGTCGAGCCCGAGGTGCTCGACTGGTGCTCCTTGCCCTTGGGCGTCGTCACCCTGTCCGAGCACTACGGCGGCCGCGAGATCACCAACGGCACCTACGAAGCCATGATCGACGAGGTGATGGAGGCCCTGGCGCCCTTCGAGGCCGAGCACCGGCTGGCGCCGCGGATCGCCGACGGCGCGGTGCAGATGCTCGGCACCTCCGGCACGGTGACCACCCTGTCGGGCATCAACAAGAAGCTGCCGCGCTACGACCGGGCGCGGGTCGACGGCTCGCACCTGGAGCGCGGCACGATCGAGCGGCTCTGCCGCGACATCGCCGCCATGAGCTACGACGAGCGGGCCGGGCATCCCTGCATCGGCGTCGAGCGCGCCGATCTGGTGGTCGCCGGCTGCGCCATCCTGGAGGCGATCTGCCGGACCTGGCCGGTCGGCCAGCTCCGCGTCGCCGACCGCGGCCTGCGCGAGGGCATCCTGTTCGGCCTGATCCGCCACAAGCGGGCGCATCGGCGCAGCGGCGGGCTGGCGCGGCAGGCGGCAGCAAACCAGGCGCTATGACCAAGAGCCGCGGCCGCGGCGGCCGTTCCGGCGGCGCGCGCGGCAAGCAGGGCCGGGGCGGGACCGGCTTCACCGGCCGCCAGACCACCCAGAAAGTGCGCAGCGCCAAGGGCCGGCCGATCGCCTCGACGCGCTGGCTGCAGCGCCAGCTCAACGACCCCTACGTCGCCGAGGCCAAGCGCCGCGGCTACCGCTCGCGCGCCGCCTTCAAGCTGATCGAGATGGACGACAAGCTGGGCCTGCTGCGGCCGGGCGCGGTGGTCGTCGATCTCGGCGCCGCGCCGGGCGGCTGGTCCCAGGTCGCCGCCGAGCGGGTCGGCGCCTCGGGCCAGGTCTTCGGCCTCGACCTGCTGCTGCCCGATCCCCTGGAGGGCGTCGAGCTGCTGGAGGGCGACTTCCGCGAGGCCGAGACCCAGGCGCGCCTCAAGGCGGCGCTCTGCGGCCCGGTCGACCTGGTGCTCTCGGACATGGCCGCCTCGGCCACCGGCCACGCGGCGACCGACCACCTGCGGATCACCGCGCTCGCCGAGTCGGCCCTGGACTTCGCCGAGTCGGTTCTCAAGCCCGGGGGCGGCTTCATCGCCAAGGTGCTGCAGGGCGGCTCCGAGCGCGATTTGCTCGAGCGCCTGAAACGGGCCTTCGCCAAGGTCCGCCACATCAAGCCGCCGGCCAGCCGCAAGGATTCCGCCGAGCTCTACGTGGTCGCCACGGGCTATCGCGGCTGAAGCCGGACGCGGCCGCAATTCGCTTGTGAGCGACCGGCGCATATGTATGATGGCGCGCCAATCCACAACCGGGGTTTGGCATGGAGATTCGCGAGGCTCTCACGTTCGACGACGTTCTTCTCGAGCCCGCCGAATCCGCCATCCTTCCGAACCAAGCCGACACCAAGACCCGCTTCACCCGCTCCATCGAGCTGGGCATCCCGCTGGTCTCCTCCGCCATGGACACGGTGACCGAGAGCGCCCTGGCCATCGCCATGGCCCAGGCCGGCGGCATCGGCGTGGTGCACAAGAACCTCGACATCGACGAGCAGGCGGACGAGGTCCGCAAGGTCAAGAAGTTCGAGAGCGGCATGGTGGTCAACCCGGTGACCATCTACCCCGACGAGCCGCTGCGCAACGCGCTGGCCCTGATGGAGAGCTACAGGATCTCCGGCATCCCGGTGGTCGAGCGCAACGGCGGGCCCCTGGTCGGCATCCTGACCAACCGCGACGTGCGCTTCGCCGCCGACAAGACCCAGCCGGTCAGCGAGCTGATGACCCGGGAGAACCTGATCACCGTGCGCGAAGGGGTCAGCCGCGATGACGCCAAGCGCCTGCTGCACCAGCACCGCATCGAGAAGCTGCTGGTGGTCGACCAGGACTACCGCTGCATCGGCCTGATCACGGTCAAGGACATCGAGAAGTCCGAGACCTTCCCGCTGGCCTGCAAGGACGAGAAGGGGCGGCTGCGCGTCGCCGCCGCGACCGGCGTCGGGCGCGACGGCCTGCGCCGCGCCGAGGCGCTGCTCGAGGCCGAGGTCGACGTGATCGTCGTCGACACCGCCCACGGCCATTCCCAGGGCGTGCTCAATGCCGTGCGCGAGACCAAGCGGCTGTCGAACCAGGCGCAGGTGGTCGGCGGCAACGTCGCCACGGCCGACGGCGCCAAGGCCCTCATCGACCACGGCGCCGATGCGGTGAAGATCGGCATCGGCCCCGGCTCGATCTGCACCACCCGCGTGGTGGCCGGCGTCGGCATGCCGCAGCTCACGGCCTTGGTCGACGCGGTCGAGGCCTGCCGCGACAGCGGCACGCCGGTGATCGCCGACGGCGGCATCAAGTTCTCCGGCGACATCGCCAAGGCGATCGCCGCCGGTGCCGACAGCGTGATGATCGGCTCGCTGCTGGCCGGCACCGACGAGAGCCCAGGCGATGTCTTCATCTACCAGGGCCGCTCCTACAAGTCCTACCGCGGCATGGGCTCGCTCGGCGCCATGGCGCGCGGCTCGGCCGACCGCTATTTCCAGCAGGAGGTGGCGAGCACCTTGAAGCTGGTGCCGGAGGGCGTCGAGGGCCGGGTGCCCTACAAGGGCCCGCTGGGGCCGGTGATCCACCAGCTCGTCGGCGGCCTGCGCGCGGCCATGGGCTACACCGGCAAC
>JANQLT010000153.1 GCA_028280455.1 Kiloniellales bacterium
CGCCCGACTCGCGCAGCAACTACTGGCTCTGCACCATCCTGCTCGAGCCCGGCTGTCCCTTCGGCCGCGACGCGCTGCTCGCGGCCCTGCACGAGGCGGGCCTCTACGCCCGGCCGGCCTGGACCCCCATGCACCGCCTGCCGATGTTCGCCGAGGCGCCGCGCATGGATCTCTCCGTGACCGAAGACTTGGTGTCGAGGCTCATCTGCCTACCAAGCTCGGTCGCCTTGGCCTGAGCGCTGGCCGGGCGATGCGCAAGATCTCTGTGGTGACCGGCAGTCGGGCGGACTACGGCCTGCTGCGCTGGCTGATGGCGGAGATCGATGCCGATCCGGCTCTCGATTTGCAGACCGCGGCCACGGGCATGCACTTCTCGCCCGATCACGGCCTGACCTACCGGGCGATCGAGGAGGATGGCTTTCGCATCGACGCCAAGGTCGAGGTGCCGCTGGGCTCGGACAGCGCGACGGCCATCGCCAAGGCGGTGGGGCAGGGCGTGATCGGCTTCGCGGATGCCTTCGAGCGGCTGGCGCCGGACCTGGTGGTGCTGCTCGGCGACCGCTTCGAGATCCTCGCCGCCGCCCAGGCGGCCGCCCTGACCCATCGGCCGATCGCGCATCTGCACGGCGGCGAGGTGACCGAAGGCGCCATCGACGAGTCCCTGCGCCACGCCATCACCAAGCTGTCGCACCTGCACTTCGTGGCGACCGAGAGCTTCCGCCGGCGGGTGATCCAGCTCGGCGAGCCGGCCGGGCGGGTGCACCGGGTCGGCGCTCCCGGCCTCGACGCCCTGACCCATCTGACCTTGCTCGACGACAAGGCCCTGGAAGCCGCCCTCGACTTTTCCCTCGACGGGCGCTGCCTGCTCGTCACCTTCCACCCGGAGACGCTGGCGCGGGGCGACACGGCGGCGGACTTCCGTGCCCTCCTGAGCGTGCTCGAAGCCAAGAGCGACCTGCGCATCGTTTTCACCAAGCCCAACGCGGACGAGGGCAACCGCGCCATCGCGGCCTCGATCGACGACTGGGTCGCCGATCACCCGGCGCGCGCCAAGGCCTTCGACAGCCTGGGTCAGCTCCGCTACCTGAGCCTCCTGCGGCGGGCCGACGCGGTCGTCGGCAACTCCTCGAGCGCCCTGATCGAGGCGCCGGCGCTCGGCACGCCCAGCGTCAACATCGGCGCGCGCCAGAAGGGCCGGCCGACCGCGGCCAGCGTCGTGACTTGCGGGACCACGCCGGCGGAGATCGGCGCGGCGATCGACCGGGTGCTGGAGCCGGGCTTCGCGGAGGGCCTGCGGGAGCAGGCGCCGCCCTACGGCGGCCCGGGGGCCTCGGCCAGGATCAAGGGGCTGCTCAAGGCGGTCAGCCTGGAGGGCCTGCTGCACAAGCCCTTCTGCGATCAGCCGCTGGGCGGCGAGGTGCCGGCGTGACCGGCCAGCGCGTCTTCGTCATCGCCGAGGCCGGGGTCAACCACAACGGCGACCCGGCCATGGCCATGCGCTTGATCGAGGCGGCGGTGGAAGCCGGCGCCGACGCCGTGAAGTTCCAGAGCTTCACGGCGGCGCGCCTGGTGAGCCCCGCGGCGCCGAAAGCGCGCTATCAGCAGGCGACGACCGCCGAGTCCGAAAGCCAGTTCGAGATGCTCCGCAAGCTGGAGCTGACGGCGGCGCAGCAGCGCGCGCTGGCGGCGCACTGTGGCACGCGCGGCATCGAGTTCATGTCGACGCCCTTCGACGAGCAGGCAGTCGCGTTCCTGTCGCAGGATGTCGGCGTGCAGCGCCTCAAGGTGGCCTCCGGCGAGATCACCAACGGCCCGCTCTTGCTGGCCGTCGCGCGCTGCGGCCTGCCGGTGATCCTCTCGACCGGCATGAGCACCCTGGACGAGGTGCGCGCCGCCCTCGGCGTGCTGGCCTTCGGGTTCACGGCGGCGCCTGACGTGCGGCCTTCGGCCGAGGCCTTCGCGCAGGCCTACGAGAGCGAGGCCGGCCGGCGCGCCCTGGACGGCAAGGTCACGCTCTTGCACTGCACCTCCGAGTACCCGGCGCCCCACGACGAGGCGAACCTCCGGGCCATGGCGACCTTGCGGGAGGCCTTCGGCCTGCCGGTCGGGCTCTCCGACCACAGCATCGGCCCGCTGGTGCCGCTCGCCGCCGCCGCCCTCGGCGCCGGCGTGATCGAGAAGCACCTGACCCTGGATCGCGGCCTGCCGGGCCCGGACCACCTGGCCTCGACGGCGCCGGCCGACTTCGCCGAGATGGTGGCCGGCATCCGAACCGTCGAGGCGGCCCTGGGCTCGCCCGACAAGCGGCCGACGGCCTCGGAGCTGGCCAACCGCGCGGTCGCCCGCCGCAGCCTCGTCGCCCTGTCGCCGATCCGCGCGGGCGAGACCTTCGACGAGTCCAACCTGGCCGCCCGCCGCCCGGGGACGGGAGCGACGCCCCTGCGCTATTGGGATCTGCTCGGCACCCGCGCGGCTCGGGACTACGCCGCCGGCGAGGCGATCGAAGCGTGAGCCTGCCGGTGATCCTCGTCGGCGGTGGCGGCCACGCGCATGTGGTGATCGACGTGCTGCGCCTGGCCGGCCAGGAGATTCTCGGCGTCTGCGACCCGGCTCTGACGGGGCCGGGCAGCGCGGTCTGCGGTGTCCCGGTGATCGGCGACGACGAGGCGATCTTCGCGCGGTCGAGCGACAGCGTCCTGCTGGCCAATGCCGTCGGCTCGACCCGCACCACCGCCTCGCGCGCCGAGGTCTTTCAGCGCTTCCGCGCGCGCGGCTATCGCTTCGTCACCGCCAAGCATCCGAGCGCGCTGATCGCGGACTCGGTCGCGCTGGGCGAGGGGGTGCAGGTCATGGCCGGTGCCGTGGTCCAGCCCGGTGTCGCGCTCGGCGACAACGTGCTGGTGAACACCGGCGCCTCGGTCGATCACGACTGCCGGATCGAGGCCCACGTCCATATCGCGCCGGGCGCCGTGCTGTCCGGCGGCGTGGCGCTCGAAGAGGGCGTCCATGTCGGCACCGGCGCCGTCATCGTCCAGTCCCTGCGGGTCGGCCGCGGCAGCCTGGTGGCGGCCGGTGCCGTGGTGACCGCCGACGTGCCCGACGCCGCGACGGTGCGCCCGCCGCAGGCCTCGGTCGCCTCGGCGTGATCCGGGCCGCGCTGTCGCGTCGCCGCCGCCATGGCTTTCGCCGGCAAGAGCATTCTGGCCATCATCCCGGCGCGCGGCGGCTCCAAGGGCCTGCCGCGCAAGAACCTGCTGCCCCTGGGCGGCAAGCCCCTGATCGCTTGGACCATCGAGGCGGCGCGGGCCTCGAAGACGATCGACCGCTTGATCCTGACCTCCGATGACGAGGAGATCATGACCACCGCCGAAGGCCTGGGCTGCGAGGTGCCCTTCGCCCGGCCGGCCCCTCTCGCCGGCGACGAGACGCCGATGGCCGCCGTCGTCGAGCACGCCCTGGACAGCCTGGAGCGGGGCTACGACTACCTCGTGCTGCTCCAGCCGACCGTGCCGGGGCGTCGCGGCGAGGACATCGACGCGGCGGTGGCGCGCTGCATCGAGGCCGAAGCGCCGGCTTGCGTGACGCTCTGCGAGGCGGAAGAGAATCCCCACTGGATGTTCCGGCTCGACGACGCCGGGCGGCTGGCGCCCCTGCTCGACGGCCAGGAGCCGCCCGCGCGGCGTCAGGACCTGCCGCGCCACTACCTGCTCAACGGCGCGGTCTACGTCGCCGCCTGCGAGTGGTTCCGGGAGCGCCGCAGCTTCTTCGGCGAGGGTGCGGTGGGTCAGGTGATGCCGCGGGAGCGCTCGCTCGACATCGACACGGCCGAGGACCTCGAGCTTGCCCGCCGGCAGCTCGAGCGAGGGGCCGGCTAGGGCAGGGCGATGGACAACTGGCAGAAGGTCCTGGTCGCGCCCGACATGCCGATCGTCGAGGTGATCCGGCTGATCGACATCGAAGGCACCCAGTTCGCCATCGTCGTCGGCGCGGACGGCGAGCTCGTCGGCGCCGTCACGGACGGCGACGTGCGCCGCGGCATTCTCCGGGGCGTGCCCTTGGACGCCAGGGTCGAGGAGATCATGCATCGGCAGCCCTTTACCGTGCGCGAGACCGAGGGCGTCGAAGCGGCCTTCGACGTGATGCGCGCGGAACACCTTCGGCAGATCCCAATCGTCGACGAGCGCAACCGCGTCACGCGGGTCGTCAGCATCGACGACTTCTTTCAGCCGCAAGCGGTCTCGGCGCCCGTGGTCATCATGGCGGGCGGCCGCGGCCGCCGCATGAAGTCGCTGACCCGGGAGACGCCCAAGCCGATGCTGCCGGTGGCCGAGCGGCCGGTGCTCGATCACATCCTCCATGCCTTGAGCGAGCAGGGCTTCAAGAACGTCTTCCTCGCCGTCAACTACCTGGCGGACATCATCGAGGCGCACGTCGGCGACGGCGCCGAGCTCGGCATGCAGCTCCGCTACCTGCGCGAGGAGGAGCCCATGGGCACCTGCGGGGCCTTGAAGCTGCTGCCTTCGCGGCCGGAGGAGTCCTTCCTGGTCCTGAACGGTGACCTGATCACGCAGATCGACTATCGCCATCTCCTGGCCTTCCATGCCCAGACCGGCGCGATCGCCACCGTCTGCGTCCGCGAGTACATGAGCGAGATCCCCTTCGGGGTCGTCGGCATCGAAGGCGAGCGCATGACGCGCATCGAGGAGAAGCCGACCCATCGCTGCATGGTCAACGCCGGTATGTACGCCCTGGAGCCGGCGGCGCTCGATCTGCTGCCGAAGGACGGCCCGATGGACATGACCGATTTGCTCCAGCTCGTCCTCGACAAGTCGCTGCCCTGTGCCGCCTTCCCGGTGCACGAGTACTGGCGCGACATCGGCCGCCCGGCCGATCTCCTGACCGCGACGGAGGAACTGGGCTCGGGCGATAGCTCTGGCTAGCGGGGAGCATGCCATGACGCCGCACGGACTCATGTTCCATCATTTCTGGGACGCCCAGCATCCGCGGGGGCAGGGGGCGCTCACCGCCGAGGAGCTCGCCGAGCTGCTGTCTTTCGTGGGGCTGCCGCGTATTCTGCCGGCTCGGGAATGGCTGGCGCGCGCCTTGGAGGACCGGCTCGAGCCGGGCGAGCTTTGCCTGACCTTCGACGACGCGCTGCGCTGCCAGCTCGACATCGCCCTCCCGGTGATGCGGCAGCTCGGCCTGACGGCCTTCTGGTTCGTCTATTCCTCGGTCTTCGAGGGCCAGAGGGAGCGGCTGGAGATCTATCGCCGGTTCCGCGACACGGGCTTCGCGACGATGGACGACTTCTATGCCGCCTTCGAGGAGACCCTGCGGGCCTCGCCCGTGGCACAGGAGGTCGAGGCGCGGCTGCGCGGCTTCGAGCCGGCGCAGTACCTCTCGGAGTTCCCCTTCTATTCGGACGGCGACCGTTGGTTCCGCTACGTTCGCGACCGCATTCTGGGGCCGGAGCGCTACTGGGCCGTCATGGACGACATGTTGCGGGCGCACGGATTCGATGAAGAGGAAGCGGCGCGTCAGCTCTGGATGACCGACTCCGACCTGCAGGCCTTGGAGCGAGAGGGCCACGTCGTGGGCGCGCATTCCTACGCGCATCCGACCGTGCTGGCCGAGCTCCCGGCCGAGGCGCAGCGGAGCGAGTACGAACGCAATCTCGCACACCTGGAGCGGGTGCTGGACCGGAAGGTCGTCGCCATGTCGCACCCCTGCAACTCCTACTCCGACACTACGTTGCAGATTCTCGCGGACCTCGGCCTGCGCCTCGGCTTTCGCTCCAACATGGCGATGGGCCAAGCGGCCTCGCCGATGGAGTATCCGCGCGAAGACCACGCCAACGTGCTCCGCATGATGCGGGAGCAGTCTCACTATCCTTGAGGTCGGCTTGGAGCGTCCGGCTCAGCGAAGAGTCGGACACCTTGCCGACGACCATCCGACAATCCATGAGGGCAGCGAATGTCGAACAAAGAGAAGATCACGAGCTACTTCAACCAAATCTTCGCCGACTACGACCATCTCTACGACGACACCGATAGCCTCGATGTCTATCCCTCCGGCCTGGTCCGCCTGCAGCGCACCATGGAGCTCGTCGCCCGCCACAAGTCCGGCGGACAGGCGCTCGATCTCGGCTGCGGCACGGGGCCCGTGGCCGTCGCGCTCGCCAAGCGCGGTTTCGACGTCTACGGCGTCGACATCGCGGAGAACATGGTCGAAAGGGCGCGAGAGCGCGCCGCGCAGGCCTTGGGTGACGCGGCGAGCAAGACGCGCTTCGAGGCCGGCGACGTGGAGTCCCTCGATCTCGAGCCCGCCTCCCTCGACGTCGTCGTCGCCCTCGGTCTTCTCGAGTACCTGCCCGACGACCGGCCCCTGCTGAAACGAATCGCGCCGGCCTTGAAGCCGGACGGCGTCTTCGTCGTGGCCTTCCGCAATCGGCTCTTCAACCTCTTCAGTCTGAACGACCTGACCAAGCAGGAGGTGGCGGACGGCACCTACCTGGACCTTCTGGAGCAGTACCTGGAGGAACGGGACAAGGGCCTGGAGCGCTCGTCCCTGGACAGCTACGTCGCGGAAATGACCAAGCTGGACGGCGCCGCGGCCGGCGCCGAGCCGGAGCCCGGCGATCCGAACCGCTTTCGCTTCCAGCATCCCGTCAAGCTGCGCCAGCACACACCCAAGGAGGTCCATGCGCTGGCCGAAGGAGTCGGCCTTCAGGTCAAGGATCTGACCTACTTCCATTTCCATCCGCTGCCGCCGGCCTTCGAGAAGGCCAACGGAGAAGCCTTCAACCGCATCGCCCTCGGCATGGAAGTCTTCGGCGAGACCCCGGTCGGCTGCGCCATGGCCTCGGCCTTCCTGGCGGTGATGGCGCCGGCGTGACCTCGGCACGCTCTCGACAGCGGCAAGGGGGCGAGCCATCGCCCGGCATCGAGTGCCCGAAGTGCGCCTGGCTGAATCGGGCGGACTCGCTGTTCTGCGAGCGCTGCATCGCGCCCCTGAACATCGCCAAGCTGTCGGAGCTGTCGGCGGGCGAGCGCTTCACCAGCGCCGCGGCGCTGTTGCAGGTGCTGACGCCCATTCTGTCGGCCGAGCGAGTCGCGCTGGAGGCCTCGCAGGCGCGGCTGCTCGGGGCCTACCTCAGTGCCTTCTGGTTGCGCCCGGAGACGGCCCTGATCCAGGCGGTGGAGGCGAGCCTGCTGCGCGGCCATCTGGCCGCTCGGCCGGCCGGGCCCTTCGCCGACCTCGGTTGCGGCGACGGGGTCCACACCGCCTTGATGATGGACTGGGTCTTCGGCGAGGACTTCGACGTCTTCCGGGACCTGGCGCTGAGCGCCGACGACGTCTTCGACAACCCGCCCAGCCAGCTAGGCCGGGCGCCGCTCGTCGAGCGCGGGCAAGAGATCGATCTGGGAATCGACATCAAGGCTTCGATGGTCAGCCGGGCGGCCCTGCTGGGCGCTTTCCGGCAGACGATCCAGGCCGATGGCTCGGACCTGCCGCTCGCCTCGGACAGCTACGCCGCGATCTACTCGAACGTGCTGCGGGACTTTCCCGACCACGTTCTGGAGAAGGTGCTGGGCGAATGCAGCCGCGTGCTGCGCCCGGGCGGCCTGCTGCTGTTCAGCACGCCGACCGAGAGCTACCGCGACTGGCTCCATTTCTATCGGCAAGCCAAGCAAGACGACTCCGAGGGCAGGCGCGAGGCGGCGGCGCGCAACCTGCGTCTCGACCGCGGCCGCTCGGTCTTCTGTACCCAGCAGATCGGCCTGGCGGACTGGAGCGCGCGTCTCGAGGCCCAGGGCTTCGTCGTGGAAAGCAGCCAGGTCTACGGCGACCGCGATCTCATGGGCTTCTGGGACACCGGCCTGCGCCCCTTCATGCCGACCATCCTGGAATGGCTGGGCAGGCTCGACGAGCCGGCGCCGCGGCGGCAGCTCAAGGCCGCGGCCGTCGATCTCTGCTTTCAGCTTCTGGCGCCGGTCTTCGAGCGCAATCTGCGCGCTTCGGACGGCGCGTTTCGCATCATCGTGGCCCGCAAGGCATGACGGCCGCTGCCGCGCATGACTATGACCTCGCTCTCTGAACGGAGGAGCACGACTACATGATCCACACGAGCGTCCCAAGAACGAGAACGCGACGGCCGGGAGAGCGCGCATGACCGAGCGGGTCGATATCGTCGCACGCTATGGCGTGCCCCGCGAGGTCAAGTTCTGCAAGAGATGCACGATCTCCAACCAGCGGCCGCGGATCGTTTTCGACGAGGAAGGCATCTGCGGTGCCTGCCGCTACGCCGAGTACAAGCGCTCGATCGACTGGGAACAGCGCGAGGACGAGCTGGCCGACCTCTGTCAGAAGTTCCGGAAGAAGCGCGGCTACGACGTGATCGTGCCCTGTAGCGGCGGCAAGGACGGCAGCTTTACCGCGCACTACCTGAAGGTCCGGCACGCCATGACGCCGCTGACCTGCACCTGGGCCCCGAACGTCTACACCGACATCGGCCGCCAGAACCTGGAGAACTTCATCGATGTCGGCGGTTTCGACCACGTGCTGGGCCGGGCGAACGGCAACGCCAACAGGAAGCTGGTCAGGCTGGGCTTCGAGCGCATCGGCGACCCCTTCCAGTCCTTCATCTACGGCCAGACGAACTTCCCGCTGACGATAGCGGTCAAATACGACGTGCCGTTGCTCATGTACGGCGAGAACGGCGAGGTCGAATACGGCGGCGACATGAAGAACGCCTATCGCCCGACGCGCGACATCGAGGATCACGAGAAGCACTACTTCTCGGGCGTGACCCCCGAATCGCTGATCGAGAGCGGCCTGACCGAGCGCGACATCGAGGCCTATATGGCGCCGTCCATGAAGGAGATCGAGGCGGTCGGCATCGAGATCCACTTCATGGGCTACTACCACTTCTGGGACCCCCAGGAGAACTTCTACTACGCCATCGAGCACACGGGCTTCCAGCCCAACCCCCTGCGCTCCGAGGGAACCTATTCGAAGTACGCCAGCCTGGACGATCAGATCGACGGCTTTCACTACTACATGGCCTACATCAAGTTCGGCATCGGCCGGGCGACCTCGGACAGCGCGCACGAGATCCGTGACGGCAAGATCACGCGCGAGGAGGGCATCGCGCTGGTTCGCCGCTTCGACGGCGAGTTCCCGAGGCGGTACTTCCAGGTGTTCCTCGACTACACCGGCCTGACCGAGGAGGAGTTCTACCGCATCGTCGACTCCTGGCGCGGCGAGCACATCTGGGAGGACCGGGGCGGCAACCGGGGGTGGGAGCTCAAATCGCCGATCTGGGCCATGGAGGAAGAGGAAAGCGCGTGAGCCGCCGCTAGGCGCGCCGCCGCTCTCCAAGGTCAAACACTGTCGACGATCTTCACTGCATGACGGCACTGTTGGACAAGGCAAGCCGGCCGCGGCGGATCCTGGTCGCCATCGGCAACGTGACCGAGGCGAGGACCTTGCTGCCGCTTGTCGCCCGCTTGAAGGATCGGGCCGAGTTCCACGTCTTCCTGAGCGGCGAAAGCGAGCGCGAAGAGTTCGACTCGCGGGTCGGGGAGCTGGAGGGCGTCCATCTCCTGCGGTCGCCGGGCCCGACCACCGAGAACGCAAAGGGCCAGTTCGACCCTTACGACGGCACCAACGATCATCGCCTGCATGACAATATCGCCCGTCTCTTGGACTGGTGTCGGGAGGCTCTGGCCGAGATCAAGCCGGATGTCATCGTGAGCGGCTCCGACCGGGACTTTCGGTCTCGCGTGGCGGCCTTGAAATGTGCCCAGGATGCCGGCATCCCGATCTATCTCGTGCCCTGTTCCTTTCCGGCTTTCGAGATCAGCCTGCTCGAGCGCCGGCCGGGCGAAGCCAACACGATCGAGGCCGATAGCTGGATCCGGCGGAAGTACCCGCAGCATTGCGTCCAGGAGGCGTCGGGCCGCTGGGTCAGCTTCTACCGCAGGACCGCCTATCCGGCCCTCGACGCGCTCGGCCTGGTCGGCGGCAAGCCCTGGGTCTACGGCACCCAATGGAACAGCACCGTTCTGGCCCAATCGCAACTGGTCGCCGATCAGCTCATCGGGGCCGGCCTGCCGGCACGGCGAGTCAAGATCGTCGGGGCGATGGAGTTCGACGACTTCGCGGACTCGCGGCGGGATCGGCAGCGCTGGCAGGCGGACTTGAGGTCGCGCTTCCCCGAAGGCCTGCGCGACAAGCCCTTGATTGCCTGGTCCCTGCCGCAGTACGCCGAGCACGGCATGTGCAGCCTGCAAAAGGCCAACGAGATCTCGGCGGAGGTCAAGGCGATCCTGGAGCGCTCGGCGCTGCCGGTGCTCGTCTCGCTCCATCCGAAGATGGCGCCCGAGGCGCATAGCTGGATCTGGGACCGGTCGGAGTCCATCGCTCTCGAGCATCGCCCGCTTCGCGATTGGATCGCCGTTGCCGACGCTTGCCTCGTCCCGGCCTACTCCAGCATCGGCGCCTGGTCGGCGGCGCTGGCGATTCCGGCCTTGATCTACGACTTCCTCGCGCTGGACGACATCATCTTCGATCCCCTGGAATCCGTGCATGTGTCGAAGTCGCTGGCGGCGCTGGACCGCGAGCTTTCGGCGATCGCGGAACAGGGCGAAGGCTTCAGGGCCTGGCAGGCCCAGGCCCGGGACAAGGCCGCCTATGCCGGCGTTGTCGACGGCATGGCCTTGGAGCGGATCGCCGACGCCTTGGGAATCGCCAATGCCACGCAGCAGGCGCCCATCACGTTGGACGCGAGCGCGCTATGAGCCGGGTCCGCCTCATCCCCCGGCTCGACATCAAGGGCCCCAATCTCATCAAGGGCGTCAACCTGGAGGGCCTGCGCGTCGTCGGCGACCCGCAGGCCTTCGCCCGCCAGTACTACGAGGAGGGTGCCGACGAGCTGCTCTACATGGACAGCGTCGCCAGCCTCTATGGCCGCAACAACCTGACCGACATCGTCCGCTACACCGCGGAGAACGTCTTCATACCGCTGACCGTCGGCGGCGGCGTGCGCTCCCTGGACGACGCCGAGCGGCTGCTGCGCTCGGGCGCCGACAAGATCGCCATCAACACCGCCGCGACCCAGAGGCCTGAGCTGGTCACCGAGGTCTCGCGGCACTTCGGCTCGCAGTGCATGGTCCTCGGCATCGAGGCCAAGCGCCGGGGCGACGGCGGCTGGGAGGCCTATACCGACAATGGGCGCGAGGACAGCGGCCTCGACGTCGTGGACTGGGCGCGGCGCGGCCAGGACCTGGGTGCCGGCGAGATCCTGCTGACCTCGGTCGACCAGGAAGGGACCCGCAAGGGTTTCGACATCGCGCTGAGCAAGGCGGTCTCGGAGGCCGTCTCGATCCCGGTCATCGTCAGCGGCGGGCTCGGCCATCCGGACCACCTGGTCGCGGCGGTGCGCGAGGGCGCGGCGGATGCCGTGGCGGTGGCCCATGCCCTGCACTACCGGCGCCATGGCCTCGCCGAGCTGCGGGCGGCCGCCGCCGCGGCCGGCATCGCCACGCGCCACCCGCCGGAGGTCGTGGATGCCTAGAGCATTTTCCAATCGGACGGCACCGGCCCGCTCCCCCTCCCGGCCACCCACGGCAGTATCCTATTGGGTGGCCGGGAGGGGGAGCGGGCCGGTGCCGTGATTCCGCGTGAGCGGAAAACGCTCTAAAACACAAGGGGACGGTCGTTCCGTCGTCCGGGACGCCGCGGCGACAGACCGGAGAGTTGCAGATTCGCACGGCAATGCTTGACCTGCCTGCGGGCTTGGCCTAATCGCCAGGGGTCCTCTGGCACGGGACGAGATCACAGGGCCGAATCGACAAGCGTCCACGCAGGAGGCGGGACTCGTCATGGCCCTGTCGGATCATGCAAAAGGCATCCTGATCACGACCACCGGCGTGCTGGTCTTCACGCCGGACGCGCTGCTGATTCGGCTGGCCGGGGTCGATGCCTTCACCCTCTCGGTCGGCCGCGGCCTGCTCGGCGGCGCCATCGTGCTCGGCTTCTGTGCCCTGGTATTCCCGGGCTCCGTGCTGCAGCAGCTCCGCGCGCTCGGCGTCTGGGGCCTCTGGGTCGCCCTGCTGCAGGCGATCAGCGCGATCCTCTTCCTGGTCGCCCTGGAGCGGACCAGCGCCGCCAACGTGCTGATCTTCTTCGCCACCGCGCCGCTGATCGCCGCCGCCATGGCCTGGCTCTTCCTGGGCGAGCGGGTGCCGCGGGTGACGCTCCTGGCCATGCTGCTCTGCCTGGCCGGCCTCGCCGTCGTGGTCAGCGGCAGCCTGGGCGGCGGCACGCTCGCCGGCGACCTGATCGGCCTGCTCAACGCCTGCTCCATCGCCGCCTTCTACGTCGTCATCCGCCGGCGCAAGGACGTCAACATGATCCCGGCCCTCGGCCTCGGCATGCTGCTCGGCGCCGTCATCGCCGCGCCCTTCGCCGGCTATCCCGCGATGCTGCCGATGCAGTGGTTCTGGATGGTGCTGGGCGGCGCGGTGGTCTTCCCGCTGGCGCTGATGCTGCTGACCCTCGGGCCGCGCTACCTGCCGGCGCCCGAGGTGGCGATGCTGACCCTGCTGGAGACCGTGCTCGGCCCCTTCTGGGTCTGGCTCGCACTGGGCGAGGACCCCGGCCCCCGCTCGCTGACCGGCGGCGCGGTCATCGTCCTTGTGCTTCTGGGCCACGCCATTCTGCGCCTGCGGCGGGAGCGAGCGCGCGCAGTACCCTAGCGCGACTTGGAGCGGGCGTAGTGGCGGCGCGCCTTGGCGCGGTTGCCGCAGTCCTCCATGCTGCACCAGCGCCGGCTGCGGTTGCGCGACAGATCGAGGAACAGCCAGCGGCAGGGGTCCGAGGCGCAGGCGCGGACCCGCTCCCGCTCCGCCGAGGTCAGCAGCTCGGCCGCCGCCCACAGCACCGGCCAGAGCGGCCGCTCCAGGGGCTCCGCCTCGCCGTCGAGCCGCCAGGCGTAGCCGGGCTTGCGCGCCACCAGGCGGTCGCGGGCCGGCGCCCGGGCCAGCGCTTCGTTGAGCAGGCGCAGCTCGGCCGGGCCGCCCGCCAGGGCCGGGTCCAGCAGACGCGCCGTGGCCTCGCGCAGCGCCTTGGCGGCCTCGAGGACCGCGTCCGCCGCGTCCGGCCGGGCCTGCGCCTCGCGCTGTAGCTGCCTGGCCTCGCTCTTGCTCAGCAGGCCGGCCGCACCGGCCCAGAGCAGCAGCTCGCGATAGTCGACCAGGCGGTCCCGCGGTTCGGCGACGGCGCCGCGCAGCGACAGCGTGTTGGCGAAATCCAGGGCCAGGTGGCCACCGATCAGGCGCGGCGGCACCGCCGCGTAAGAGGGCGGCTTCGCGGCGGGACTCTCGGGCGGCTTCGTTCTAACCGTCATGGCGGTTGACCAGACTGGGGTAGGCGGCTAGGTTTCGTCAATCCTAACCGTGATGACGGTTAGGTAGGGAGAAGCAGGAGGCCGTGCCATGTCCGAGACCCGAAAGGCCGTGCACAGCGGCGGTTGCCAGTGCGGCGCGCTGCGCTACGCGCTCTACGCCAAGCCGAGCAACCCGCACATCTGCCACTGCCGCATGTGCCAGAAGGCCTTCGGCAGCTTCTTCGCGCCCCTGGCCATCGTCCCGCTGGCGGACTTCGCCTGGACCCGCGGCGCGCCGGCGACCTTTCTCAGCTCGCCGGTGGTCGAGCGGGGCTTCTGCGCGGCCTGCGGCACGCCCCTGACCTTCCGCTTCCTCGAGGAGGACCAGATCGACATCTCGATCGGCAGCCTCGACGATCCGGCCGTCGTGCAGCCGCGCACGCAGGTCGGCGTCGAAGCGCGGCTCGCCTGGTTCGCCGAGCTACACGCGCTGCCGGAGAGCGAGACCGAGACCAACATGCCGCCCGAGCTGCTGGCGCGAATCGTCTCGCACCAGCACCCGGATCACGACACCGAGGCTTGGCCGGCGGGTGGCTAGGCCGTGTGCTGATAGAGGGCGACGTTCGGTCTCGCCGGCCTATCGGATGTGCCTCGGGAGGCCGGCTGTGTCGCGGATACGGACTGAGTAATCGTTCATTGCAGCCAGTTCTTCCAAAATAGAAACCTTGACTGCGACGGGTTGCGCGAAGGGATGAGCCAATGTCCGGGCTGAGAGTGAACAGCGTCAAAGGAGTCTGGTCTGACCCTAAGTTCCCTATGAGCCAGGCGGTTGTAGAACCGGACGGCAAGCGTGTGCATCTGACCGGCCAGGTCGGCTGGACAGAGGAATTCGAGGTTATCGCGCGAGGTGATGCGGGAAAACAAACACACGCTGCAATCGACAACATAGAGAAGGTGCTCGCTGAACTGGGTGGAACAATCGGAGACGTTGTTTCCACGACCATGTACTACGTGCGAGATAAAGATCTCGACGCAATTCAAGAGGCCCGACGCGTGCGCTTTTCATTCGATGCCGGGCCTGCTGTGACTGGAGTGAAGGTTGCCGCGCTCGTCGACCCAGAGCTTTTGGTCGAACTGACAGTCACTGCGGTAATCCCGCAGAGCAGGTTCAGAGTTCCGGCGTCGTGATTCCGCGTGAGCGGAAAACGCCCTAGCGACCGCCGTTCAGCCTTCAGGCGACGGCGCCGCCGCGAAGCCAGTCCGGGTCGGGGTCGGCGCCCTCGGCCCGGCCGATCATGCCGCTGACGCCCTCGAGGGCATCGATGCGCAGCTCCAGCACCTGGAAGCGTGCCGGGTCGACGGGACCGGGCAGGATCAGGCCGCGCGCCTGGGCGTTCTCGAAGCCGAAGGGCTCGTAGTAGGGCGGCTCGCCGACCACGACGCAGAGCGCGACGCCCTGGCGCTTGGCGGCGGCCAGGCCGTGGCGCACCAGGGCGCGGCCGATGCCGCGGCCCTGCAGCATGGGCTCGACCGCCAGGGGCCCGAGCAGGATCGCCGGCGCCGGGCCGATGGCGATCGGCCAGAAGCGCAGGGAGGCGAGCATGCGGGCCTCGGGGTCGACGGCGACGAAGCCGAGGCCCGCTGCCGGGGCCAGGTCCTCGCGCAGGCGATAGACGGTCTTGGCCTCGCGGTCCGGGCCGAAGGTCCGGTCCAGCAGGGGCGGGATCAGCGCGGCGTCTTCCGGCCGCTCGTCGAGGATCTCGAAGGTCATGGTCTCACCGGTTCGCTGCGCCGCCTGGCTCGCTGTACGGCCGGGCGGCAAGGAGGCATCGCTTTGCCGAGACCCTTCCGGGCCGGCGCGACCGGCGTCCTTGAGATGAGGTCTGTCCCCCGAGGCGGTCACGGATGCGGCGCCCTAGCGGGCGCGGAGGCTGGACCGGAGCGGGGGCTTGGGCGGCAAGGACGACGGCCCCTCAGGCGCGCTGGGCGCGCGGGCTGCTTCGTCGTCGTCGCTCGTGGCCGCCTCTGAACATGACCTTGTGGCCCCTGGGGCTACTTTCGAACGGCTCCCGATATCACATGGCCATTAGCTGGGCAAGCGGTTGGCCGGTACCCGCGCCGGCAGCACCGTCATCGCCGTGTCGATGAAGCGCTGCAGCGACTTTCGGCTGGCGCCGGCGCGGCCCATGACGGCCAAGGCCAGGGCCTGACCGGAGAAGAACTCCGCCAGCGCGGTGGCGTCGGCCTCGGCCGGCAGCTCGCCGTTCTTCTGGGCCTGCTTGAAGCGCTTGACGAAGATCGCGCGCCGCTTGGCGTCGTAGTCGCGGGCCATGTCCTGTAGCGACGGCCGCTCGCCCAAGCACTCGACCACGCTGTTGGCGACGAAGCAGCCGCTCGGGCAGTGCTTGCCGCGGACCGACTCGGCGACCGTCTCCAGAAAGCGCCGGATGACCACCGCGATCGGGTCCGGCGAACGGGCGAGGTCCTCGACCAGGGGCGCGCCCAGCTCGTGGAAGTAGACGCTCAGGGCCTTGCGGTAGAGCGCCTCCTTGTCGCCGAAGGTGGCGTAGAGGCCCGGCTTGGCCATGCCCGTGGCGGCCGCCAGGTCGTTCATCGAGGTGCCCTCGTAGCCCCGCTCCCAGAACAGCCGCATGGCGGCCTCCAGGGCCTGCTTCGGATCCGTCTTGCGTGGCCGGCCGCGTGTCATGGCGCACCCGTCTGCCTCGAGCCTGGAAATTTGTACCACTCGGTACTTAATTCCCTTGAAAGCGCACGGCAAGCCCCCATTTTCCTACCGAGCGGTACGTTATTTCCCCAAAAACTCAAGCAAAGCCACGGGAGATCTCCTGCATGAGCAAGATCAAAGACAGGGCCGCCCTGGTGACCGGCGCCAATCGCGGCATCGGCAAGGCCTTCGTCGAAGAGCTGCTGGCCGCCGGCGCGGCCAAGGTCTACGCCGCCGCGCGCGACCCCAAGACCTTGGAAGAGCTCGTCGAGGCCGGCGCCGGGCGCGTCGTGCCGGTCGCGCTGGACGTGACCAAGCCCGAGATGATCGAGGCCGCCGCCTCACGCCACGGCGACGTCGCGCTGCTGATCAACAACGCCGGCATCGCCAACAACGCCGGCATCATCGACGCCGAGGACACCGGCGCCGCGCGCGCCGAGATGGAGACCAACTACTTCGGCGTCCTCAACATGGTCCGCGCCTTCGCGCCGGTCCTGGCCGGCAACGACGGCGGCGCCATCGTCAATATCTCCTCCGTCGCGGGCCGGGTGAACTTCCCGGTCATCGGCTCCTACAGCGCCTCCAAGGCGGCCGTGCATTCCCTGACCCAGGGCGTGCGCGCCGAGCTGGCGGCGCAGGGCACCTTCGTCGCCGGCGTCTATCCGGGGCCGGTCGACACGGCCATGGCGGCGGAGTTCCCGATGGACAAGCTCAAGCCGAACGACGTCGCGCGGACGATCCTCGAAAGCCTCGAGGCGGGCGAGGAGGACATCTATCCCGATCCCGTCTCCAGCGAGCTGAACGCCGGCCTGCTCAGCGACCCCAAGGCCGTCGAGCGCCGGGCCGGAGAGATGCTGCCGTCCTGATCCAGGTCATATCCCCGGGCCATCTCCCCCGGGTACGTCGCCGAGTGGGCTCTGGAAGTCCCCGCCATCCCACTCGGTGACGTTTCTTCTGGCTTTCCGCTGCCCATCGCGTGCTAGCGTCGCGCGATGGATGAGGAAGCGCATGCCGGCAAGCTGATTGCCGACCTGGCGACGGCCTTGGAGGGGCTGTCGCTCGAGGAGCCCGGCGCGAGGGACTACGTCGCCAGGCTGCTCGTCGCGCTGCGCGCCGCCGCCTTGTCGTGCAACCCGAGGCGCCCCGAAGGGCTCGCCGCGCCGGCCGAATGGCAGCGCTTCCTGGCCGCGCGCGGCGGCGGACCCGGCGCGGCGATGCTGGAGTCGTTGCGAGCGCTGTCGCCGAGCCTGACCTGGCTGCGCGCGGATCATTTCTATCCCGAGCCCGAGAACGCCTACTTCGCCGAGCGGCTTTGGGGCGCCATGCTGGTCGGCCAGGACGATGCCCTGTTCCTCGCCGAGGAGCGCTACATCGCCCTGCTCATGATCCTCTTTCCGCACACGACCTATCCCCTGCATGCCCACCGCATCGAGGAGCTCTACTTCGTGCTCTCGGGCGAGGCGGAGTGGACGCACGACGGCGAGAGCTGGAGCCTCCTGCCGCCGGGATCGGCCTTCCACAACCATTCCTACCAGCCCCACGCGATACGCGCCGGCGCCGAGCCGATGGTGGCGGTCGGGCTCTATCTGCCGCCCTTCGGTTGGGAAAACGAGCTGCTGACGCAAGGCACCGGCGGCACGGCCGCATGACCAAGCACGTCGGCATCGTCGCCTGCTCGGCCGAGGGCGCGGCGCTCTGCTACCGCACGATCTGCGTCGAGGGCGCCGCGCTGCTCGGGGGCCATGGCCATCCCGAGGTCTCGATGCACACGCCCTCGCTGGCCGACTACGTCGCCTGCCTGGAGCGCGGCGACCTGGACGGCGTCGCCGATCTCATGCTGGCCTCGGCCGAGAAGCTGGCGGCGATCGGCGCGGACTTCCTGATCTGCCCCGACAACACGATCCACCAGGCATTCGACCGGGTGGCGGCGCGGTCGCCGCGGCCCTGGCTGCACATCGCCGAGGTGGTCGCGGCCGAGGCCGCCGCGCGCGGCTTCGCGCGCCTGGCGCTGACCGGCACCCGGTGGCTGGTCGAGAGCGACGTCTATCCCGCGACCTTGGCGGCCCGGAGCCTGGCGTGCATCCGGCCGACGCCCGACGAGATCGCGGCGATCGACCGCATCATCATGCAGGAGCTGGTCTACGGCCGCTTCGAGCCGGACAGCGTCGCCGCCATCCAGGCCATCCTCGGGCGCATGAAAGAGGCCGGCTGCGACGCCGCGATTCTCGGCTGCACCGAGCTGCCGCTGATCCTCGACGACGGCAACGCGCCCCTGCCGACCTTGGACTCGACCCGGCTCCTGGCGCGGGCGGCCTTGCGCGAAGCTACCGACCAGGGCCGCCCGGCGGCTCCCAGCTCGGCGGCTCGCTGATGCGCTCGGCCATGAAGTCGACGAAGGCGCGGACCTTCGGCGCCAGGTTGTGGCGCGCCGGATAGACCGCGTAGATCCCCGGCTCGCGCGGGTCCTGCCAGTCGCTCAGCAGCTCCACCAGGCGGCCGTCGCGGAGCGCCGGGCCGGCGATGAAGGTCGGCAGCCGGATGATCCCTTGGCCGGCCAGGGCGGCCTGTAGCAGCACTTCGCCGTTGTTGGTCTCCAAGGGCCCCTGGACGGTGACCCGCTGCGTCTTGCCGGCCCGGCGGAAGGGCCAGATCCGCGGCGGCTCGAGGTAGCTGTAGATCAGGCAGTCGTGGCGGCGCAGCTCCTGCGGCGTCCCGGGCCGGCCGTGCCGCTCCAGGTAGCCGGGGCTGGCGCAGATCGCCAGCCGGCTGGCCGCCAGGCGCCGGGCGACCAGGCTCGATGCCGGCAGCCCGCCGATGCGGATGCCGACGTCGTAGCCCTCCTCGACCAGGTCGACCCGCCGGTCGTTCAGGCTCAGCTCGACCGCCAGCGCGGGGTGGCGCGCCTGGAAGGCCGGCAGCGCCGGCGCCAGGTGCAGGATGCCGAAGGACATCGGCGCGGCGATCCGCAGCCGGCCGCGCACGCCGCCGGTCAGGTGGGTGACCGCCGCCTCGGCGCCGGCCGCCTCCGCCAGCATCCGCTGGCAGCCCTCGAAGAAGACCGCGCCCTCCTCGGTCAGCGACAGGCGCCGGGTCGTGCGCTGCAGCAGGCGCACGCCGAGATCGGCCTCCAGCCGGGCGACCTGCTTGGAGACCGCCGACTTCGAGAGGCCCAGGGCGCGGCCGGCCGCCGTGAAGCCCTCGGCTTCGACGACCCGGGCGAAGACCGCCATGTCGGCCAGATCGCAGGCCAAGCTTCTGTCCACTCAGAGAAACAATAAGTTCTCTTATCGTCTAATTGTTCTCGATTGGGCAAGCCCCATATGCTCCCTGCGAGGTCCTCGACGGGGCCGATCGGAACAGGAAGGGACGCGGACGATGAGCAAGCTTCTGGTGCTCTACTACAGCAGCTACGGCCACGTGGAGACGCTGGCCTCGGCGGTCGCCGAGGGCGCGCGGGGGGTCGAGGGCACGGCGGTCACGGTCAAGCGGGTGCCGGAGCTGGTGCCCGAGGAGGCCGCCCGCAAGGCCGGCATCAAGCTGGAGCAGGCGGCGCCGATCGCCGCGCCGGGCGAGCTGGCCGACTACGACGCGATCGTCTTCGGCACGCCGACCCGCTTCGGCAACATGGCCTCGCAGATGCGCAACTTCCTCGACCAGACCGGCGGGCTCTGGGCTAGGGGCGCGCTGGTCGGCAAGGTCGGCAGCGTCTTCGCCTCGACAGGCACCCAGCACGGCGGCCAGGAGACCACCATCACCTCCTTCCACACCACCCTGCTGCACCACGGCATGGTCATCGTCGGCGTGCCCTACGCCTGCCAGGGCCTGGTGGAGATGGGCGAGATCACCGGCGGCACGCCCTACGGCGCGACCACCCTGGCCGGCGGCGACGGCAGCCGCCAGCCGAGCGACAACGAGCTGGCCATCGCCCGTTACCAGGGCGAGCACGTCGCCCAGGTCGCGCGCAAGCTGGCCGCCTGACATCGGGCCGGCGCAACGGGAGAGTCCCGATGATCGAGCATCGTCCCTTCGACAGCCTCGGCCGCATGGACATCGACTGGCTGTCGGCGCGCTATCACTTCAGCTTCGCGCACTACCACGATCCCGCGCGCATGGGCGTCGGCCCGCTCAGGGTCTGGAACGACGACACGATCCAGCCCGGCGGCGGCTTCGAGCCGCACGGCCATCGGGACATGGAGATCATCACCTATGTGCGCAGCGGCGCCATCAGCCACCGCGACCACCTGGGCAACGAGGGCCGCACCGAGGCCGGCAACGTCCAGGTCATGTCGGCCGGCAGCGGCATCCGGCACGCCGAGTTCAACCTCGAGGACGAGGTGACGCGGATCTACCAGATCTGGATCCAGCCCGACCGGAGCGGCGCCGCGCCGCGCTGGGACCAGCGCGCCTTCCCCAAGCTCGAGCGCGCCGGCGTCCTGGTGCCCCTGGCCTCCGGCCGGCCGGGCGACGACGGCGCCCTGCCGATCCACCAGGACGCCGCGCTCCTCGGCGCCACCCTGCTGCCCGGTCAATCGGTCAACCATGCCCTGGCGCCGGGCCGGCGGGCCTACCTGGTCGTCGCCGAGGGCGCGGTCGAGGCCGGCGGCTTGACGCTCGGCCCGCGCGACGGCGCCGTCGTCACCGATCGGCCGAGCCTGGAGATCCGCGCCGCGAGCCCGGCCGAGATCCTCCTGGCCGACCTGCCGTGACGGGCCGCTTCGATCCCGAGAAGGCAGTCATGCTTCGTCAGGCTCATGCTTCGTCAGGCTCAGCATGAGAGCGGTGCAATAAAGAAAGTGAGCCTCGCCCTGAGCCTCCTCATCCCGAGCTTGTCGAGGGACGAAGGGCGAGGCGGGCGGCTCGCACATCATTTGGACAAGAACAGCAGACTAGGAATCGGACCATGGGACTCCTCGTTGACGGCGTCTGGCAGGACCGCTGGTACGACACCAAGGCCATCGGCGGCCGTTTCGAGCGGCAGGCCTCGGCCTTCCGCAACTGGGTCACCGCCGACGGCAGCGCGGGCCCGAGCGGCGAGGGCGGCTTCACGGCCGAGCCGGGCCGCTATCACCTCTACGTCTCGCTGGCCTGCCCCTGGGCGCACCGGACCTTGATCTTCCGGCGCCTCAAGCGGCTCGAGTCGGTCGTCTCGCTGTCGGTCGTGCACTGGCACATGGGCGAGCAGGGCTGGGAATTCCGCGAGGCCCCGGGCACGATCCCGGACTCGGTCAACGGCGCGCGCTGTCTGCATGAGATCTACACCCGCGCCCTGCCGGACTACAGCGGCCGGGTCACCGTGCCGGTGCTCTGGGACAAGCAGCGCCGGACCATCGTCAACAACGAGTCCGCCGAGATCGTCCGCATGCTCAACGGCGCCTTCGATGCCTGGGGCGACGCCTCGCTGGACTTCCATCCCGCGGCGCTGCGCGACGAGATCAAGGCGGTCAACGAGCGGGTCTACGCCACGGTCAACAACGGCGTCTACCGCGCCGGCTTCGCCACCAGCCAGGCGGCCTACGAGGAAGCCGTCACGGCGCTGTTCGACAGCCTGGACTGGCTGGAGGAGCGCCTGTCGCGCCAGCGCTATCTCGTCGGCGAGCGCCTGACCGAGGCCGACTGGCGGCTCTTCACCACCCTGCTGCGCTTCGACCCGGTCTACGTCGGCCACTTCAAGTGCAACATCCGCCGCCTGGCCGACTACCCCAACCTCTGGGCCTTCACCCGCGAGCTCTACCAGGTCCCCGGCGTCGCCGAGACGGTGAGCCTCGAGCACATCAAGCGCCACTACTACGGCAGCCACAAGACCATCAACCCCTCGGGCGTGGTGCCGCAGGGCCCGGACATCGATTTCACCGCGCCGCACCGCCGGGAGCGGCTCAGCGCCGCGTGACGGCCGTGTTCGGCAGGCTCACCCCGAGACCGCGAAGTGACGCCGCAGTGCGGCCGTCACCGTTGCGGGCTCCTCGATGTGCGCCAGATGACCGGTCTTCGGCAGCAGCAGGCGCCGGCAGCGCGGCAGGGTCCTTTCGAGGAAGTCGTTCGTGGCCGCGACGCGGGGATGATCCTCGTCGCCGTG
Source organism: Kiloniellales bacterium (assembly GCA_028280455.1). GTDB lineage: Bacteria > Pseudomonadota > Alphaproteobacteria > Kiloniellales > JAKSDN01 > JANQLT01. The sequence continues at coordinate 22,189 of JANQLT010000153.1, forward strand.
GATCAGTAGCGTCGGCACCCGCATCCGGTGCAGCGCCGGCTGATGCGCCTCGAGCGGCGGCCGGCTCCAGTGGAGGCTGCGCAGCGTGTTGAGGGCGCCGACGACCGATTGCCCGCGCAGGCGATCGAGATAGGCCCGCCAGGCCTCGGGCGCCTTGTCGGCAAGCCGCCGGTAGGCCGGGTCGTTCGCGAACCACCGCACGGCGCCGTCGCCGGCCTGCTCTTCGAGCAGGGCGATCTCGCGCTCCAGCTCGGCTCTGTAGGTGGCGCGCCCGGCTTCGTCGCGCGGCCCGTCGCTGCAGCCCATCAGGGTCAGGCTGATCAGCCGCTGCGCGCCGGTCAGGGCGAAGAGGAGGCTGGTGAAGCTGCCCATCGACAGGCCGACCAGGTGGAAGCGGTCGAGCGCCAGTCGCTCGGCGATCGTCCTGAGATCCCGCACCTGCAGGTCTTGCCCATAGAAGGCGATGTCCGGGGGCGCCTCCGAGGGCAGGAAGCCGCGGGCGCAGAAGCGAATGCAGCGATGGTCTCGCTCGAGCGCCTCGACGAGCCCGTCCCAGCTCCGCCAATCGCCGCCGAACTCGTGGGCCAGCAAGACCGCCGGGCCCCGGCCGCGCTCCTCGACGAAGAGCGTGATCCCGTCGTCCATGCGCATGACGCCGCTCCGACGAATAATTGTTGACAATCATTTATCGCACCGGGAAGATCAAGGGCATTTCGCGAACGCCGGGGCCCGAAACGCGGGGGTTTGAAAGCCCGAAACGCCGGGGGCCCGCAGGCAAGGACTTGGAGCGCCGGGATTTGGCAGGATGACGGACGGCAGGCCGAAGCTGGTCGCCCTGAAGGGCTTGAAGGTCGAGCGGCGGAACCTGGCCCAGAAGGCCGGCGACCGGCTGCGCGAGGCCATCATCGCCGGCGATTTCCCGCCCGGCGCCCGGCTGACGGAGGTCGAGCTGGCGGAGGCGCTGGCGGTCAGCCGCGGCACGCTGCGCGCCGCGCTCGCCGAGCTGCAGGCGGAGGGCTTCGTCGTCTGCGAGCGCTACAGCGCTTGGCGGGTCGCTTCGCTGGGGCCGTCCGAGATCTGGGAGAGCTACACGCTGCGGGCGGCGCTGGAGAGCATGGCGGCCCGCCTCGCGGCAGCCCGGATCGAGCCGTCGATCCGCGACGCGCTCCAAAATCACCTGCGCGCGCTCTCGAACGCGAAGACAGCGTCGGCCCGCGCGGAGCGCGACCTGGCCCTGCATCTGGCCATCGTCGAGCACGCGCGGCACCGGCAGCTCTCGGAGATCTATCGCAAGACGCTGCAGCGCTTCCGCTGGATCTATGCTCTGTCCGAGGCCGCCGAGCCGGACCGGATCGATCTCTACGACTGGCACGAGCCGCTCGTGTCGGCGATCTGCGCCGGCGAAGCCGACGAGGCGGCGCGGATCGCCCACGAGATGATCATGTCCAGTCTCGGCGACGACCTGCGCGCGGCCGGCGAGTCGCGGGGCGCGGAGAAGTCGGCGTGACGCGCCTGGGGGCGATCAGGACGCAGCGGCAGGGGCAAGTCATGGCGGTCACGATCGATCGCCCGGCCAAGCTCAATGCCTTCACGACCGAGATGTACCGCGACTTCGGCGCGGTCTTCCGGGAGATTGCCGAGGACGCCTCTGTCCGCTGCGTGCTCCTGGAGGCCGAAGGGGCGCGGGCCTTCTGCGTCGGCAGCGACATCGGCGAGTTCCGCCTCGCGCTCGGCCAGCCCGAGCGGCAGCGCGACGAGAGCCGCGTCGGCCGTGCCGCGCTCGATGCCATGACCGCCTGTCCGCAGCCCATCGTCGTGGCCTTGCAGGGCCTCTGCGTCGGCGGCGGCCTGCAGATCGCGGCGGCCGCCGACATCCGCGTGGCCGGCCGCGAGTCGCGCTTCGGCATCCCGATCAAGAATCTCGGCATGCACGCCGAGATCGAGGACCTGGCGAGCATGAGCGGCGCGATGCCGCCGAGCCTCTGCCTGGACCTGCTGCTGACCGGGCGCCTGTTGGATGCGGAGGAGGCCCTGGCGTTCGGCTTCCTTCACCGCCTCGTCGAGCCTGCGCAGGTCGGGGAGGCCGCGCGCGCGCTGGCCGGCGAGATCGCCGACGGAGCGCCGCTCGCGGCCCGCTGGCACAAGCGGGCGCTGCGGGCCCTGGCCGAGAGCCCGGCGAGCGCCCGAGCGTTGGCCGAGGAGGCCTTGCGCTGCTACGGCCACGCGGACTTCGCGGAGGGCTGCGCCGCCTTCGGCGAGAAGCGGAAGCCCGTCTTCGTCGGCGCTTGAAGGGGAGAGCCTGCGGTGAATGACCTGGACACGCCCTTGGCGGGCATTCGCGTCGTCGAGCTGTCGCACGTCCTCGCCGGGCCGATCTGCGGCTTGATGCTGGCCGACCTGGGCGCGGAGGTGATCAAGGTCGAGAGGCCGCCGAAGGGCGACGGCCAGCGCTGGGACGTCTCGGCCGACGACAGCCTCGGCAGCGACAGCGCCAGCTTCTTCATGATCAACCGGGGCAAGGACAGCGTCGCCCTCGACCTCAAGTCGGAGACCGGCAAGGCCGAGCTCTGGGCGCTGATCGGCTCGGCCGACTGCCTGGTCGAGAACTATCGCGTCGGCGTCCTCGACAAGCTCGGTTTCGGCTACGAGGCGGTCAAGGCGCGCTACCCGGGTCTCGTCTACTGCTCGATCTCCGGCTACGGACGCTCCGGCCCCTGGGCGCAGCGCGGCGGCTTCGACCTGATCATGCAGGGCTTGAGCGGCATCCTGTCCTTCACCGGCGACAAGGGCGCCGAGCACCCGACCAAGTGCGGCCCGCCGATCACCGACATCGCGGCCGGGGTCTTGGCGGCGCTCGGCGTCGTCGCGGCCCTGCTGCGCAAGGCCCGCAGCGGCAAGGGCGACCACGTCGAGACCACGCTGCTGGAGACCGGGATCATGTTCACCTACCTGCAGACGGCTCTGGCCCTGGCGAGCGGCGTCGACCCGAAGCCCATGGGCACCGGCTATCCGACCTACACGCCCTACGAGGCCTTCGAAGCCAAGGACGGCTGGATCGCCTTCGGCACCACCGCGGGCGAGCAGAGCTGGCACGCGCTGCTCGAGATCCTCGAGCTGACGGAGATCGCCGGCGATCCGCGCTTCGCGACGACGGCGGACCGCGTCGCCAATCGGGAAGCGCTCGGCGCGCTGCTGACCGCGCGGCTGCGCACGCGCGAGCGCGACCACTGGGTCGAGAGGCTGACCGAGGCCGGCATGCCCTGCGGCCCGGTCTTGAAGGTCTCCGAGATGCTGCGCCATCCCCAGGTCGTGGCGCGCGAGATCATCGCCGACTATCCGCACGCGGAGCTCGGCAGCGCCAAGGCCATCGCTTGCCCCCTGCGGTTCAGCGAAGCGGACCCGCCGCCGAGAAAGAGCGCGCCGCCGCTGGGGCAGAGGGGCGTGACCTGGGGTCCCGAAGGACCGGGCAAGCCGGCATGTCCAAACCGAGTTGCGTGATCGTCGGCGCCGGCCCCGGTCTCGGCTTCAGCCTTGCGCGCCGCTTCGCCCGGGGTGGCTTCGAGCTGGCCCTCGTCGGCCGGAACGCCGACAGGCTCGACCGCCTCGCCGAGGCGCTCCTCGCCGAAGGCCACAGCGCACGCGGCTTTGCCGCGGACGCCGGGGACGAGACGGCGCTGACCGCCGCCTTCGGCCGCATCGCGGCGTGGAACGGCGACGTCGGCGTCCTGATCTACAACGCTGCCGACATGGCCGCGGACAGCGTCACGGCGATGACGCCGAGCCTCATGATGGCGAGGATGGCCGCCAACCTCGGCGGCGCCATCACGTCGGTCAACCGGGTCCTGCCGGCCATGCGAGACCGCGGTGCCGGGACGATCCTGATAACCGGCGGCGGGCTCGCGCTGGAGCCCTATCCCGACTGGACGGCCCTGTCCGCCGGCAAAGCGGCGCTGCGCGGCTACGCCATCGCCCTGCACAAGGCGCTTGCGCCCGAGGGCGTTCATGTCGCGGTCGTCGCCGTCTGCGGTATCGTCGAGGCCGGCGGCCCCTTCGATCCCGATGTCATCGCAGAGGCCTATTGGGGCCTGCATGAGGAACCCGGGCCGGGCTGGCGACGCGAGCTGGTCTACCTGCCCGAGGGCGCCGACCCCTATTACAACGACCCGGGCGGGCTCTATCGCTCGACCTCTTTGCCGATCGTTGCTGGGTCCAGCTCGTAGTCGCCCGCTCCGGCATCTGTGGCCCGGCCCCGGAGCGGTTGCTAGAGTGGTGAGGTAACTCGCCTCTCTGGTGACCAGCTCCGGAACCCCTCGGTGCGCGCGCTTCTCCGTCCGATCCTCGTCATCCTCCTGCTGCTCGCGCCGAGCGCGCCGCTGCCTGCCCAGGAAACGGTCGACCTGGTCGATATCCGGCTGGCGCTCTGGGGCAATGCGCTGGACGACATCGAGAGCGAGACCGAGCGCTACGGCCTGACCGGCGCCGAGTCCGCGGCCCTGCGCGAGCGCCTGACCGGCCTGCTGGAGGATATCGGCGAGGCGACGGGCGCCTTGGATTCGGCGCTGCGGCCGCTCTATCACCAGCGCGACGCCCTCGGCCCGCCGCCGGCGGAGGGCGAGCCGCCGGAGGCCGGCAACGTGGCCGCCGAGCGGACGCGGCTCGACGCGGTGATCGCCCGCTTCGAAGGGCGCATGAAGCAGGCCGACCTGCTGGTCACCCGGGCTAAGGACCTGGAGACCCGGCTCTCGGCGGTGGCCCGCGAGGAGCGCGTGACCCGCCTCTTGCAACGCGGGCCCTTTCCGCTCGCGGGCGACACCATCTCACGCGCCCTGCCGGAGTTCCTGCGCCACTGGGGCAGCATGGCCGAGGCGCCGGGGCAGTGGTGGACCCAGCTCTCGCCGGCCCAGCAGCAGGACGCCCTGATCTACCGCGTGCTCCTGGTCCTGGTGCTGGCGGTGCTGGTCGGCCTGGTCCTGCGGCGCTTGCTGATCCGCTACTTCGGCCGCGACCCGGCGATCCGCGAGCCGAGCTATGCCCGCCGGCTGACCGCGGCCAGCACCGAGGCGCTGGCCAACGGCCTGATCCCGGCGCTGATCTTCGGCGGCATCCTCAACCGCATGCGGGCGGCCGACGGCCTGGTCACCGGCCTCTTCGCCGACATGCTGATCACCTTCTGCGAGGTGATGATCTTCTTCGTCGTGGTGCGCGCGGCGGCGCGGGCCGGCCTCGCGCCCTACCAGCCGGCCTGGCGGCTGGTCGAGTTCGTGCCGGAGAACGCCCGCACCTTGGCGCGGCGGATCACGCTCCTGGCCGGGGTCTTCGCCTTCCACGTCTTCATGCTCGGCGCGACGACCGGCCTGGACGTCTCCCTGGAGCTCGAGTCCCTCTTCGCCACCATCGCCGTCACCATCGAGGCGGGCCTGCTGATCGCGCTGATGCCGGCCCGGCTCTGGCGCATCGACGAGACCAAGGCAAGCGAGCCTGACGGCGAGGAGGCGGCGGCGCCGAGCGCCAGCCGGTTCTGGACCGTCCTCAGGTTCCTCGTCGTCGCCATCGCCTTCGCCGCCGTGGTGGCGATGCTGCTCGGCTACGGCGGTCTCGGCTTCAAGCTGATCCGGAGCCTGGTCCTGAGCGGTGCGGTGATCGGCGGGCTCTACCTGGTCCGCGGCCTGTTCCGCGAGATGATCGGCGGCGCCATGCGCTCCGACTTCCTGCAGGACAAGCTGGCGCTGCGCCACCCGACGCGCAACCTCTTCAAGTTCTGGGCGCGCGCCCTGCTGGACCTGCTGATCTTCCTGCTCGCGGTGGTGCTGTTGCTGCTGATCTGGGGCGTGCCGGTCGCCGACCTCCGCGTCTGGGTGCGCGACGCCGTCGAAGGCTTCCAGATCGGCAACGTCACCATCTCGCTGGGCGACATCTTCGCCGGCCTGGTGGTCTTCACCGTGGCCATGCTGCTGACCCGCCTGCTGCAGCAGGTCCTGAACGAGAAGGTCCTGCCGCAAACCAGCCTCGACACCGGCGTGCGGCACTCGATCTCCGCCGGTCTCGGCTACGTCGGCGTGGCGCTGGCCGCCGCCCTGGCGATCTCCGCGGTCGGCCTCGACCTCTCGAACCTGGCGCTGATCGCCGGCGCGCTCTCGGTCGGCATCGGCTTCGGCCTGCAGAACGTCGTCAACAACTTCGTCTCCGGCCTGATCCTGCTGATCGAGCGGCCGATCAAGGTCGGCGACTGGATCATCGCCTCGGGCCACGAGGGCTACGTCAAGCGCATCAACGTGCGCGCCACCGAGCTGGAGACCTTCCAGCGCGCCTCGGTGATCATCCCCAACAGCGAGCTGATCTCTTCCTCGGTCATCAACTGGACCCACAAGAACAAGATCGGCCGGGTCGAGGTGCCGGTCGGCGTCGCCTACGGCACGGACGTCGATCTGGTGATCGACACGTTGATGGAATGCCTGCGCGCCGACGACCGCATCCTCAACTTCCCGGAGCCCTTCGTGCTGTTCCAGGGCTTCGGCGACTCCTCGCTCGACTTCGAGGCACGCGGCTACATCGGCGACGTCGAGTGGGTGGTCTTCATCTCCAGCGATCTGCGTATCCGCATCGCGCGCGCCTTCAAGGAGAAAGGCATCGAGATCCCCTTCCCGCAGCGCGACCTGCACCTGAAGGACATCGACAAGCTGGTCGGCGCCCTCAACGGACCGGACCCGGTCGACGACGACCCCGATCCCGCGAGCCCGGCCCCCCGTCGCCGCCGGCCGCCCCGAGGCGCCCGGGTGGAGATCGGCGAAGCCGGCGACGGCGACGGCGGCGGCGACACCTGACGCTCGCCGCGCCGACTCTCACGAGGGTCCATGCCTCCGACCGCAAGGACCCTGCGGAAATGACCATGGATGCTCGGGTCAAGCCCGAGCATGACAGTTGGGGGCATAGGGCCGACCTTCGCGACGTCATGGACGGCGACGACGGGAGTGACGGTTGCCGGTCCAACGCACTTCATGGTCACCCTCGGGCTTGACCCGAGGGTCCATGCCTCCGACCGCAAGGACCGTGCGGAAAGGACCATGGATGCTCGGGCCTTCGCCCGCCGAAGGGCTTCGGCCCGCAGGCGGATCAAGTCCGAGCATGACAGTGTTGGGGGCTAGGACCAACGTACGGTCGCGCTACTGCGGCAGGGCCGGGGCCAGGTCCTGGTCGAAGAGCGCGAGCAGGGCGGAGACGTCGTCGCCACTGCAGCCTTGCTTCTCGATCAGCGCCCGCGCGTCGCGCTGGGCGGCGGTCAGCAGGCTGAGGCGCTTGGCGCCGATCCGGTGCTTCACCTTGGCGTTGATCACGCCGCCCATGCGGGCCTGCGCCTCGTCGCTGAAGTCCAGCTTGCGGCACTGCTTGGCGCTTTCGATGGCCTGGTGATAGCGGCTGAACAGCGCCTCGGCGGCCTCCTCCGCCCAAGCGGCGCGCTCGGCGAAGGCGCCGACGAAGAAGGCGGCGGCGAGCGCGGCGACGGCGATCCTGGTCATGGTCTCTCCCTGCTTCGGCGGCACGTGCATGGACCGCATTCAGACCGGCCGCGAATGGCCGGTCAAGGGCGTCAGAAGGACGAGCCGGGCCGGGTCAGGAACTCGTCCTCCTCGGGCGTGCAGACCCGGCCGAGCACGGCATTGCGGTGCGGGAAGCGGCCGAAGCGGGCGATGATGTCGCGATGCCGCTCGGCGTAGTCTTGCCATTCGGGGTTCTCGTCGAGCATGCCGAAGAGGCGGACGCAGTCCTCCTGGTCGGCCAGGGATTCGCTGTGCTCCAGCGGCAGGTAGAGAAACAGCCGCTCGACCTGTTCGAGCCGCTTGTCGTCGCCCCGCTCGATGGCGGCGCGGGCGACGCGCAGGGCGGCGGCGTCGCTGGCGAAGGCGCGCGGGTCGTCGCGGTAGAGATTGCGCGGCACCTGGTCGAGCAGGATGACGAGCGCCAGGGCGCCGCGCGGGCTCTCCGCCCAGGCGGCGTAGCCGCCGGCGACGGCCGCTTCGTGCGGCGCCTGCAGCCGGGCGCGGACCTCGACGTCGAAGGCCGGGTCCTTGCGGAACCAGCGTTCCGCCATGCCCGGCGCGAACCAGAAGGCGAGGATCGGCTCCCAGGCGTGGTCGTCGTTCGGCATGCGGCGGCTCCTGCGTGACTCGGACGCCGGCATGATAGGCGAAAACGCCGCCCCGGTTGTACCAAGCGGCGATGAGGGAAGCTCATCGCAGCCCCGTATTGGCGGGCGGCGTTTCGCTTGGACGGCCGGAGCCGTCGGCAGGCAGAGCGCTCTATCCGGCGCGGACCTTGGCGACGAAGCCGTCGACCTCCGAGGAGAGGGTCTGCGACTGGCCGAGCAGCTCGTTGGCCGAGTCCAGCAGCGCCGTGGCGGACTCGCCCGACTCGCTGGCCGCGTTGCTGACCGCGGCGATGCTGCGGGTCACCTCCTGGGTGCCGCTCGCCGCTTCCTGCACGTTGCGGGCGATCTCCTGGGTGGCGGCGCCCTGCTCCTCGATCGCCGAGGCGATGGCGGTGGCGATCTCGTTGATCTCGCCGATCGTGGTGCCGATCGCCCGGATCGCGCTGGCCGAGTTGTTGGTGGCCTCCTGGATCGAGCTGATCTGCTGGGAGATCTCCTCGGTCGCCTTGGCGGTCTGATTGGCCAGGGACTTGACCTCCGAGGCCACGACGGCGAAGCCCTTGCCGGCCTCGCCGGCGCGCGCCGCCTCGATGGTCGCGTTGAGCGCCAGCAGGTTGGTCTGCTCGGCGATGTCCGAGATCAGGTTCACCACCTCGCCGACCTTCTGCGCCGCCTCGACCAGGCCGGCGACGTCGGCGTCGGTCTCCTTGGCCTGGCGCGCCGCGGAGTTGGCGATCTCCGAGGACTTGGCGACCTGGCGGCTGATCTCCTCGATCGAGGCCGACAGCTCCTCGGCCGAGGCCGCGACCGTCTGCACGTTGGTCGAGGCCTCCTCGGCGGCGGAGGCCACGGTGGTCGAGCGGCTTTGCGCCTGGTCGGCGGCACCGGCGACGGTCTCGGCCATGGACTTGACCTTGGAGGAGGTGCCGGCGACGCCGTCGACGACCACCCGGACGGTGGCTTCGAAGCCGTCCGCCAGCTCGTTGGTCGACTTGCGCCGCTCCTGCTCCGCGCGCTTCTCGATTTCGGCCTGCTCGCTGCGCAGGCGATCCATCTCGATCGCGTTGTCCCGGAACACCAGGACCGCCGCCTGGATCTCGCCGACCTCGTCCTTGCGGTCGGTCTCGTCGATGTCGAGCTCGGTGGAGCCGTCGGCGAGGGTCTTCACGGCGCCGATGACCTTGCGCAGGGGCAGCACGATGCCCCGCACGAAGACCACGCAAATGCCGACCGTGGCGGCAAGCATGCCGGCGACCATCAGGGAGAAGAACATCAGCGCGTCGCTGGCGCTGGCTTCGAGCACCTCGACCTGCTCCTGCAGGTCGCCGGCGACCTTGTCCTCGACGGCCTTCATCAGGTTGATCTTCTCGGTGATGGCGCCGAACCAGGCCTTGCCTTCGACGCCTTCGGTCGAGCCGCTCGAGACGCTGTCGATGGCGATCTTGCGCATGCGGTCGACCTCGTTGACCGCGCCGCCGGTGACGGTTTGCTGCAGGACCTGGGTCTGTTCCTCCGAGGCCGTCGTGGCGAAGCTGCTGAGGAAGGTGTCCTGCATGGCAATGAGCTGCAGGAACCTCTGGTAGATGGCCGGCTTGAACTCTCCGGCGGAGAAGCCGGCGGCGCCCATCGCCCGCTCCAGTCCCGCGCGCTCCTTGGCCTGCAGGAAGGCGACATAGGTCGAGATGGTCTTCAGCGTGGCCGCGTCGTCGGTCAGCTTGACCATGGTCTCGACCACGGCCAGGAGCTGCGCGATGGTCCCGGTGTAGTACTTGGCCATTTCCGGGACCTTCAGGGTCAGTCCTGAGACCCCGCCGCGGGTCTCCGACAACCGGCCGAGCATGCCCTCGGCTGCGCTCAGCCGCTCCGAGAGCAGCCGCCCGTGGCCGTCGCGGTCGAAGGACGCCAGCGCTTCCGCAAGCTGCGCCTGGCGCTCGTCGGTCTGGCTTCTTTGCGTCGGCAGGTCCTGGGCGAAGGCGACGCCGCCGCTGCCGATGAAGCCGGCAGACATGCCCCGCTCCTTCTGCAGCTCGTGCACGACCTCACTGATGACGGGCGCGAGGCGGCCGAGCTCGCCGAGCTGCGCCATGTCGTTGGAGCGGCGCATGGCGTCGGCGATCTGGATCGCCGCGAGAGCCAGGAGCCCGACAATCGGGATCGTCACGGCGATGGCGATGCGTGTGCTGATTCGCAGATTCTGCATGGCTGAAGACACCTTCATGGTCCAGTCAATAGGGCACGGACCGGCCACCGGGCCTGCGAGACGAAGCTCTCGAGCTGCGCGCCGCCAATAAGCCGGTCCGCGGCGCCGCTTTTCTGCAATGGATAGGAAGAAGCTCGCCCGAAAGCTTTAAGCGAAGGCTAATAGGCCTGAAGTTTTTGGGGTTAACCCGAATGTTCCCCGGGAGGTCCCGAAAACAACGGGCCAAGCCCGGGTTTTCGGCCGCGTCGCGCGCCTCCGGTTGCTTGGCTCAGGCCGCCTCGGGCCGGCGCCGGTCGCAGCGGGCCAGGATGTCGTCGGCCAGGCCGAGCCCGCGCGCCAGGAAGGCGCGGGTGCGCGCTTGCCCTTCGCTCTCGTCGCGCAGCCAGACCGCGAGCGTGGCCAGGAATAGGCCGGTCAGGCCGACCTCCTCGATCTCGCGGCGGCGGCCGCCGGCGTCCAGCATGGCCGTGTCGCGCAGCCAGTGGATGGTGCGCGAGAGGTTGAAGATCATCGGCACCCAGTGGTGCGCATGGGGCAGGTGCAGCTTGCCGGAGAGCATCTCGCCGGTGACCCGCTTGTAGGGCGCCAGGCAGTCGAACCAGCGCATCAGCACCAGGTGCAGGCGCTCGCGCGCCGGCAGCGCGGCGATCTCGTCCGGCGGGGTCGAGAGCATGGCCGCCAAGGCGCGGCGGAACCAGGCGTCGGCCACCGCGTCGAGGTCGCGGTAGTGGGTCAGCACCTCGGAGAGCGGCAGCTCCAGGCGCTCGGCCACCCGCCGCAGGCGCAGGCTCGACCAGCCCTCCTCGTCGGCCATCGCCAAGGTCGCCTCGAGGATCCGCTGGTCCAGCGCCGCGTCAGCTTTCTCGGCGGGTTCCCGGGCAGCCTTTCTTGCCGCCTTCTTGGCGGACTTGCGCGGCGTCGTCGCCATGGCCTCAGGTCCTCCTACTGCGACGCCAGCGGGTTGCGCAGCTTCTCGGCCAGGTCGACGTAGACCCGGGCCTTGGGGCTCGGTGACTCGATCTGCTCGGCGGTGCGCAGGGCGCCCAGAAGATCGCCGGCGGCCGACTGCGCGGCGGCGAACTCCTGCAGCAGGTTGTCGTCCTGCTGCAGGCTGGCGGCCTGTTCGAAGATCGCCGCGGCGGCGGCGGGGTCGGCGGTGCCCGCCAGGCCGGCCTTGGCGATGCCGAAGAGCGCATGGTCGCGCCGCTCGGCGGTCTCGATCGCCTCGGCGACGCTGAGCGCGACGGGCGTCCGGCCCGCCTCGGCGAAGGCCAGGGCCGCGGCCAGCAGGAAGCGCTCGCGGTCGCCGCGGTCGCTCAGCGACTCGGCCATGGCCAGAACCGGCCCGCCGGCGCCCTTGGCGGCGAGCGCCCGGGCCAGGCCTTGGGCCTGGTCGTACCAGAGCGCCCCGGCGGGGATCTCCGCCAGGGTCTGCAGCGCCGCCTCGTCGCGATCCAGATAGCTGTCGATGGCCGCCACCTCGAGCAGCGCCGGCGCCTGGCGCCAGGGATCGAGCTCGGCGAGCGGCGCCAGCGCGTCGCGCCTCAGGGCCTCGGCCTCGCCGCTCGCGCCGAGGGCCGCCAGGGAGCGGCCGGCGATCGCCAGGCCGCGGGCGCGCTCGCCGGGATCCTCGATCTGGGCCGCCGCCTCGGCGAGCTGCTTGGCCTGGGGTGCCGAGAGCCGCTGGCTGGCGATGCCGTCGAGCACCTGGCCGCGCGCGGTCGGCGCCTCGAGCCGCTGCAGGACCGCGGCCACGGAGGCCATGTCGCGGGCCTCCAGGCGGGCCTTGGCCAGCCTGACCAGGAGCGCCGCTTCGCCGGCGGCGCCGCCGATCTCGCGGGCGATCTCGATCGCCGGCTCGATCGCCACCGTCGCCGCCAGGTGCAGCGCCAGGCGGCTGCCGACCCGCTGGCGCGGGACCTGATCGATGATCAGCCGGATCGCCGTCTGCGCCCGTTCCAGGTCGCCGGCCTCGACCAGCGCCTCGGCGATGGCCTCCAGGGCGGCATCGCTTTCCAGGCGCCCGGGCAGGCGGTGCGCCCGCTCGATGCCTTCGTCGACGACCGCCAGCGACTCTTCGCTGGGCGGGCCGGCCAGGGCGATGGCGACCTCGGCGCGGAGCCGCGAGGCCTGATGGCCGATCGACTGGGCCACCTTGTCGGCCGCGTCCATCTGGCCGTCGGCGGCCAGGGCCTCGGTGATCCTGGCCAGCGCCCGGCCGCGCGCCGCCCGGCTGTCAAGGTTGCGGGCGGTCACCAGCGCCAGGTCGAGCGGGCCGGCCACCGCCTGCAGGGCGGCGATCTCGGTGACGGCCCGGGTGCCGGGTCCCTTGGGGCGGCCGTAGGCCAGCGGGCGGACCAGCGACAGGGCCTTCTCCAATTCGCCGCCGCGGGCCCGCGCCTCGGCGATCTGGGCGATCAGCGCGCTGCGCCCGGCCGGGGACTCGTGCCGGCGGGCGGTGACGGCGGCCAAGTCGAAGAGGCAGGACATGGTCGGCCGGGTCAGGCAGCGGTCGCGCTCGCCCGGCGGCAGCTCGCCGCCCTGCTCGAGCTCGGCGCGGACCGCGCGGCGCGCGGCGGCCAGGATCGAGGTCGAGACGCCGGCCAGCTTGCCGTCGGCGCGCAGCTTCTGCGCCTCCGGGCTGTCCGGGAACGCGCTCAAGACCCGGTCGATCTTGCCTTGCGCCTCGTCCAGCAGCAGGGAGCGCCGCTTCGGGTCCTCCTCGCGCAGGGCCAGGGCGAAGGACATGCCGGCGTCCATGGCCAGCAGGCGCGCGGCCGACTCGGCGCGCGCCGCGCCGCCGGGCGGGGCGAGGGACAGCCAAAGGGCCGCCAGCGCGATCAAAGCTCGTGTCGTCACGGAACAGTCCTGGTGCGCCTGGCCATGAGCCCACCTATACTAGCCGCCAGCGGAGCCGGTCGGAATCTAGATCTGGTCATCCAAGGACTTACGACAAGGACCCGAGCGCATGATGCCCTTTCGCCGCCTAGCCACGCGCGCCCTCGCCGTTTGCCTCTTCGCCAGCCTCCCGCTGCTCTCGCCGCAGGTGCGGGCGGCCGGCCTGGAGGCGCTGGCGCTCTCGCTCGAGGAGCGGCTCGACCTGGAGATGACGCTGCCGCAGGGCGCGGCGGGGCAGAAGGAGCTGCTGGCGATCCGCGCGTTCTACGAGGCGCGCGGCTTCCAGCCGGCCTGGGTCGGCGAGACGGCGGTCGAGGCGCGGGGCCGCAGTCTGGTCGAGGTGATCGCCGGCTCGGCCGCCGACGGCCTGGTGCCGGCCAACTACGACGCGGCCGCCCTGAGCGCCGGCCTGAGCGCCAGCGACAGCGCCGCCCTGGCCGATCTCGAGTTCACCCTGACGCGCACCCTGGTGCACTTCGGCCGCGACCTCTCGGCCGGGCGGGTGCAGCCGAACAAGGTCGACTCGGAGGTCTTCATCTATCCCGACCCGGTCGAGTCCCTGAACCTGCTGACGACACTGGCCTCGAGCGCCGATCCGGTCGGCTACCTGGCGAGCCTGGCGCCGCAGAGCGCCAACTACGCCCGGCTCAAGGCGGCGCTCGCCGACTACCGGCGGATCCAGCAGGCCGGCGGCTGGAGCCGCCTGCCCGACGGCGAGACCCTGAAGCTCGACATGCGCGACCCGCAGGTCGCCCTGCTGCGCCAGCGGCTGGTCGAAGCCGGCGACCTGGAGAGCCCGGGCGCCGATCCCGAGCTCTTCGACCTCGAGCTCGAGGAAGCGGTCAAGTGGTTCCAATACCGCCATGGCCTCGACCAGGACGGCGCCGTCGGGCCGAAGACCCGCGCGGCCCTCAACGTGCCGGTCGAGGTGCGGATCGACCAGATGCTGCTCAACATGGAGCGCCGGCGCTGGATGCCGGACGACCTCGGGCGGCGCTACATCTTCGTCAATCTCGCCGACTTCATCCTCAAGGTCGTCGACGGTCCCAAGACGATCTACGATTCACGCGTCGTCGTCGGCAAGCCCTACCACCGCACGCCGGTGTTCAGCGGCGACATGACCTACATCGTCATCAATCCCTACTGGCACGTGCCACCGAGCATCGCCCGCAACGAGATCCTGCCGGCGGTAATCAAGGACCCGGGGTACCTGAGCAAGAAGAGCTTCACGGTGCTCAGTAGCTGGGGCGCCGACGCCGCCGTGCTCGATCCCGGCAGCATCGACTGGCCCTCGCTCAAGGGCAAGCGGATCGCGTACAAGTTCCGCCAGGACCCGGGCGACGGCAACGCGCTGGGCCGGATCAAGTTCATGTTCCCCAACCAGTTCAACGTCTACCTGCACGACACGCCCTCGAAGTCGCTCTTCGCCCGCACCGTACGCAGCTTCAGCCACGGCTGTATCCGCGTACAGAACCCGGCGAACCTGGCGGAGGTCGTGCTGGCCGGCATGGAGGGCTGGTCGCTGGCCTCGATCAAGGCGGCGATCGGCAACAACAAGCGCCGCATCGTCCGGCTGGACGAGCCCCTGCCGGTGCACCTGACCTACCTGACCGCCTGGGTGAACAAGGATTCCTCGGTCCACTTCCGCGACGACATCTACGACCGCGACAAGCGCCTGCGCGAGGCCCTGGTGCGCTCCAACGTCAGCGGCCGGGTCGGCGAGTAGTCAAGCCTTGCTTCGGGTTGCGGCAAGAATCGATTAACACTATGGTGCAACAAGACTAATTCGCAGGTTGCAGGATCGGGCGCGCCCGTTTTGTTCACTGGGGGACGACCACTCGATGTCAGACCGTACCGCTAAGGCGCTCGGCCGCCGCAAATTCCTGGCCTTGGCCGCGCCGGCTTTCGTGGCCGCCAGCTCGCTCTCCGGCATCGCGCGTGCCGCCGTCTATCCCGAGAAGCTGCTCAGCCTCTACAACATCCACACCGGCGAGAAGCTGACCACCGTCTATCACGCCGACGGGGCCTACCAGGAGGCGGGCCTGGCGGAGCTGAACCACGTGCTGCGGGACTGGCGGACCGACGAGGTCTACCGGATGGACACCGGCCTGCTCGACTTCCTGCACGACCTGCACGTCAAGATGGACAGCGCCGAGCCCTTCCACATCATCTCGGGCTACCGCTCGCCCAAGACCAACGCCAAGCTGCGCAACAAGAGCAAGGGCGTCGCCAAGCGCAGCTTCCACATGCGCGGCATGGCCGCCGACATCGCGCTGCCCGGCCGCGACCTGCTGGCCCTGCGCAAGACGGCGCTCGACATGCAGCGCGGCGGTGTCGGGCTCTACACCAAGTCCGGCTTCATCCACGTCGACACGGGCCGCGTCCGCTTCTGGTAAGCGCGTTCTTCTAGGGCGTTCCCTGCTTGGGCGGAAGCGTCACCGGTCCGCTACCAAAAGGAAACGAACCGCCCCCTCACCCAGCTCCGGCTAGGCTCGGCTGCGCCTCACCAAGCCTGCGCATCCCTCTCCCCCGTCGGGGGAGAGGGCGTGGAGGCTTAGCGAAGCCGAAGGCTGA